>JAFYJH010000063.1 GCA_017538195.1 Prevotella sp.
AGCCATTAAATTCTTTTACAAAAAGTTCAAACGCCTGCTGATTTTCTCCGTATAAATAGAAATCTATCAGATAAGGAAAATTTAAGCATTCTTCTAAAAGAACCTCTGTAGAAACTGAAGAAATTATATCTGGCCGAATTTGTAGAGCCTCAATCCTATCAGAAATGGATTCAAATTTCATCCAATTTTCATTCACAATTATATGACTAACTCTTGTTTGGCAAAAGGCTATCTGATTTACGACTATCAATGCCAATGTGAAATGTGATAAATAAACGTTTCATATTTATTAAGTTTTAGTTTTTTCGAGTTTTGGAGATAAATTACTTGACATAAATACACTTCCAACTATGAGTTTTTTCAATCACCCCCGTATTGTCACCATACTCCAATCGAGTGCCCGAGGATTCGTATAAATGGTAATAAAATGATGACATCAGAGGATGATAGACGAGGTAAACAGTCTGTCCTTCCCATACTCCTGAGTAAATGTAAGTCTTCACAACAGCCGCATCTCCAGACGAATATTGTTTTACAATTTCGATAAGCCAATTCGGAATTTTTTCCTCGTCCTCAAGCTGAACGGGGACTTTTTTATACGACGCAGGAAACTCCACGAATTCTGTGACATTTTCATCATCATCACTGCTGCAAGCCGCCAAAGTTGCCGTCAGAAACAGGCCGGCTGCGGAAAGCAACACTGCGAAAATTCGCACGGCTCTTTTCATTTTTCCTGATTTTTGTTTTTGTTTCATAGGTTTTCTATTTTGAAGAGTTCAACAAAAAGGTTTCTACAAAAAATTTCATTAAAGTTCAATCCACCCCCAGAAACAATATCTTCCACGAATGATTTGGAGGACAAACTCGCCAGTGACGGCTTCGGGCAGTTCCCATTCGGTTGTTCCCGCAGGTATCGTCACGCTGTAAACCACAGAATCAAATTCATCCACCAACTGGAGCGTACAGCCGTCGCAGGGCGTGTCGAAATACAACGTGTGACCGTCGAGGAAAACGGTTGGAATTTGTATGGGAGAACGACCTATTCCACCTTTTTGTGTACTTGGATCAACAATTGTTACTTCCAAATCCACCTGTTCTGGTTCTCCATCCGCAAACGCTGATACGGGTGCGAAAAATGCCATGCAAGCAATGGCGACGATGGTTAAAATTTTCTTTTTCATTTTCTTTTGATTTTTGAGTTAATAAAAATTTTGTCGATGCAAAATTACAGAAAAAGAAAGTGACTGCAAGTTTTTTAGGGATTCATTTTACACCAATTTTACACCAAAATTCTCCATTTTCAATCTTAAACAATTGATTTTCTGCGAGTTATGACAATTTACACCAATTTTACACCAAGAGGTGTTTTTTCAGGTTTTTGCCCAATGTGGAGGCTTTGTTTTCTGAAAATAGTTTTTGATTTGCACTAGCTTTGGCATTCGTGATGACTTGCGAAGTTGTGTCCAACACCACTGACATCTCTCCTGTGGAGAAACCTAAACTTTCAAGCAGGCAAACGCGCTGTTCTTGTTCGGAAAGTCGATTTTTTCCGTCTATCGTATTCACAAACAATGGCACATAACGTATGAAAGCCGCTTTCAGTTTCTTCCAGTCTTGGCTTGAGGGTGCAGAGTAGTTGAGGGTATGTTGCTTTTTCTGATGGTAAAACCCAACAATGTCGCATTGTTTCAGTGCCTTGAACTTCTCATCTGTCTTCAACTGTTGCAACTGCTCCTCGTATTTCTGTATGATGATGTTAAGGTCGTCAATTTGTGTTTGCCTTTCTTGCAAAAGTTTTTCGCTGACTTCTTTCATTCCCGAAAGCATAGACAGGTCTTCGCTCAAGCACTGACTATTGATCTTGGCCGATTGATAATCGGCGGTCAGCCGGTCGATTTCTGTTATTTTCTTTTTTTGTTCACGCCTATATTTCGCAAAACCTGCGGCAATAATTATCAAAGCTGAAAAAAGAATGCTGATGATGGCATATTTTCTGATTTGTGCTTTACGAGCTTCTTGTTCCGCTACACGCTGATGGCGACTGTAGTCGTACATCGCTGTGATTTGGTGGAGTTTTTCTTGGTTCACATGCAAGTAAGAAGAATCGTTGGCTGCGGCAAAAAGTTTGGCATATTTGGCGATGGAATCAGTAATATTTTTCTTTTCATAGACGGACAATAAGCCTTTGTAACCAGCCTCTTTCTGGTTTTTACTGAGGGCTTTTTGGAAATAATATTGAGCGGAATCCACCTTTCCTATAGCTAATAAGTATCGGCCTTTGCTATAATAATAATGTCCGCCGAAAATTAATTCACCATTTTCGTCAAAGTTACCAGATTCTTTTTCGTATAAATTCAAATAGAGGCCAGCCTCCTGTATTTGCTGACGGTCAAGCAGAATGCTGATGGTAGAATAAATGGCTTGTGCCGCTTTTTCTCTGTATCCATATTTCAGATAGCGTTCTCTTGCCTGTTTTTCGATGAACATCACACTGTCCTGTTCATCTTTTAAATAATAAGGTCGGGAACGCAGGTCAAAAGCGATAAGCGCATTGAGGGTGTCTTTGTTTTTCCACGCGATGCGTTCCGCTGTTTGCAGGGCTTTCATTTCGTCATCTGGCAGATATTGGGCATGGAATAGGTCTGCCATCTGCCCATAGACCGCTGCAAGCGTACGCAGGTCGCAGTCGTCGCTTGTGGTGTCGGCCTGCTCGGTGGCGCGTTGGTAGGCATCGAGGGCCTGCGGTGCTTCGCCGATGTCGTGAAGAACGCGCCCTTGCAGGTAATACACCATCATGCGCTCATTGGCCGTGCCGTGGTTGCGGAAATAATCCGCAAGTGAATCGACCGTCGGCTTCCATCGAGCCGTGAAAACCGTATCGGCACGGTTGCAGGCGGCAATGAATTGAAGTCGCTGTCGCATCTGTTTGCCTCGTGTGCAGCCTGTAAACAACAGGGCGAGGAGCAGAAATAGGGCGATATATGTATTCTGAGGGTGTTTCATGGAATGCAAATTCCTTTTTCTGCTTTTAAAATTCTGGCGGAACACAGAAATGCATTTCCTCGCCCGTCGTCGGGTGGCGGAACCAAAGGCTTTCGGCGTGTAGGAACATCCGTCGCGAGGGCATATTTCCGTAGAGATTATCGCCCAAAACGGGGTTGTTCAAGCCTTTCAGATGGGCGCAATGGACGCGAAGTTGGTGCGTCCGACCCGTTTTTGGATAAAGCGCGACACGCGCGTGACCATCGGTTTCGCCGAGCACTTCGTATTCGGTGACAGCCTTTTTTCCATTCTCGAAATCCACGCTCTGATACGGTCGATTCAACGGCAGGGAATAGAGCGGCAGGTCGATGACGCCTTTCGTATCGGCAAGAGCCGACATGGGCTGTTCCAACAGCGCGATATAGCGTTTCCGAACCTCTCGCTCGGCAAACTGGCGTTGCAGTTCCACGGCGGCTTCCTTCGTTTTTCCGATGAGCAAAAGGCCGCTCGTGGGCTGGTCGAGGCGATGGACGGTCAGCGGCGAGTCGGCATCGGGATAACGCTCGCGCACGATGCTCCACACGGAATAATAATCCGACACGCCCGGCACACTGAGCAGTCCGAAAGGCTTGTTCACCACGGCGATGGCATCGTCTTCGTAAATCGTGGGCAGTTCGACGAGTTTTCCCTCGCTTTCTGCCGTTTTTTCCTTTTTCTCCGGCATCATCCACCGCAAAATCGGCAGGCATTTTCCGCGACAGGCCGGATAGAATCGACCATTGTGCCGAATTTCCAGATTGGGCGACGCGCCAACCCAAAACATCGCCATTTGCACGGGTCGAAGGCCGTTTTTATAGGCATAGTGCAGCAGTTTCGGCTCGCAACATTCGCCTGCGCCCGATGGCGGACGACCCAAGGAAGTGTCCTTGAAAATATCAATCAGGTTTTTCGATTCGCCCTCGCTGTTGAGCACTTCGAAACGCTCGAAAAGCCAGTGTTGCAGCGCGTCCGACTTCTTCCGACGCTCGGCTTTCAGTTCGCGAATTGGCTCGTCGAACATCTCCATCTTCGCCTGCAAAGCCTCAATCCGCTCGTTGTAGCCCTTCTTGATGCGATGCGTTTCCGCCTTCAAGAACTGGCTTTCGCGAATCAAGTCGTCTTCCTGTTCCTGCGTCAGCGGACCGGCAGCCCGCAGTTCGTGGCGCTGAACTTTCGCCTTCAAATTCTGGTAGTTCAACTCCGTCGCCACATCCACGTACTCGCGCTTCAAATCGGCCAGCAATTTCGAGGTTTCCAAGCGTTCTGGATTCTGCTGACGACTCTCGATGTCGCGGTTCAGAGCCGTGATTTCCGCCTCATTCGTCTTGAAATAACCGTCGGGCTGCAAATAGTCATACACCGCAGGCACGAATCCCGGCCAGTCGCTTCGTCCGCGAATCTGACCCGAATAAGCCGCGAGATAGCCCAGTCCGTCGGCACTTTCCACGATAAGTACACCGAACATTTTGCCCTCTTTCTCGTCCAAAATCAGTTCGTTGATATAGGGCAACGCCTCGTCGCGAGCCGCCAGACAGAGCGCGTGCGGCTCGTAGCTGAACAAGTCGTTCATCTGCGAGGGAATCTCGCAGTCGCCTTGCGCCATCGGATGAACCACGATGTCTTTCCAGTCTTTCATCTTCCAAACGGCTTAAAATCAGACTTACCAATCTTCTTCGGGGTCGTCCCAACTGTCCGCTCCCCAAATGTCGCCCCAAGCGTCGTCGTCGAATTCCTTTGCGGGATTGACTCCGGGCGTATCGGGATTCGCTTCCGACACTCCGCCACCAATTTCGAACAGCAGTTCGTCAAGTTTCGTGTCCAACACTTTGATAGTTGGCTTCAAATATATTTTAAGTTCCATTTTTCTTTACTTTTACTTTTTTACCTTTTTACCATTGTAAATATAGATGCCCTTCTGTGTCGGCTCACCGTTGAGTTTCCGACCGTCGAGCATATACCATCCGTTGTCGAAATTTGTTTCGCGGTTGTCGGTGAAGATTCCGCCAAGTCCCGTCGTTTCACCCTGATTGCCACCGAATGACATCATCAGCATCGAGGCAGTGGCAGCGGTGCTCGTCGGTTCAAAATAAGCGCGGAAAGCATCGACCGTAGCCGAATTCTGGCGCGTGAAGGCATTGCCGTCGGTGTTGAGAACGAAAATATCGTTCAGCGTCTTTTGCGCTACAATGCCCTTCATCTTGTAGTTGTCGCCCGAAGTGGCAGCGCGGAAGTCGCCCGAAACGGTTGCGTTTGTGCCGTGGAATGTGATGGGCAAGCCAGTCAGGTCGTTTTTCGATCCCCATTCAATGCCCGGAACGGCGATGAGCAGCGGACGAGCAGCCTTGATTTCAGCAGCGTGCGAGAAATTGACGATGCCACCTTCCTCGCTGCCGAACTCCATCACCCAGAAGTTTTTCTTGGTTTCAGTGGCATTGTGGAACCAGTCGATTGGGTAAGCCGAATATGCAGTATAAGCCGAACCTTGACTTGTCAAATCGACGGTTACGCTGCTCACATCGAACGGCAAAACGATGGTTGTCCAATTCTTGTAGTCGCGCGTCATTCCCGTGTCGAATGTGCGCGTGTAGGAGATATTCTCAGCCGTGAAGGTGACAGGCGAATAGAAGTCCGTTCCGTCTTGCAACGTGATGTTCTCAGCATTGCCGCCCTTGACGACATTTCTTCCATTCAGCGAAGAGGGAACATTGTCGTCTGCTCCAAAAATAAACAGCGTGTTTTCATTGCCGCCAGTGACACTTGTCACGCCAGAAATGCCCGAGAGATTCAACGCACTGACTTTTTCGTCGAGTACATAACTGGATTTTACATCTTGCAATTCACATGTGCCATCTGCCTGATAAACTTCAGGAACTGCCACACACAAGAAAGTCGTGAATCTATGAAGTTCACTACCACTGGGATAATAATAAATAATCCAGTATCGTTTCCCAACGGTGAGCCCCGAAAATTCGTAATTGATGCTTTCTGTCTGATTGCTTGCAATTTCTACAGGAACGTAAGCATCGCTAACTGTGGTATAAGCATTTCCCGTCGTATTCACAAGGAATCTAACACGTATCGAACCGATAAATGTTTCTGTACCATTGTTTTTGAAACTTGCTGTTCCTGTAAACGAATGACCGAGAATGTTGCCGTCCTGCATTTTATCCAGAACCGTGCTGACATGCGACAAATTGGGTGTTTCCGTCGAAGCCGCACCAATCTCCACATTCGATGTTCCGACAACATTGTTACCAGAGGCATCCGTCGTAATCCAAATGTTATAGTTTCCTTCTGTGGCAGGCGTAAATGAAAATTGTGTTGTGAGGCTTTTATTTTCTACAATGGTGACACCTGTCTTACTCTGATAACTTCCTTTTGTCGTATTTTTGCTCGCAAAAAGGTATAGCAAGCCGTAATATTCATCTCCGTTGTTCCGAATGGTCACATCAACAAGTTGCTCGCTTCCAGCTTTCTTACTGCCCCGATAATCAAACGAAATGGCATCCAAATCAAGAACGGGCTTGTGGAGCGTCAATGTAACAGCTCCATTGCCCACAACAGCTTCTACGTATTCCTTGCTGCTACTTACGTTTGAATACCACGTATCTGTACCATTTTCTTTACTAATCGGCACTATTTTATAGACTCCGTCAGGAAGTCCGCTTACGGAGAATGGGTAGCTGTCGTATCCCCATCCTTCTCCCAAAGTTGTATTTCGAGAACTTCCAATCAATGTAATGTCGCCATCATCCTTGATAAAACCGATACCAAAATCAAATGTATAGGTGTCATTTGTTTGATTCCTATAACTGCTGTAGATATTATTACCAGAAACAGATACTATTGAACTTGTCAATTTAATTTTGTCCAAGAAAACATCTCCATCATTGGGTTTTACACCGATAATGGCTGTCTGACCATAACTATAGCCGTCGCTTGTGGAACTGGCTCCAATGCCTGCTGTGCTGCCTGGATTTAAGACGGAAAGCAGGAAATAGCCATCTTGATGGCCGCCCCAACCCCAATTCACATGGAAAAGTTCATCACCGTCATAACCATCTACAACAAACTGGTGTCCACCACCCGACGAATCACCGCCATAAAGCACGGGGCGACCTTCGGCCAATTCTGCGTAGATTAAATTATTCCAATCGGCAAAAGTATAGTTTTTGCGATCGACTTCACGAGTTGTTTTGCTGTAATCAAAATAATTGACAAGAGCATAGGGATCCAAATAAGCTCCCGAGCCTGATGAGGTATAGTTCATCTCTACTGAAGCTCCACAGACTTTCATCAATGTGGCAACGGCTGTTTGTTGGTCGGCTGTTGCCCCATCTTCGTAAACGGGAAGCATATTGTCCCAATCGAAAACAGTTCCATTAGCAATTGAACCAACAGCAATGCTTCGTGTGTCCGTAGTATAAGAGGGAATCTTTGCAATTGTTTTCTCAGGCCAGCGATGATAGTACATCACTTGTGCCATCGCCGTTGCCACGCAGCCCGTCACACATATTTTGTTTGTGCTTGGGTCTGTCGGACAGAGATTATTAAACGGTTCATCTTGATTCCACTTCGATATCATCAGTGGAACGATGGAATTTTTCGTCGGGGCTTTCGCAATGACATTCTCGAACTCGGGATGCTCGTTCAACCACGCAATCTGGTCGGCGTAGCCTTGCAGCCATGCGCGCATGTTGTCGGGCATGTTGTCGGGATCGAAATTGCCGCTGTCGCTGTAGCCGAGGATAGGCTCCGTGCGGTCGTCGTTGGACACGATGACGAAACCTTCGTTTTTGGCCATTTTGAACACGTAGAGTCCGTTCACTTGCTTGGCCATGACCAATCGCGACGCAGCCGTGCCCGGTGCTCTTCTGGGGCGGCTGCCGTTGTTCTCGCGTTTCTGGATAAAATTACGGGCTTGTTCCAAAGCCTGCTGGGGCGTGACGCCCTCCGCTTTCACCATCGTCACCATGACGAGGGACAGCATCAGAAGTAAAATTTTTCTCATGTTTTCTATTGTTTTAATTCGATTATTATTTCATCTTGATGATATTAACCTGCAAAAATAAGGTATGTTTTTTATATTTCAGCCGAATGGAACGGAATTTTAAATATTTTTTATAAAATTTTTAATTTTTATTCCTTCATTTGCCGTTTTTTCGCCCACTAATCCGTAACTTTGCAGCCAAATTCAACATCAATGGTTATGACAGATGCTTTAAAGACAAAAATCTGGCGCGAAGTGCGCGACTACGCGATGGTGACCATCGCCATGCTTTCCTATTGTATCGGATGGTCGGCCTTTCTGCTGCCCAACAAAATTACGACGGGCGGCGTGGCCGGTATTTCGTCGATTCTGGAATGGAGTTCGCTGAACATTCCGGCGCAAGTGAGCTATTTCGCCATCAATGCCGCGCTGCTCGTGGCTGCGCTGATGACCATCGGCTGGAAATTCTGCGTGAAAACGATTTACGCCGTCGCCATACTGACGATTGCGCTGTCGCTCTTCCGCGACAAATTTGCCGAGATGCGCCTGCTCTCCGACCAACCTTTCATGGCGGCCATCATCGGTGCGGTTTTCTGCGGTTCGGGCATCGGACTCGGGCTTGCTTTCCGCGGCTCGACCGGCGGCACCGACATCGTGGCAGCCATCGTCAATAAATATCGCGACATCTCGCTCGGAAGAATCATCTTGATTTGCGACGTCATCGTCGTCACTTGTTCCTATATCGTGCTGCGCGACTGGGAAAGCATCATCTACGGCTATGTCGTGCTCTATGTCGTGGCGTTCTGCATCGACCAAGTCGTCAATAACATGCGCCGCTCGGTGCAGTTCTTCATCATTTCCGAGCATTACAAGGAGATTGGCGAGCGCATCAACAAAGAGCCGCGCCGAGGCGTTACGACCATCGACGCGCACGGTTTCTACAGTGGGAAAGAGATGAAAATGCTCTTCGTGCTTGCCAAACGGCGCGAGAGCGGTCGCATTTTCCAAGTTATCAACGACATCGACCCAACGGCCTTCGTGTCGCAGAGTGCTGTCATCGGTGTCTATGGCGAGGGTTTCGACCGCTTCAAGGTGAAACATCGTGCGCCCAAACCGATTAAATGATGCTGAAGCCTCATTATTATAATAAAGATGTCGTTGAGGCGGGCTGCGACGAGGCTGGTCGGGGTTGTCTGGCAGGAAGCGTTTTTGCGGCTGCGGTGATTCTGCCGCCCGACTACGACAATCCGCTGCTGAACGACTCGAAGCAACTGACTGAACGGAAACGCTACGAACTGCGCCGGCAAATCGAAAAAGAGGCGGTGGCGTGGGCGGTGGCGAGCGTTTCGCCCGAGGAAATCGACCGAATCAACATCCTTCGGGCTTCGATGTTGGCGATGCATCGTGCGCTCGACCAACTACGTGTGCGTCCCGAGGCGATTATCGTCGATGGAAACCGCTTCGAGCCTTATCAGCCAAAAAGACGCTCCCAATCGGGGGAGGTTGGAGGGGGCTCGGTGCCTCACACTTGCATCGTGAAAGGCGACTCGAAATTCCAGTCGATTGCAGCGGCGAGCGTTCTTGCCAAAACCTATCGCGACGACTACATGAACCGCCTTGCCGAGAAATTCCCCGAATACGACTGGCAGTCGAACAAGGGCTATCCAACGGCGAAACATCGCGAGGCCATCCGACAATTCGGAATCACGCCCTATCATCGGAAGTCGTACAACCTTTTGGGCGACAGCGAGTTGTCGTTAGACTTCAAATAATTCTTTTAAAATTCCAATTGACTTCAATTCTGGAAAGTTCGGCACGTGCAACCGATAATATTTCAGAATCAACTCGGCACAGCGATTCCGTTCCTGTCGCGTGAGCCGGAAAAGGTGCATCGACTCGAAACCCATTCGCATCAACAATCCGATTCGCGACGCCTCGACCGCCTCCACAAAATCGGCGTGCGACGGTTTTACTGCTACGAAAGTGCCGCTTCGCAAATCGAAGCAGTCGCCCTCGCGATAATCCTCAAGATTCGGGAAAAAACCGATGAATCGCGACAAGCGCATCATAAAAACAAGGTGGAAATTCGCGAAAGACCGCGACTGCCCGTCGAGCCATTCGATGCTGTGCTCGACATACTGGAAAAGCGGCTCGTTCTGCTGTTCACCGCGTGTCGCATAGAGCAGAAATTCCGCCACAAACAGCGAAATCGATAGTTTAATCGGGTCAAAGGGAATCGACGTGAACGGCTGCGTCATCCGCACATCGCGCAAATGCTGCAAACCGCCGCCCTGCCGATAGTCGAGTTCGATGGAAAGCATCGTCAGCGGTTGGAAAAACTGCTTTTTCAGTTTCCCCTTCTGCGTCTTTGGCAAGCGACACACAAACGACAACCGTCCGAAGTCGGCAGTCAGCATATCGACGATGGTTTTGTCGTCGCCATATTTCACGGAATGGAGCACAATCGCCCGCGTTTTTGTCAGCATAACACGACAAAATTACGAATTTTTGCCGAGAAAATAAAAATTTTTGCAAGAAAATTTGGCAGTTTAACAAAAAAGCCGTACCTTTGCACCCGCTTTTACGATGAAGCAACTGACAAAACGGTAAATTGTACATTGCTAAATTGTAAATTGATTTGGTCCCTTCGTCTATCGGTTAGGACGAGAGATTTTCATTCTCTAAAGAGGAGTTCGACTCTCCTAGGGACTACAAAACGGAATCCGCCATCTGCGCAGCGATGCGCCATCGGATGACAATCAGAGGAACGGCGGCGGAGAACTTTGGAAATTAAAAATTAACAATTAAAAATTAAAGATCAATGGTCGCAGACCCAAAAATTGTCAATTGTCAATTGTCAATTGAAAAAGTTCGCTCAGGGCAGTGTCAAAACGCAAGACCCACAGGCTTCCGGAAAAAATTAAAAATTAACAATTAAAAAATTAAAAATTAAAATGGCAAATCACAAATCAGCTCTGAAGAGAATTCGTCAGACCAAGAAAAGAAACGAGCACAACCGCTACTATGCAAAGACGATGCGCAACGCTGTTCGCAAACTGCGCGCAATGACCGACAAGGAAGAGGCCGAAAAACTCTATCCTAGCGTTCAGAAGATGCTCGACAAACTGGCTAAGACCAACATCATCCACAAGAACAAGGCGTCCAACCTCAAGTCGAAGTTGGCAAAGCATATCAAAAGTCTGGGCGAATAACCCGACGAAAAGCCCTAACAAAGGCCACATTCCGAAAAGATTGTGGTCTTTGTTGTTTTTATTGTTGTTTTTATACCTTTTTTAATATATTTTTTACTGCGATTTTTTCGCCATATCACAAAAATTTCGTATCTTTGCACGTTATTTTTACGTTATAAGAAAAAACAGAAATGTCAGAGATTAAAAACAACGCTATCAGCGACTATTCCGCCAGTAATATTCAAGTGCTGGAAGGACTTGAGGCCGTGCGCAAACGCCCCGCGATGTACATCGGCGACATCAGCGAGAAGGGATTGCACCACTTAGTGAACGAAACTGTCGATAACTCCATCGACGAGGCGATGGCCGGGTATTGTAAGAACATCGAAGTAACCATCAACGAAGATAACTCGATTACCGTGCAGGACGACGGACGCGGAATCCCCGTCGATGAGCACGAGAAGATGCACAAGTCGGCCCTCGAGGTCGTGATGACGGTGCTGCACGCGGGCGGTAAGTTCGACAAAGGCTCCTACAAGGTGTCGGGCGGCTTGCACGGCGTGGGCGTTTCGTGCGTCAATGCGCTGTCGTCGCGGATGATGTCGCAGGTCTATCGCAACGGGCACATCTATCAGCAGGAATACGAAAAGGGAAAGCCGCTCTACGACGTGAAAATCGTGGGCGACACCGACAAGACGGGCACGCGCCAGCAGTTCTGGCCCGACCCGACCGTCTTCACGACGACGGAATACAAATACGACATCATCGCCAAGCGTATGCGCGAACTGGCCTATCTGAACGCCGGCATCACGATTACGCTGACCGACCTGCGTCCCGACGAAGAGGGCAAGCTGAAAGAGCCTGAGGTGTTCCACGCCAAGGAAGGTCTGAAGGAATTTGTGCGCTACGTCGATCGCCACCGCACGTCGATCATCGGCGAACCCATCTGTCTGAAGACCGAGAAAGACGGCGTTCCCATCGAAATCGCACTGCTCTACAACAGCGACTACTCGGAAAACATCCACTCTTACGTGAACAACATCAACACCATCGAGGGCGGTACGCACTTGACGGGCTTCCGCATCGCGCTGGCGCGTACATTAAAGAAATATTCCGACGAGGACGACCAACTGCGCAAGCAGATCGAAAAGGCCAAGATTGAAGTGGCGCAAGACGACTTCCGCGAGGGTCTGACGGCGATTATTTCCGTGAAAGTGGCTGAGCCGCAGTTCGAGGGACAGACCAAGACGAAACTCGGCAACTCGGAGGTGAACGGTGCGGTGCAAAAGGCCGTGGGCGAGGCGATGACGAACTATCTCGAAGAGCATCCGAAGGAGGCTCACACCATCTGCGAAAAGGTGATTCTGGCTGCCACGGCGCGTATCGCCGCCCGCAAAGCCCGCGAAAGCGTGCAGCGCAAAAACCCGATGACGGGTGGCGGACTGCCCGGAAAACTCGCCGACTGCTCGAACAAAGACCCGAAACAATGCGAGATTTTCCTCGTCGAGGGTGACTCGGCAGGTGGCTCGGCGAAGTCGGGTCGCGACCGCCATTTCCAAGCGATTTTGCCCCTTCGCGGAAAGATTTTGAACGTGGAGAAAGTGCAGTGGCACCGCGTGTTTGAGTCGGAATCGGTGATGAACATCATCCAGTCGATCGGCGTGCGCTTCGGTGTCGATGGCGAGGACTCGAAAGACGCCAACATCGACAAACTGCGCTACGACAAAATCATCATTATGACCGACGCCGACGTCGATGGCTCGCACATCGACACGCTCATCATGACGCTGTTCTACCGCTTTATGCCGCAGGTGATTCAGGGCGGACACCTCTACATCGCCACGCCGCCGCTCTACAAATGCACCTACAAGAAATTCTCGGAATATTGCTACACCGAGCAGCAGCGTCAGGCTTTCATCGATAAATACGTGGCTGGCGACGAGAACGCATCGGCCCTGCACACGCAGCGTTACAAAGGTTTGGGTGAAATGAATCCCGAACAACTTTGGGAAACGACGATGGACCCGGCGAACCGACTGCTGAAGCAGGTGACAATCGAAAATGCAGCCGAGGCCGACGAAATCTTCTCGATGCTGATGGGCGACGATGTTGAACCGCGCCGCGAGTTTATCGAGAAAAACGCGACTTACGCGAATATTGATGCTTAATTTTTGAGGAGTTCAGGAGTTGCTGGAGTTCAGAAGTTCAGACGATAGTTCTTTGGCGACTTCGCAAAGTTCGTTGTACCACTCGCGACCGAAACGGCGGACAAGCGGCTCTTCAAGAAAACGATAAACGGGCAGATTCAATTCCTGCCCTTTTTTCACGGCATCGCGGCAGATGTCCCAACGGTTGTAGTTGAGTCCGACCGTGCCGTTGGAGAAACGCTTTTCGCGAATCGGATAGAGCGAGCACGAAATGGGCTTCAGAAACTTCGTTTTTCCCTCGCGAAAAGCCTTTTCCAATAAACATTTCCAGCAAAGGTTGTTCCCCTCTCCTTTTGGAGAGGGGTTGGGGGAGAGACTTCTCGCGAAAACACATTCCCTACCGTTCACAATACTCGTCACCAACTCGCCCTCTGGGTCGGGATAGGCCACGCCCTGCCGGTCGAGAACGCTCTGCGCCTGCGCTGAGAGGTCGCCCCAGACGGCATCGAGCGATTCCTCGATTTCGCCGATTTCATCGATGGTCACGGGTGCGCCTGCGTTGCCTTCGACGCAACACACACCCTTGCATTTTTCGTAGTCGCAGCAAAAACGCTCGGTCAGGATGTCGGGCGACAGCAGTACGTCGCCGATTTGCAATATGGGGAGGAGACCCACCCCCGACCCCTCCCGTGAAGGGAGGGGAGTTATTTCCTTATTTTTTAATTCGTTTTGCTCTATCATTCAAAAATATGCATAATCATCCAAATAATGAATAAAAAAATTCATATATCCTTGAATGCGTTCTATATCTCCTTCATTATCTCCCATATAAGGGGGAAAAATGCGCAAAGTATTTTCGTTTAGTTCATCGTTTAACGGAAGATTTTTGTCAAAAGCATAAACAAGATGCCTGAATTCTCTCAGCAGTCCATCCATACCTTCGTATTTAAGACCACTGCGATCAGTTTTGCCTGCTTCGATTATACGATGGAATTCATCCAATAATCCAACGCACCTTTCTTTGTATTCATTTGTTTTCATATCATATTCCTTTCTTACAAAAATTTTATTAAGTTTTTTCTAATTTATATTCCCCTCCCGTTGGGAGGGGTTAGGGGTGGGTCTACCATTGAATCGGTTCGATTTTTTGTTCTACCAGATACGCGTTACACCGCGAGAACTGATGCTGCCCGAACCAACCGCCGCGATTGGCACTCAAAGGCGACGGATGGACGGATTCCAGCACGAGATTCTTCGTTTTGTCAATCATATACGCCTTGCCACGCGCATAGCCGCCCCAGAGCATATAGACGAGATGTTCGCGCCGTGCAGCCAAGGCTCGGATGGCAGCGTCGGTGAAGTCGCGCCAGCCTAATTGCGCGTGGCTGTTGGCCTGATGAGCACGGACGGTGAGCGTGGCGTTGAGCAGCAGAACGCCCTGTTCAGCCCAGCGCGTGAGGTTGCCCGACGCGGGAATCGGCGTTCCGAGGTCGTCGTGGATTTCCTTGAAAATGTTCTGCAACGAGGGAGGAAACGGCACACCGTCTTGCACCGAAAAACTCAGTCCGTGCGCCTGACGAGGTTCGTGATATGGATCTTGTCCGATAATCACGACTTTTACTTTGTCGAAAGGACAAAGATTGAAGGCGTTGAAAATCAGACTGCCCGGCGGATAGCACGTGCCCGACTGATATTCCACGCGCACGGCATCGGTCAGTTGCCGGAAATAAGGTTTTTCAAACTCGTCCTGCAACTGCCGCTTCCACGATTCCTCGATTTTTACATTCATCTTTTTATTTCAGAATCAAACCTCCCTCCCCTTTCGGGAAGGGTTGGGGAGGGGCTTTTATTTCACCAAATTTCCAAGAATATCGCGAGTAATCGTCCGCGTCACCGCCGACGTGGTATTTTTCGCCACTTTTTCGGTAATCGACTTCTTGCTCTTCGTTTTTTTACCCGAAATCTTGTCGCTCACCCACGTTCCGAGAATCGCAGCGAAAGTCGTCGTCACGGCGGTTGTCACGGCCTTCATAATCTTGCTGAAAAGACCTTTTTTATTATCTTTTTCTTCCTTCGCCTTCTCCTTTTCAGCCTCTTTCTCGGCAGCAGCTTCCTCGGCAGCCTTCGCCTCAGCCTCGTTTTCGCGACTGAACACCTCAAAGGCACTCTCGCGCTCCTCGGCCTCCTTGTACTTGCGGACGATGTCGCCAGAAGCGTTCATAATGTCGATTCGCTGACCCTCGGTGATGGCACCAATCTGACTCAACGGGAACAGGACTTTCGCCCTTTCGACCACGCTCGGCGCACCTTTTTCGTCGAGGAAACTCACCAGAGCCTCGCCCGTTTCGAGTTCGAGAATCGCATCCTCGGTCTTGAATTCGGGATTGGCGCGGAAGGTCTCGGCAGCCACTTTCACGGCCTTCTGGTCACGCGGCGTATAGGCGCGAAGGGCGTGCTGAACGCGGTTGCCCAACTGTCCGAGAATCACGTCGGGAATGTCGGTCGGCAACTGCGAAATGAAGTAGATGCCCACGCCTTTCGAGCGAATCAAGCGAATCACCTGCTCGATTTTGTCGGTCAGAGCCTTGCTCGTGTCCTCGAACAGCATGTGCGCCTCGTCGAAGAAGAAAACGAGTTTCGGCAGTTCCAAATCGCCGACTTCGGGCAGCGTCGAATAGAGTTCCGACAGCAGCCAGAGCAGGAAAGTCGAGTAGAGTTTCGGCTGCAACATCAGTTTGTCGGCGGCGAGAACGCTCAGAACGCCCTTGCCGTCTTGCGTCGCCAACAAATCCTCGATTTTGAACGACGGCACGCCGAAAAACTTGTCGGCACCTTGGTTTTCTAATTGCAGCAACGCGCGCTGAATCGCTCCGATGCTCGCCGTCGAAACATTGCCGTATTGCGTCGTGTATTCCTTCGCGTGGCGCGACAGCCAGTCGAGCGCAAGGCGCAAGTCCTTGATGTCGTCGAGCAAAATGTCTTTTTCGTCGAGAATGCGATACAAAATGTTGAGCACGCCCGTCTGCGTCTCGTTCAGTCCCATAATGCGACCCATCAGGTCGGGTCCCATCTCGCCGATGGTCGAGCGCATCTGGATGCCCTGTTCGCCGAACACATCGTAGAACCTCACCGGACAGCCGCCAAACGTGATGTCGTTCTGGTCGATACCGAACTCCGGCAATCGTTTCTCGATGAAACCGCTCATTTTTCCCGCCTGCGAAATGCCGCTCAGGTCGCCCTTCATATCAGCCATAAAGCAAGGCACACCCGCTTGGCAAAACGATTCCGCCATCACTTGCAGCGTGACGGTCTTACCCGTACCCGTGGCACCCGCAATCAGTCCGTGGCGGTTCGCCATCTTTCCTTGAATACTCAGCGCTCCGTTGGCGCAGTGGGCGATATACAGCCCGTGATTTTTGTCGTACATATTCGTCTGGTTTTAAATTTTGCCTACAAAGTTACGCATAAATGAGCAAAATACAAAAAGAAAAGGCAATTTTCTTTTCGTGGATAGATTCGGATGATCAAAACAGCGGCTCCAAAGAATGGCTGAGGAAATCTTCTACGGAAATGCCGCCGCTGCCAACGATGACGGTTTGATTCGAGTGGAATCGGTCGCGGAAAAGGGACAGGCCTTTGTTCGTCGTGCGGTGGCCGCTTTTGACCTCGATGGCAATCGATTTTCCTCGCCTGTCCAACACGAAATCGACTTCGTTGTTGTTCTCGCGCCAATAGTACAGCCGATAGTCCCATTCGTCGGTATGGTTGATGAGATGTGTGCCGACGGCTGTTTCCACCCATCGCCCCCACCGCTTCGGGTCGGTGAACTCCTGTTCAAACGAGCGTCCGTTCATTACGGACAGCAGCGCGCTGTTGTAAACTTGCAACTTGGGAACGCTGTTGTATTTCCGCGCCTTGTCTGCCGCGTATTTCCGCAGTCCTGCAAGCATATGGCTCTCGTCCAGAATGTTCAAATAGTTGCCCAACGTGGTAACATTGCCGGCATCTTGCAGTTGCCCCAACATCTTGTTGAGCGACAATTCTTCGCCCGAATAGGAACAGCCCAACTCGAAAAGGTTACGCATCAGCGCAGGTTTGTAGATGGCCGATGTCATAATGACATCTTTTTCTATCGATGGCGCGACGATGGCATCGTTGATATAGTTGCGCCAACGCTTTTCGCTCTTGATGTAACTTGCGCCACCCGGATAGCCGCCGAAATAGATGTATTGGTCGAGTGTCCAACCGAATGCCTCTCGCATTTCCGGATAGCTCCAGTGGGGCATTCGTATCATTTCGAAGCGTCCCATCAGCGATTCTGTCAAGCCTTTTTTCAGCAACAGACGCGACGAACCCAACAAAATCAACTTGATGTTTACATCGTGGAAGGTGTCGCTGTCCCACTCGCGCTTAATCTGTTCGCTCCAGTTGTCAATCTTGTGGATTTCGTCGATGACAAGCAGATGCTCTGGTTGGTTGTAGAACTGCATCTGCTGACGCACTCCCGCCCACGTGTCGCCAATCCACGACCCGTTTTGCGGATCGACGGAATCGGCGTTTGCCAGTGTGTAGGGCATATCAATGTCCTTCAGCACTTGCTTCACCACTGTGGATTTGCCGACTTGTCTTGGCCCTGCCACGACTTGTATGTGTCGTCGCGGCTCTTCGATTCGCTCTTTCAAGAGTTTGTATTGCGCCCGTTGATACATCGTTTTCTCCTTTTTTCTTGTTATCGGGTGCAAAGGTACAAAAATTCTCAAAAGTTCCAAAGAAAATTCTCAATTTTTGTCGAAAAAATTCTCAAAAGTTTCTTCAAAAATTCTCAAAAGCTACTCTAAAAATTCTCAAATCTATCTTCAAAAATTCTCAAAAGTTACTTCAAAAATTCTCAATTCTATCTTGAAAAATTCTCAAATCTCAATCGCAAATCAAGTTCTCTCCCGTCATATCCTCGGGCTGTTCGAGTCCCATAATATGCAGAATCGAGGGCGCGACATCGGCCAATCGACCGTCCTTAACGGTGGCTGAATTGTTGTCCGTAACATAGATGAACGGCACGGGATTCAGTGAGTGGGCGGTGTTGGGCGTTCCGTCGGCATTGACGGCATTGTCGGCGTTGCCGTGGTCGGCGATGATGATGGCTTCGTAGTCGTTTTTCTTGGCGGCTTCGATGACCTCGCGCACGCAGTTATCGACGGCCCAGACGGCTTTCGCGATGGCGTTATACACGCCCGTGTGACCGACCATATCGCCATTGGCAAAATTGACGACAATGAAGTCGTATTGCTGCGTGTTGATGGCCTCGACGAGATTGTCCTTGACCTCGTAGGCCGACATTTCGGGCTTCAAGTCGTAGGTGGCGACCTTCGGCGATGCCACGAGAATGCGATCCTCGCCCTCGTAGGGTGCTTCGCGACCACCGTTGAAGAAGAACGTAACGTGGGCGTATTTCTCGGTTTCGGCAGTGTGCAGTTGTTTCTTGCCGAGTTTCGAGAGGTATTCGCCGAGCGTGTTTTCCACGTTTTCCTTCGGGAAAAGGATATGAACGCCCGTGAAATTCGCGTCGTAAGGTGTCATACAATAGTATTGCAGGTTGGGAATCGTCGTCATTCCAGCCTCTGGCATATCCTGCTGCGTCAGCGCGATGGTGAGTTCCTTGGCGCGGTCGTTGCGGAAATTGATGAAAATCACGACGTCGCCCTCTTCGATGAGGCCATTGACGCTGCTGTTGTGAATCGGTTTGATGAATTCGTCGGTCACGCCGTCGTCATACGACTCCTGCATCGCCTGAACCATATCGGTCGCCTGCTTGCCAGTGCCTTTGACGATGAGGTCGTAGCCTTCTTTCACGCGCTCCCAACGCTTGTCGCGGTCCATCGCGTAGAATCGACCGACAATCGAGGCAATCGCAGCGTCGTTGTCGGCGCAAACCTTGCTGACCTGCTCAATGAAACCCTTTCCAGAGCGCGGATCGGTGTCGCGACCGTCCATAAAACAATGGACAAAGGTCTGATTTTTCAGTCCGTAAGCCTTGCCGACCTCGATGAGTTTGAAGAGATGGTCGAGGCTCGAATGAACGCCGCCGTCGCTGCAAAGTCCCATCAAATGGAGTTTTTTGCCCTGTTCTTTCGCGTAGGAATAAGCCGCTTTCACCTGCGGATTTTCCACGATGGAACCGTCTTTGCAGGCGCGGTTGATTTTCACCAAATCCTGATAGACGATGCGACCTGCGCCGATGTTGAGGTGGCCGACTTCCGAGTTGCCCATCTGTCCGTCGGGCAGTCCGACATTTTCACCTGAAGCCTGCAACTGCGAGTGGGCAGAGATGGCTGTCAAATAGTCCAAATAGGGTGTGGGCGTATTGAAAATCACGTCGCCCTTGCCGTGTTGTCCGATTCCCCATCCGTCGAGAATCATCAGTAATGCTTTTTTTGCCATAATATTTTTAATTTTGAGTTTTGATTTTTGAATGTTGAATGTTGAATTTTGATTTTTGATGGTTGAACCAACGGTCACTGACCGAAGGGAAGTAATTTTTAATTATCAATTGTCAATTATCAATTATCAATTTATTTTTGTATTCCTCCTCCGACTGCAACAGCCGCACGGCCTCCTTCATCTGATTGTCCCACGTGAGCGACTGCTCTACACTACCCCGTTGGAAGTAATAAACCGTCACTATCTCGTTGGCTATCAATTCTTTAAGCGTTTCGCGATTGAATTCGAGGTCTTTCGCGATGTTATGCTTCAACTTCGCCCTCAACTGCGCAAATTCCTCTTTTGCATCGTCGTAATAACCCTCGAAACGAGCCAGTTTTTCAAGACTTTCGAGGTAATTTTCCGTCGAGCGATCGTAGTTGAACTTGCTTTTCAACACACGCTGCTTGAAGTCGTCGAAATCGGCGTCAGTCAGTTTGAAATCACGGGCTGGCGCGATGGTCGGATGCGCCGAAACGTAGTCCATAATATAGTTGTGGACGACCTCCGCCGAATCGCCGTACATCAAGTAGCCAACGATGTTCGTCATCGAGTCGGGCGTCACCACGACATCGGGCAGAATACCGCCGCCGTCGCGCACCTCACGACCTCCAGCCGTATGGAAAACCTTCGTCAGCGAGTCGGAAACGTGCTCCACGTAGCCACCCTGCGAATGGCGATAGTTGATGGCCTGGATGCAGCGACCGCTCGGAATGTAATATTTGTTCGTCGTGAGCTTCAGGACTCCGTTGTAGGGCAGGTCCATCGTCATTTGCACGAGTCCTTTCCCATACGTACGCGTACCTAAAATTACTGCGCGGTCGAGGTCTTGCAAGGCTCCGGCGGTGATTTCGCTCGCCGAGGCCGACTCGCCGTTCACCAAAACCACCACTGGCATCACCGAGTCAATCGGTTCGACCGTCGTCAGATAGTCGTGGTTGGCTTGTTTGAGTTTGCCGCGATTCGACACAATCAACTTTCCTTTCGGCACAAACATATTCACGATGTTCACCGCCTCCTGTTCCGAGCCTCCGCCATTGTTGCGCAGGTCGAGAATCAACTTCTGCATTCCCTCGCGCTTCATTTCGAGCAACGCACGCCGCACATCGCGCGAACAATTCTGCGTAAACTGGTTGAGATTCAAATAGCCGATGTCGTCGGTCTGCATTCCGTAGTGCGGAATGACGGGCGTTTGAATGGCACGGCGCGTCACCTTCAATTTCAGCGGCTTTTTCACGCCCGGACGCTCCACCGTGACGATGAAACTCGTGCCGGCATCGCCGCGCAAGCGACTGCTCACGTAACTCACCTCCTTCCCGGTCAGATCCTCGTCGTCGATCGCCAGAAGCACATCGCCACGACGCAGTCCAGCCTCCGCCGCAGGCATTCCCTCGTAAGGCTCCGACACCATCACCCGACCCGTTTGCAGGTTCTTCCGAATCACCGCGCCAACGCCGGCATACGTGCCCGTGCGCATCTGCGTCACATCCTCCATTTTCTCCTGCGGATAATACTCCGTGTAGGGGTCGAGCGAGCGCAACATCGCCTTGATACCAGTGCCGATGACCTCGTTGGCGTCGAGCGTATCGACGTACATCAAGTCCAAATGCTTGTAAATCGTGGCAAACACGTCGAGGTTTTTCGCCACCTCGAAATTGTGGTCGTCGCCGCCGTTTTCCTGTGCCGTTGCAGGCAGAAATGCCAGCGTCAGCAATGCGTATGTCAGAATTTTCCTCATTTTTTCCTAAAACTATCTTTTCAGACTGCAAATTTACGATTTAATTGCCACATTTCGACCAAAAAATACGAAATTTTATGGATATTTTACGCAAAATCGAAAAAAAATGCCGAAAAATTTGGTGGATTGAAAAAATCGCCGTACTTTTGCATCCGCAATTACGAAATTGCCTGCTTCAGTAGCTCAGTTGGTTAGAGCACCTGACTGTTAATCAGGGGGTCGTTGGTTCAAGCCCATCCTGAAGCGCAAAAACCCAACCGAAAGGTTGGGCTTTTTGTTTTCCGATGCCATAAATTCAGCTGAAAACGCGGCTTTTTCAACTGATTTCCTTCGCCAAAACCGACTCCAATTCCTCTGCCGAGAGGCGCAGGCGGAACTGTCCGCGAATGGCGACGCTGATGCGGCCTGTTTCCTCTGAAACGACGATGGCAAGGGCGTCGCTCTCTTGCGAAATGCCCATTGCGGCACGGTGGCGCAGACCGAGTTCCTTCGGAATGTCGTGGTCGTGGCTGACGGGAAGGATGCAGCCTGCGGCCTTGATTCGTTTCTTGGAAATAATCATCGCGCCGTCGTGCAAGGGCGAATTTTTGAAGAAAATATTCTCGATGAGCCGTTGGTTGATGCGCGCGTCGATGCGGTCGCCCGTGTCCACGACGTCGTCGAGCGAAACGCTGCGCTCCACCACGATGAGCGCACCGACCTTCTGACGCGCCATATTCATACACGCCATCACAATCGGCATAATCGTTTCCTTGTCCTCGACGATTTCGTCTTTGTGGTGGTGCCGAAGTTTGAAGAAATGGGCGATGGAGCGGAATCGCTGACGGCCTCCGAGCGAGTAGAGAAACTTGCGGATTTCCTCCTGAAACAGCACGACCAGACCGATGACACCCACACTCACCAACTTGTCGAGAATGCTTCCCATCAGGCGCATCTCAAAAACTTGGCTCACCAACAGCCACACCAACACGAACACCATAATGCCGCCGAAAACGCTCAGCGACCGACTTTCTTTCATCAGCCGATAGACGTAGTAGAGCATCAGCGCGACAAGCAGAATGTCTATAATATCTTTGATTCCAAAATCGAATGGCATAATTTTAATTTACAATTTGACGATTTACTATTTGACAATTTATTTACGATTTGACAATTTGACTATTTACTATTTTACTATTTATTTACAATTTAACGATGTACTCCTTCCTCGAAACTCCTCCCCCGGTTGGGGGAGGACGGGTGGGGGCTACATTTTCCAACAATTTTCACCGTTTCCACCGCTTCCTTCACATCGTGGACACGCAGAATTTTCGCACCTTTCAGCAGTGCGATGGCGTTCAAGGCGGTTGTTCCGTTGAGGGCCGTTTCGGGGTCGCCGTCGAGCAGTTTCCAAATCATACTCTTGCGCGAAACGCCCACCAACAACGGCAGTTCCATCACCGCGAGTTTCTCCATTTCGCCCATCACCGCGTAGTTTTCGTCCACCGTTTTCCCGAAGCCGAAGCCCGGATCGAGAATGATGTCTTTCTGACCGAGTTCGCGCAGTTGCAGTACATCGTCGGCCCACGACTTCAGCATCGATTCGATAGTCGGCTGCACCGACATCAGAATATACGGCACGCCCAACTGCGCCACCGTCGCGAACATCGATTCCTCTTCGCGAATCGCCACGCCGACAATGCCCGTGCGACCGCCTTCCGACACGTCGTTCACAATGTTCGCGCCCCATTCCTCCACGCAGCGACGCGCCACCAACGGACGATAGGTATCGACGCTGACAATGGCATCGGGCACCTCGCGACGCACAATCTGCAACGCCGACTGCAAACGCCGCAACTCCTCGTCAATCGGCACTTCGGCGGCACCCGGGCGCGTCGAAAATGCCCCGACATCAATCATCCGACCGCCCTCGGCCACGATTTGCTGCGCCCGCTCGGCAATCTCGCGCTCCGTCTGCTTCCGACTTCCGCTGAAAAACGAGTCGGGCGTGCAGTTCAGAATGCCCATCACCAAAGGGCTTTCGAGCGACAGCAGTCGTCCGCCGATGTTGATTGAGAAATCCATATTCATTCAAAAAATCCTTATTCAATGGGTTCGCCAAAGCGATTTGCCGTGGGTTCGCCCTTGAGAAACATCAGATAAAACAAGTAAATCGCACCGAGGATGGGAATCAATGAGATAAATATCCAACCACCGCCACGACCAGTGTCGTGCAGACGGCGCACGGTCAGAGCCAGTCCGGGAATTAGCAGTGCAAGACTCACAAAACCCCTTACTAAATGGATGACGATCAGCATTACTGCCGACTTCATAAAAGTCAGCGTGAGGATGACAAAGAAAATACCAATGCAAAGAGCCACTACGAAATAGTACCAGTACTCCTTCAGTCCAGCACGACCGGTAAACGTAGCATATCTCTGCGTCAGCACTTCCTTGAAATTCTCAATAAACTCGTTCATAACTTCCAGTTTTTAATGGTTAATAATAGAATAATGGTCTTGCAAAGATATAAATTTAAATTGAAAAACAAGAATGAATGGCGAAAAATTTTGCTGATTTGAAAGTTTTTGATTACTTTTGTCAAATCTTTCGGATAAAAAGTCAAAAAATATGAACATCAAAGAACTATACGAGTTTTACCAGAAGCATCCCGTGATTACGACTGACAGCCGCAACTGTCCCGAGGGAAGCATTTTTTTCGCGCTGAAAGGCGAGTCGTTCGACGGCAACCAATTCGCCCTGCAAGCCTTGGAAAAAGGCTGTGCGTTGGCTGTGGTCGATGACCCAAACTTGGTTTCAGGACTCTCGGCCTCGCCGACAGTTGAAAACCTATATGAGAACGTAATCCCCTCCCCTTCTGGGGAGGGACAGGGTGGGGCTCTCCTCCTCGTCCCCGACGCCCTTCAAGCCTTCAAAGACCTCGCCCGCGAGCATCGGCGGCAATTCCAGATTCCCGTCATCGCCATCACGGGCACCAACGGAAAAACCACGACGAAGGAACTGATTCGCGCCGTGCTTGCCGAGAAATACAATGTTTTGGCGACCGAGGGCAACTTCAACAACGACGTGGGCGTGCCGAAAACGCTGTTCCGACTGACCGCCGAGCACGAAATCGCCGTCGTCGAGATGGGCGCGAGCCATCCGGGTGACATCCGCACGCTCGCTGAAACTGCCGAGCCAACCTGCGGCCTCATCACGAATGTTGGCAAGGCGCATTTGCAGGGTTTCGGGTCGCTGAAAGGCGTTCTCAAGACGAAGGGCGAACTCTACGACTACCTCGCCACGCGCGACGAAAGCGTCGTTTTCATCAATGCCGACGACGAACTCCTGACCTCGATTCTGCCCGAAACGGCGTGGGTGTCGCCCTACAGCACGAACCTCGCCAATGCCGATGGCTGCGTGGTCGGCGAAATCATCAGTCAGACAACTTCCCCCCAGTCGGGGGGATTGAGGGGGGCTACTCCTTATCTTCGTTTCCGTTGGCAGGAAAACGGCCTCGACCTTGAGGAACGCGGCGAAAATCCGAAATGGTACGAAATCAGCACCCATCTCATCGGCTCCTATAATATAAACAATGTGTTGGCAGCCGTCACCATCGGACTGCAATTCGCCGTTGCGCCCGAGCAGATTTGCCACGCCATCGAGAATTACATTCCGTCGAACAATCGCTCGCAGTTCACCGAAACCGCCACGAACCGCCTCATCGTCGATGCCTACAACGCCAATCCGACCTCGATGGAACTCGCGTTGGAGAACTTCCGTCAGATGCCCGTCGGCCCGAAAATGGCAATTGTCGGCGAGATGCGCGAACTCGGCGAGAGCAGCGACGAAGAGCACCGCCACATCGTGAAAGTGCTGAAGAAATGCCGTTTCGACCGCGTCTGGCTCATCGGCGATGCCTACGCCGACATCAAATGCCACCACCGCAAGTTCCACGATGTCGAGGAGGCGAAAATCGCCATTGCCAACGAGCATCCCGAGGGTTTCTACATCTTCATCAAAGGCTCGAACAGCACCCGACTTCACCAACTTCCCGAACTATTGTAGAAAAAAAACTTCGGAAAATTTGCACGTAATTCAAAAAATCGTTGTACCTTTGCAGCGCAATTTTTGAAATTGCCCTGCGATTGTGGGCTTCGGCCTTGCAGGAATCGGGATGTAGCGCAGTTGGTAGCGCACTACGTTCGGGACGTAGGGGTCGGGCGTTCGAGTCGCCTCATCCCGACCAAGATTGGCAGTCGAATCAGTTCGATTGCCGATTTTCTTGCGAAGATCATCATGATTTTTATGATTCCACCTGCAAAGATAGCATTTTTCTGCTGAAAAAGAAAATATTTCTCCGATTTTTTGTACCTTTGCCGTCGGATTTAAAACGAAAAACTATGCAAGAAACAAGACAAAACAAGGTGGCGAGGCTGCTGCAAAAGGAACTCGCACAGATATTTCAGGAGCAGACGCGGGCGACGCACGGGATGATGGTGTCGGTGACGCGGACGAAAGTGTCGCCGGATTTGAGCATCTGCACGGCCTACCTGAGCGTTTTTCCGAGCGAGAAGGCTTCGGAAACGGTTGCCAATGTGAACGAAAATATGAAAACGATTCGCTTCGAGTTGGGCAAGCGCATCGGAAAGCAGGTGAGAATCATTCCCGAACTGCGGTTTTTCCTCGATGATTCGCTGGATTATATCGACCGTATCGACGAACTGCTGAAGAAATGACATTTCCGTTCTACATCGCCAAAAGGTATCTTTTCTCGAAGAAATCGACGAATGCCATCAACGTGATTTCGGCGATTTCGGTCGTGGGCGTGGTCGTGGCGACGATGGCGCTGGTCATCGTCTTGAGCGTTTTCAACGGTTTCCACGACCTTGTGGCATCGTTTTCAACGCAGTTCGACCCGCAACTGAAAATCGTTCCGACGGAAGGCAAAACGGCACCTGCCGACGACCCAATTCTGACGGAACTGAGGCAGTTCGATGAGGTCGATGTGGCAACGGAATGTGTTGAGGACCAAGCACTTGCGGTGTATAACGGCAAGCAGTCGATGGTCGTACTGAAAGGTGTCGATGACAACTTCGACGAACTGACGCACATCCGCGAAATCGTCTATGGCGACGGAGAATTTCAGTTGCACACCGCCGACCTGCAATACGGCACCGTCGGCATCCGATTAGCGCAGGATTTGGGCATGGGACTGCGTTTCGGCGACTATCTGCGCATCTATGCGCCGCGTCGCGACGGCCAACTCGACCTCACGAATCCGTCGGACGGTTTCGTGGTCGATTCGCTGATTACGCCGGGCGTTGTTTTCTCCACGCGACAAGGCAAATACGACAAAAACTACATCGTTGCGCCGATTGCCTTCACACGCTTGATGTTCGACCAACAGGGAATGCTCTCGTCGCTCGAAATCCGCCTGAAAGACGGCAGCAACCTCGACAACATAAAACGGCGGATGCGGCGCGTGACAGGCGAGAAATACAAGGTTCTCGACCGCTTCGAACAACAGGCCGACACGTTCAAAATCATGCAAATCGAGAAGTTGATTGCCTATATTTTCCTGACTTTCATCCTCGTCGTGGCCTGTTTCAACATCATCGGGTCGCTCTCGATGCTCATCATCGACAAGAAAGACGACATTGCGACGCTGCGCAACCTCGGTGCCGACGACCGCCAAATCACGCGCATTTTCCTCTTTGAAGGCCGTATGATCGCCGCCATTGGCGCCGTTGTCGGCATTCTGCTCGGTTTGTTGCTCTGTTGGCTGCAACAAGAGTTCGGACTCGTCGGCATGGGCGGTTCCACGGGAATGTTCGTCATCAACGCCTATCCTGTCAGCGTCCATTACAGCGACATCCTCGTCATTTTCCTGACCGTCATCGCTGTCAGTTGGGTTGCCGTTTGGTACCCTGTGCGATATTTTTCAAAAAAATTGCTGTAAAAAGTCGTTTCAAAGGCTAACGTGCTGTGCTTCAACGTTTTCGTTGAGGAAAATGCGGGCGTTTTCTTGGAATTTATCGGGATTTTCGGTCGTAAAATAGCGTGTTTGACCGTTTTTCGAGCATTGGCTTTCGATTTCGGGATGCCGTTGCAGGTAGTTTTCGAGGCTTTCGGCAACGTAGATTCCCTGCGAAATCACCTCGATGTTTTCGGGCATATAAGTCTTAATTTTCGGCAGCAGCAGCGGATAATGGGTGCAGCCGAGAATGACGGCATCGATTTTCGGGTCGGCGGCGAGCAGTTGGTCGATGCGCTTTTTGACGAAGTAGTCGGCACCGGGAGAAGCGGCCTCGCCAGCCTCGACGATCGGTGCCCAAAGCGGACAGGCGACGCTCGTGAGATGGATGTCGGGAAAGAGTTTCTGGATTTCGAGTTTGTAGCTTTCGCTACGCACGGTTCCCTCGGTGGCGAGGAGTCCGACGTGGCGCGACTGAGTCTTGTAGCCGATGATTTCGGCGGTGGGACGGATGATGCCGAGGACGCGCTTGGAAGCCCCCCTCTCTCCCCCCAACTGGGGGGAAGAAAACATTTTTGAGTCATTCCACAGCGGCAAATCGTGCTGCTGAATAGTTCTGAGGGCTTTCGCCGAAGCCGTGTTGCAGCCGAGAATAACGAGTTGGCAACCCATCGAAAAAAGTTTCAAGACAGCCTGCCTCGTGAACTGATAGACGACCTCAAACGAGCGGCCACCGTAGGGCGCACGAGCATTGTCGCCCAAATAGAGATAGTCGTATTCGGGCAGTCGGCTACGGATGCTGTCGAGCACGGTCAGACCGCCGTAGCCAGAGTCGAAAACGCCGATGGGAGTCATTTCAGTTCGTTGAGTACGGCGGCGGAGACATCCTGCCCAAGCGTCGTATCAACGTAGGGCAGCGCGTCGTTGTCGGCGTTGAGGACGAAGGCCAGTGCCAATCGTTTCCCGACGGCAGCCACAGCCTCCGCGAGCCGCTTTTTCAGCGGTTTCATCGCATCTTCCTCAGCCTGCGCCAGCAGTTTCACGGCCTCTTCCTTGAACGCGATGTTTTTCTGCATCATATCGGTGAGTTCGGCCTGCCGTTTCTTGAAGATTGACGGCTCGAAACTGCGCTGTCCTTCGAGGAAGTCCTCGTATTTCTTGTTGAATTCGTTTTCCGCCCGCTGCATTTCAGCGTCGTACTGACTCCTCAGTTTCTGCATTTTCGCCTTCACAGCGGCCATTTCGGGCATCGCGTCGAGCACCTTCGCGTAGTTGAAATAGCCGAAAAGGGCAGTTTTCTCGGCGTTCAAATCAGCATCGGTAGCCGTCTGTGCGAGGGCTACCGTGCTGAGAATTGCGCTCACTGCAAGGATGCAGAGTCTTTTCATGATTTATTTCAATTTCAGAACTTCCGTCTTACATTCGCTGGTGACATCGGTGACGAGGGTCGAACTGATGAACGGCAGCGAATTTTTCATCACGATGATGGAATACTTGCCGTTGTTTCCGACATTTTCGATGGCCTTGGCGACCTTCGACTGAATCGGCATGAGCAGTTCTTCCTGCTTCTTCTGAAGCGCCTGACCGTTGTCGTTGTAAGCCTGCTGAATCTTCTGGTTCAGGTCCATCAGACTCTGCTCGGTTTCCTGCTGCTTCGTGGCGTTCATGGTCGATTTCGTCTTTTCATACGCCTCAGCCTTGCTTTGCAGTTCCTTCTGCATTTCTTGCAGTTCGTTTTCATACTGCTTGGCGAGAGCCTGCAATTCGCCCTGTGCCTTGGCGTATTCGGGCAGGTTCTGAGCCACAGCGTCCATATCGACGCATCCGATTTTTTGTGCCTGCATGGCCATCGGGGCCAGCAGCATCAATGCTAAAAAGATTTTTTTCATTGCTTTTAAAAATTTAATATGAATTAGATTGTTAATTAAAATTTTCGACTTTCAATTGCCCCCTCGCCCTTTGGAGAGGGGGTTAGGGGGTGAGGCTTCAATATCCCAACTTTTGCAACACCTCATTGGAAATATCGACGCTCGGCGACCCGAAGATGATGCCCGCAGCCTCGCTTGCACGGTCGAGCACGAGGCTGTAGCCGCGCTGTTCCGAGATTTCCTTCACCGTGTTGTAGATTTCCTCCTGAATCGGCCCCATCAGACTCTCACGCTTCTTGAAAAGTTCGCCTTCCGGTCCGAAATACTTGCGCTTCAGTTCGCTGGCCTCCTTTTCCTTCTGCATGATGGCGTTCTGCTTGACTTTTTTCTGCTCTTGCGAGAGGAAAACCACCTCGTTCTGGTAGTTTTTGTACATGGTTTGCGCCTCAGTGTTCAGAGCCTCCACCTCGGCCTGCCACTTCTTCGACACCTGATTCAGCTGCTCGTTGGCACGCTCGTAGGCGGGAATGTTCTTCAGAATGTACTCCATGTCGAGCAGAGCGAACTTCTGTGCGCTCGCCGACGTGAAACCGCAGATTGCGCAAATTGCGCAGATGATGATTTTCTTCATTTTTTTATTCCTTTTTTTGTTAATACTCGTTTCGTTTGACTCTTTGCGCCTCCAAAAGTTGCGCGATATTTTAAATTTTTAACTTTTCAACCTCATAACCTTAAAACCTCAAAACCTTTAGAATTCCTGTCCGAGAATGAAGTGGAACTGCGAACCGCCACGCGACATCGTGCCGTTGTTATACACCTTGTCGAAGCCGTAGGCCCAGTCGATTCCCATCAGACCGACCATCGGCAGGAAGATTCGCACGCCGACACCGGCGGAACGCTTCAAATTGAACGGATTGAACTTCTTCGTTTCTGCCCACGCATTACCGCCTTCGAGGAAGGTCAGACCGTAGATCGTCGTGTTGCCGAGCATCAGCGGATAGCGCAATTCGAGCGTGAAACGGTCGTAGGCGTAGGCGTTGTAGTAACTGCTCGTGCCGGCTTCGTAGGCCGCCGTATTGGAAATCGAACCGTTTTCGTAACCGCGCAGTGCGATGGTTTCCTCGGCGTAGCCATAACTGTAGCCGCTCATTCCGTCGCCACCGACGTAGAACGTCTCAAACGGCGATTTTTTGTGTTGGTTATAGGCTCCGAGAAGGCCAAATTCCACGCGCGTCATCAGCACCAAAGGCTTCGAGCCACGAATGAGCGTCGTGAACGTGCGACTCTTGAATTTCCACTTGTGATACTCAATCCAACGGTATTTTTCCTGTTGCTCACGCGAATAATTCGGCGATTTCGGGTTGTTGGCAAGATGCTCATAGTCTTTTCCGTCCCACATCGACCAAGGCGGCGTGAGTTGCACCGATGCCGAGAAGTCCGAACCTGCGCTTGGGAAGAGCGGATTGTTCGTCGAACTGCGGCTCAGCGTGATGCTCAGGTTCAAGTTGTTGGCGTTGCCGTTGCTCATAATGGCGAAATACGACCAGTTTTTCAGCGAATAGCGCGTAAAGGCGAGTTGTGCCGAGAGTTGGAAGTAGTCGTCGGGCCAGCGCAGGCGCTTTCCCCATCCGACGGACGCGCCGTAGAGTTTGATGTATTTGTCGGGGTCGTAGTAACTTTCGTAGTTGTTGTAATAATAGTTGTTTCCGTAGCCATAGAGCATATTCATATAGTTGTTCATATAGCCGCTGTTGTAGTACGAACTCGACACGTCGGTCTGCTTCGAGTAGAACGCGCCGACGGAGAATTGAATCGGGCGTTTGTTGCCGAACCAGTTGGTCGAGTAACTCGCGTTGTACGACTGGTAGTAGCGACCGTTGGTCTGTGCGCTGATGCCGAGCGTTTCGCCGTCGCCGATGGGCATGATGCCGCGATGCTCCTTGTTTTTATTAAAGAGGTTGGCGATGGAGAAGTTGTTGAGTTTCAGTCCGACGCGCCCGATGATGCCCGTCTGTCCCCAACCGAGCGAAAATTCCACTTGGTCGTTCGATTTCTGCTCCAGATTCCAGTTGATATCGACCGTTCCGTTCTCCATATTGGGCTTCACTTCCATTCCCTGACTCAGTTTTTCGGGGTCGAAATGGCCTGTTGCAGCGATTTCACGCGCCGAGCGCATCAGTGCCTCACGCGAAAAAAGGTCGCCGGGCTTTGTGCGCAGTTCGCGACGGATGACATTCTCGTAAAGTCGGTCGTTTCCGTTGATTCTCACGCGGTTGATATGGGCTTGCGGACCTTCCGAAATGCGCATTTCCAAGTCGATGGAGTCGCCTTCGGTCTGCACTTCCACAGGGTCGATTTGGTGGAAGAGATAACCGTTGTTCCAATAGATGTTGCCGATGGCGTCGTCGTCTTCCGACAGGCGTTTTTTCAGCAGTTTCTGGTTATAGACATCGCCTTTTTTCATATCGAGGAAGTCGCTCAGACCCTTCATATTGCCCACTTGATAAGTCGGATAAACCGTGTTTCCGACCCACGAAATGTTGCGCAGATAGTATTTCGTGCCTTCATCGACCTTCACAAACACGTTCACGTGCTTCGGATCGACCGTCCACACGCTGTCCTCGACGATGACGGCGTCGCGATAGCCCAGTTCGTTGTATTTTTCGATGAGTTTTTTCTTGTCTTCCTTCCACCGCTCAGGCGTGAATTTCTTGGACTTCAGGAACGACGCGAGTTTGCCGGCCTCGTGGGTCTTCGCCAATGCGCCTTTCCGCAAAAAGCCGCCCTTGATTTTGCCGTCACTGAGTTGTTCGTTGCCCTCGATGACGATGTTTCGCACCTTCATCTTCTCTTTTTTGTCGATGACAATGTCGAGAATCACGTTGTTTTTCTGCGCCACGTCGTCGCGCTGCATCACGTCGATTTCGGCGTTCTTAAAGCCTTTTTCGTCGAAATATTTCTTGGCGAGCAGTTTGGCGCGGTCGAGCACATTCGGGTGGATGCTCATTCCCGTCGTCATGCCGAGTCGCTTCTCCAAATCCTCTTTTTCCGACTTCTTCACGCCGACGTAGTTGATTTCCGACACACGCGGACGGCCTGCCAGCGAAATGTGCAGATAGATGCGGTTTCCGACGATGGAATCGGCGGAAATGGCGACCTGCGAGAAGAGTCCGTGCCGCCAATAACGCTTCACGGCGTCGGTGATTTGCGAGCCCGGCACTTCGATTTCCTGTCCGATGGTAAGACCCGAAATGCCTGCGATGGCGAAGTCTTCGTAACCGTCCATTCCCGACACGTTGATGCCGCCGAGAATCAGCGTGCGCGGCGTTCCGGCGTAGGAAATGTCGGGAAATTCGATGACATCTTGGGCATGAGAAGTGAAAAGTGAAGAGAAAAAAATCAAAAGGGAGACCCACCCCCTGCCCCTCCCTACAGGGCGGGGAGTTGTCAGCATTTTTACCATATTTTTCGCTATTTTATTCATATTTTCAACTGTTTTTTTTTGAGTTTCTACGCCCCTTCCACTTGCTCACCCGTTTTTCCGAACCTGCGCTGCCGATTTTCGTAGCTTTCGATGGCTTTGCGCAGGTCGGCTTCATTGAAGTCGGGCCAGTAGGTGTCGCAGAAATAGAGCTCGGAATAGGCGATTTGCCAGAGCAGATAGTTCGAGATGCGCAACTCGCCGCCCGTGCGGATGAGCAGGTCGGGGTCGGGCATAAAATTCGTCTGCAAATGCTGGGCGAAGAATTCTTCGGTAATATCTTCGGCTCTCAGACCGCCCTGACGCATATTTTTCAGGAAATTCTTCGGAAGTTCATCCATATCGTGAAT
>JAFYJH010000064.1 GCA_017538195.1 Prevotella sp.
AAGGTGTCGGTCACTTTGTTGTTGGCGAATCGGATGCTGTCGGGCTTGCTGATCGTGGCGTTTCCCATGCCGCTGTGGGCGAGGATGACGACCGTATACTGCTGATTTTCTGGCACGGCGACGGAAATCTGTCCAAACTGCTCGTCGTCGAGGGTCTGATTGGTGGTGTTTAGTTTGCCTTCCTCGCCGAAAATCGCGAAATTGATGCGCGTACAGACGCTTCCGACATCGGTCGCTCCACGCGAGTAATTCAGGTTGTCGTCGAAGGGAATCTGCTCGAAATGCGTGATGTTGAAATTCAACCTGACGAAGCCGTCGGGCGCTTCCTCGACTTCAAAAAAGTCGAGATCGGGACGCTCGCAGGAGGCAAAAACCAAGAGCATGGCTGTCAGGGCGATTTTCAGTCGTTTCATCATCATTTTCGCTTAAAATTTGACCGATTTTTACTTAAAATTTGAGCATTTTTGTTTATAATTTAACCGATTTTTCTACAATAATTTGACCGTTTTCGACTATAATTTAACTGTTTTTTGCAACAGAATCTGGTCTAAAATCACCATCGCAGCCATCGCCTCGACGATGGGAACGGCACGCGGAACAACACACGGATCGTGGCGACCACGCGCCTGCATCATCGTCGTATTTCCTTGATTATCAACGGTTTGCTGCTGTTGAAGAATCGTCGCCACAGGCTTGAACGCCACGCGAAAAACGATGTCCTGACCGTTGCTGATGCCGCCCTGAACGCCGCCGCTGTGGTTGGTTCGCGTCGTGAAGCCTTCGCCGAAAATGTCGTTGGCCTCGCTGCCGCGCATCGCAGCACTCGAAAAACCGTCGCCAATCTCAAAACCTTTCGCCGCGTTGATGCCGAGCATCGCATAGCCCAATCGGGCGTGGAGTTTGTCAAATTCGGGTTCGCCGATGCCGACGGGACAGCCTTTCACCACGCACGAAACCACGCCGCCGACCGTGTCGCCCTCGGCTTTGATTTTCAGAATCAAATCCTCCATCTGACGGGCTTTTTCGGGGTCGGGACAGCGCACGATGTTCGTTTCCGTCAGCAAGAGGTCAAGATTTTCGCCGTCGAGAACGATGTCGCCGATCTGCGAAGTATAGGCTTGAACCGAGATTCCGAGTTGTTGGAGCGCGAGTTTCGCCAACGCTCCAGCCACCACGCGAGAAATCGTCACCCGAGCCGACGAGCGTCCGCCGCCACGATGGTCGCGAAGGCCGAATTTCTGCTGATAGGTGAAATCGGCGTGAGAGGGTCGGAACACATCGCGAAGCGCGTCGTAGTCGGCGGAGCGGTGATTTTCGTTTCGCACGAGAAAACCAATCGGACAACCCGTCGATTTCCCCTCGAAAATGCCACTCAAAAACTCCACTCGGTCGCTTTCCTCGCGGCTCGTCGAAACACGACTCTGCCCGGGCCGACGACGGTTCAACTCGGCTTGAATGAAGTCCAAGTCAATGTCGATTCCTGCCGGCATCCCATCGACCACGCCACCGACCGCCTCACCGTGGCTCTCGCCGAAGGAAGTCAGCGTGAAAATTTGTCCAAAAGTATTTCGCATCGGTCTCAAAAATTATTTTCCGCAACCACAGCAACCACCTTCGCCACAGTTTTCGTCGTCGCAATCGGCACCGCAGCAACCGCCACAAACGCCGCTCGCCAACTGGCGGATGACCTGCTGGATTTCGGCCTCCGAAGCGTCGTGGCTGTGAACGACGGTGCCCCTGAAATTCAGCGTTTTGCCTGCCAGCGGATGGTTCAAATCGACCACGACCACATCGCTGCGAATCTCAAGAACCCGACCCAGAAAGCGGTCGCCCGTGCCGTTTTGCAGGGGAATGACGGCATCGACATAGATGTGCTGACGGTCGAACTCGCCATCGACGACGAACATGGCGCGGTCGAGTTCCAACACGTTTTCCTCCAGATATTCGCCGTAGGCTTGGTCGGGAGTCAGGGTGAAATCGAACGGTTCGCCGCTCTTCAAAGGCTGCAAATGCTGCTCGAAAGCCTCCAATGCGACACCGCATCCGCTAATGAAATCAAAGGGATTTTCAGCCGTTGCACGCTCGATGAGGTGCCGTCCGTCTTCCTCAAGGGAAAACAGGTCGTAGGCTGCACTGATTTGTCTTTTTACGTTCTGTTCCATAGATAAAAACTTGATAAATTACGAATTCATGTGGCAAAGTTACGAAAAAATTTGGAAGAAACATTTTTTTTTACTTACTTTGTGGCATGAAACGCCCGATATTTCTATTTTTCCTGCTTGCGATGTCCGTTTTTTCGGGCTTTGCGCAGAAACCTCGGCTCTATAAAATGTCGCCGATGCTCCGCCAGTTGGTCGTCGGGAAGAATGTGCCGCAGGTCTGCGCCTTCGTCCGCGTCAAGGGCGATGCCGAGCCGATTTTCAGCAGACATGGCTGTCGGGAACTGGCTCGAAAAGGCGATATTTACATCGTTTCGATTCCCACCGACAAACTTTCCGCGCTGTCGCAAGAACGCTCTGTGAGCCGAATCGAGGCGCGACGCGGCAACGAAATTCACATGGATTCGATGGCGATTCACCTGAACGCGACTCCCATCTACGAAGGCACAAATCTTCCGTCGGCCTTCACGGGAAAAGGCGTTGTCGTGGGCGTGATGGACATCGGTTTCGACCTCACGCATCCGAATTTCTACGACGCGAGCGGCACGAAATATCGCATCAGCCGACTTTGGGACCATATCACGAAAGACACCATCGGCAGCCAGTTCTACGTGGGTCGCGACTACACGACCGAGGCGGAATTGCTCGAACTCGGCTGCTGCTACGACGGCAAACAGGAAACGCACGGCACCCACACGCTCGGCATCGCGGCAGGCAGCGGCTACAACAGCAAATATCGCGGAATGGCGTGGGAGAGCGACATCTGCCTCGTTGCCAACGCCACGTCGAACGACATCGCCCTCATCGACTCCGCCGACTACCACAAATACACTTTCGCCACCGACGCGCTCGGCTTCAAGTACATTTTCGACTACGCCGAACAGACGAATCAGCCCTGCGTCATCTCGTTTAGCGAGGGTTCGCAACAGGATTTCTACGGCTACGACGTGCTCTACTACGAAATGCTCGACGCGCTTGTCGGTCCCGGGCACATTCTCGTGGCCTCGGCGGGCAACGACGGACGAAAACTCTCCTATTTATTTAAGGAACGCGGGCGCGAGCGAGTCGGAACTTTTATGAGCAACACCGCCAAAAGCCTTGCGCTCACCGCCAAAAGCGACGCTCCGTTTACGTTGCGGACGACGATTTACGGCGAGGAAACGGCTGTCATCGACATTCCGACGAGTCGCGTTGTCGCGCTTGAAGATTCGTGCCTCATCGACACGATTCCAGCCTGCGGAAACGATTATTTTTTCACCGTCACGGCCTATCCGTCGTGCTACATTCCTTCGGAAACCTGTTTCGACATCGAAATTCGGATGAACGGACGACCGGGCTACGACACGCCGCTGTCGTTTGAGTTTATCGGCGAAGAAGCTGAAATCGAGGTATTCAGAAGCGTGGGAACGATGGCTGCAAACAGCCTGAATCCGTCGCTGTCCGATGCCGTCGCCACCCACAACATCCATTCGCCGTCGAGTGCGCCTCGCGTCATTTGCGTCGGGGCGACAAGTTACCGAACCGGCATCACCAACTACCTCGGAGAATATCGTCCTTACAACCAAGGAACCAACGGACAACGCGGCGGTTATTCGTCTGTCGGCCCGACTTACGACGGAAGAACAAAGCCCGATGTGATGGCGCCGGGAACGAATATTGTTTCGTCGTACAGCAGTTTTTATCTCGAAAACAATCCCGAGGCTCGCGACATCCTCAGCGATGTAGAACACTTTGATTTTCAAGGCCGTACATACGCTTGGAACTGCAATTCCGGCACCTCGATGGCGACGCCTGCCGTTGCCGGAGCGATTGCCCTTTGGCTACAAGCCAAGCCCACGCTCACGCCCGAAGAGGCGATGGAGGTTATCAGTCGCACGAGCCGCCACTACGACCCGTCGCTTTCTTACCCCAATAACTTCTACGGACACGGCCAAATCGACGCTTATCGCGGTCTGCTCGACATTCTCAGCATCGACGGAATCCCCGAAATCTCAACAAACCACACGCCCGTGAGCATCGTGTTTTCCGACGGACAACTGCGGCTGAAAATGCCCGAAAACTACACCGAAAAACCCTTTAAAATCGCCGTTTTTTCGACCAACGGAACGCTTGTCGCCCAATTCGAGGCCGACGGTCGCGCTCGTCACTACGATTTCGCGCTGCCAACGCTTCCACGCGGCATCTACGCCATTCAAATCAGCGGAAATCCGTCGGTTGGCGGTTCGACGCTTGTCAGAAATTAAGTTTGGCACGAAAATTGCTTGAACCCAAATCGATAAAGAACAATTAACATCAATATTTTAACTAAATGAACAAAAAAATGATCAAGAAATTATTTGCCATCGCATTCGTCGGCGTGTTCGCCCTGTCAGCCTGTGCGCAGAAGAACGCAAAGAATGCAGAGAGAAAGGAAATCAGCTACACGGTGAACGGCGTTTGCCCGGCTGACGTGAAGAAAGTGTATCTCTTGGACCCGACGCTGAACCAGCGCGTTCCCATCGTCGATAGCATCGACGTGGTGGGCGGAAAGTTCACCTACACGGGCAAGGCGATGGAAGAGTCGTTCCTCGGCATCGCAGGTTCCGAGTTGTCAAACCTCGTGATGTTTATCGTCGATGAAAAGCCGCTGAACATCGACCTCGCAACTGGTACGCTGAAAGGCTCGCCGCTGAACGAGAAATACAACGCCTACCAACTTGAATTCAACAAATTCGAGAAGCAGCAAGAGGAGATTTGCGCACCGTTCTTCCAAGCCCAGAAAGACGGCAAACCGCAGGAAGAACTGATGGCGATTAGAAACGAAGTGGTGAAGAATCTGGAGCCGGTGAACGAGGAAATGACCAAGTTTGCCAAGCAAGTCATCAAGGACAATCCCGACAACGTGATTCCCGCGGCGTTCATCGGCAACGTGATGTACGACTACGAGTTGGACGAACTGCAAGAACTGCTCAGCGACAAATACGCATACAGCAGCCATCCGATGGTGGAGCGCGTGAAGCAACACGTCGAGGCTGAGGCCAAGAAGCAGGGCATCGTCGGCCAACAGTTCATCGACATCGAGGAACCCGACGTCGATGGCAAGCCCCACAAACTGAGCGAATATGTCGGCAAGGGCAACTACGTGCTCATCGACTTCTGGGCTTCGTGGTGCGGTCCGTGTATGCAGGAAATGCCGAATGTGAAGGCGAACTACGAGAAATACAAGGCGAAGGGCTTCAACGTGGTCGGCCTGTCGTTCGACCGCTCGAAAGACGCTTGGGTGAAGGCCATCAAGGAAGGCGGACTCGACTGGGTACACCTCTCCGACCTGAAATTCTGGCAGACCATCGCCGCCTCGACCTACGGCATCAACTCCATTCCGTCGTCGCTCTTGGTCGATCCGACGGGCAAGGTCATCGCTCGCGACCTGCGCGGTCCGGCACTCGGCAAGAAACTTGCGGAAATCTACGGCGAGTAAGTTCGTGGAGTGTGGAG
>JAFYJH010000065.1 GCA_017538195.1 Prevotella sp.
ATAAGCCTCCGTGGTTGACAAAATTGATATATCACGACTTAGGTGCAGATAAAGAATTTATAGGTGCAAAAATAAAATATGGAAAATATTTACCTGATGATGCTTATGGACGTAGGCTTGAATACTTTGAAAAAGAGATAAGACTGCCTGATGAAATTGCGAATGAGATTATAGATATGGTTGCAGGTGATACAAAATTCGTACCTGGTCCAGCTCTTGCCAAAATGTTTCAAACTACTAAATCCCCAAACCTCATAAAAGAGCACGAATTATAAAGGTAGTATTAGAACGGAATCTCACATTAGGCAATAATACAACGAAAGAATCGGGGAATGCCACGAGCATTTCCCGATTTTTTGATGCCATCGGCATTAAATAGGGGCGTTTCGCACCCTGCCACGTGGCAGGCCACCCTTATCGAATGCCTGCGGCATTTGGCTTAACTTCCAATAAAAAGCGGCGAAACTTTTTCGGTTTCGCTGCTTTCTTTTAAAACACCGCTGCCGTCCGTCTTGCAGGCGATTGTCCTGTGAAAATTCGTGGGATTTCTTTCAGTCGCTTGACAAAAGACTTGTTGCGCTTGGCCGAGAGCAGGTTGTACTTTGTTTGAAGCGAGAGCAATGGGGCGGCATCAAGGTCGAGAGCCTGCCCGATGAGCAATGCCATCTCCGCATTCAAGGGGCGTTTGGCGTTGAGCATTTCATTCAACTGACTGGCAGGCACACCGATGTCTTTCGCGAGACGCCGCTGACTGATGCCCCGATATTCCAATTCGTCCTTGATAATCTCGCCGGGATGGGTGAGATAAAACGGTTCCAAGTTGTTGGCAACCATCTGGTCGTTTACTCCTTCAATGTGTACCATAGTCAAAAATCGTTACTTATAATGGTTCGACAAATCTGTAATGCTCACTACTTCTGCGATGGTCTTTTCACCTTGTAGAATCTCGCGAAACTCTATGCGGTACTGGTCGTTTATGCGAACGGAAGACAGTCCCTTTTTGTCGCCGTGCAAATGCTCGTAGTGCAGGCTGCCGTAACGATTCAGTTCCATCACGTTTGCCTGCTCTATCATCAGGTCGATAATTTTGATGTATTTCCTGACGATTTGAGGTTGAAACCGATGCTTTTTATCGCTCGTCCGTCCCTTGTCGTAGAGTTCTTGTAAATATTCTTTTTCGAAGGTGACTAACATACGCTTGATTTGTTTTGGGTGCAAAAGTACAACTTTTTCCCGATATTCACAAATTTGTGAACGATTATTTTTTCCTTTCAAAGTAAAAAAGCAGCGAAACCGAAAATGTTTCGCTGCCTTTTATACTATCCGAAAACTGCGTTTTCAAAGCGTTACAAACTGTAACGCTTTCATTTCCTTCTTTTATCAGTCTGTGTTTCAGCACTTTCCAATATTCAACTGGTGACTATTTGTCACCGTTTGCTTATTTCGCCTGCTGCGCCCCAATCGCCAGTGCCTTGATGTTGGCTTCGACGACGGCATCGCCCTTGCGCCCGAAGACGCGGCGGATGGCATTTTCGAGTTTTTCGTACTCGATGCCGAGGGCTTTCTGCGCCGCACCAAGCAGAATCACGTTGCCAGAGCGGGGCACACCACCGTCTTTCGCCAGTTGTTCGAGGTCGAGCGTGACAACGTGGGGCAGTTTCGCGAGGTCGCCCATAATCACGTCCATTTCGGGATAGTTCGGGATGTTTTTGAACGGATTGCTCGACGTGATGACCCAGCCGTTTTCGCTCAGATAGGGCAGATAGCGCAGGGCTTCCATCGGCTCCATCGAGATGATGACGTCGGCAGAGCCGCGTGCGATGAGGTCGCTGTAGATGGGTCCGCTCGAAATGCGCAGGTTCGACTGCACATCGCCGCCGCGCTGCGACATTCCGTGTACTTCGGCCTGTTTGATGTAAAGGTTCTCGTTCATCGCGGCCTCGCCGATGATGGTGGCGATGGAGAGGATGCCTTGTCCGCCCACGCCGCAAAGGATAATATCGGATTTCATTTATGTTAAAGTGTTAAAATGTTAAAGTGTTAAAATGTTAAAACATTAAAATGTTAAAGTGTTATTTTTTTTCTTTTTTACTGCTATTGATGATTTTTACTAATGTACCGATGATTTGTTTAATATCATCTGTCAGAGATTCGTAGGATTTCTGGTCAATCAGTTCAGACTTATACAACAAGTTTATCCAAAACTCGGATTCGCCGGCTTCTTTGAGGGCTATGCTCATTTTGTTGATGAAATCTGCACGACTTTGAGCATAAACGGCTTCGCTGACATTCGCACCAATGCTTGTTCCTGACCGAAGAAGTTGTTTCGATATGATGAAAATCTTTTTTTCTTCTGTAAGGAATTTGTAGAAATTCACGATGCGTATCGCAAAATTCATACTAAGTTTTCCGATAATACTGTCCGCCATATCCGAACCTTTTAACCTTTTAACTATTTAACTTTTTAACCTTCAAATGTCTTTGCAGGGTTTGAATGCACTCACGGCGCGGAATAATCACGCTCGTGCCCTTGTAGTTGATTTCCCGACGGAGAATTTCGGTGATTTCGGGCATATTTTTCGGCAGGGGAATGACCACGTGCAGATGTTCGTCCGAAAGGCCGAGTCCGCGACAAATGGCCTCGAACTTATTCGTGCCAGCCGAGTCCTGACCGCCCGTCATTCCCGTCGTGAGGTTGTCGGAGATGATGACCGTGATGTTCGCGTCCTCGTTGATGGCATCGAGCAGTCCCGTCATACCCGAATGGGTGAAGGTCGAGTCGCCGATGACCGCCACCGACGGCCATTGACCGGCATCGGCTGCACCTTTCGCCATCGTGATCGAAGCACCCATATCGACGCACGAGTGAATCGCCTTGTAGGGCGGCAGAAAACCGAGCGTGTAGCAGCCGATGTCGCCGAAAACACGCGGATTTTCGTATTCTTTCAGCACTTCGTTCAGTGCGGTATAGACATCGCGGTGGCCGCAACCCTGACAGAGCGCAGGCGGACGCGCCACAACATCTTCGCAGGGAGCGAAGCCGTTGTTAATTGATAATTGAAAATTGACAATTGACACCAATGCTTTTTTTACCGTGTCGGGTGTGAGTTCGCCCGTGCGAGGCAGCGTTCCGTCGAGCCGACCGAACACTTGGCAGTCTGCCGACACCAATTTCCCGTCGATCGGGCTGACACCGCGCACGATGTCCTCGATAAACGGCTGTCCTTCCTCGACAATCAGCACTTTTTCGCACGTTTCGAGCATTTTCCGCACAAGTTTTCTCGGCAGCGGATATTGCGAAATTTTCAGGATGGGCAGCGCGCTTTCCGATGAAGAAAGCGATTCCATCACATAATTATAGCCGATTCCACTTGCAATAACACCAAGCGGATGCTTTCCCCCTTCCTCACAGGGAGGGACGGGGTGGGTCTTGTTGTACGGCGACTTTTCCGCATCCTCCTCAAGCACCAACTGCTGCGCCGTCACTTTGTCGTTGCGGCGACGCGCATTCGCAGGCAACAGCACCCAACTCGATGCCTCGGCGTTGTAGTTCAGTTCGTTTTCCTTGCGAGCCTCGCCCTTCACCTCGACCACCGCCCGCGAGTGCGCCATTCGCGTCGTCACGCGCATCAGCACGGGCAGTTTTTGCTGTTCGCTGTAGTCGAAAGCCACCGCCATCATATCGTAGGCTTCCTGTTGCGAACTCGGCTCGAAAATCGGCAGCATCGCGAATTTTCCGTAGAAACGCGAGTCCTGCTCGTCTTGCGATGAGTGCATCGACGGGTCGTCGGCCACCAAAACAACCAGACCTCCGTTCACGCCCGTCATCGCCGAATTGACAAACGGGTCGGCGCACACGTTCAGTCCCACGTGCTTCATACACACCAACGCGCGCTTGCCCATAAACGACATACCCAGCGCGGCCTCCATCGCCGTCTTCTCGTTTGTCGACCAACGGCTGTGAACACCGCGTTCCCGTGCGAGCGGCGAATGTTGAATAAACTCAGTAATTTCAGTCGAGGGAGTGCCCGGATAGGCATAAACGCCACTCAGTCCGGCATCAAGCGCACCTTGCGCAATGGCCTCGTCGCCCAAAAAAAGTTTTCTCATAAATATTTCTTCGTTTTTTAGTTTGTTTTCACTTTCAGATAGCGGATTTCAAACTTCATACTCACCAACACGTTTCAAGAAGTCGTCAAGCGATTCGCCTGGCAACATTGTTTCGTACTCGCCCCGTTCATACTGCGCTGCGGCCTCGTCGATGCGGCGAAAGAAATCCTCCTTCGTCATCAGCGTGGGGTCGGCGGCAAACTCTTTCTTACGCTCACGGCGCATACGGCGCAACGACTTCAAGGCACGACCGAGCAGCACCTCGTCGTTCTGCATTTGACTCAGTTCTCGGAAAATAGCCGTATTCATCTGCATTGTGGTCATAACAATTTCAATGTTTAATGGTTTACGGCGGCAAAGTTACGAAAAAATGGAGAACGAAGCGTGATAAATGATGAATTATTTTCACAAATCAGAAAAAATATTGCACATTTTTTGTTTATTTTCAAGATAATTCGTAACTTTGCAGACAGAGTTTGAAAAAACAATATGTTGAACCCTTTAAAAACGAATTGCCTATGAAGTAAAACAGAAGAAAACGCAACCCGACCTTCCAGAGAGGCACAGCCTCGCGAGGTCACAGAGAATTTTAATTAACAAACAAAAATTTTAACTCACAGAATAGCGTTTCTGTTCGTACTTATTAAAATATAGATTTGAGCTTTTGCTCTTGTTCTTTAAAGCTGAATACCGCCTAATATTCAAAGTGAAGGACAAGCTGACAGAAGTTCACGCTCGATAGGGCGTGGGCTGTTAATGCTTGTTCACTTTAGGTCACTTGGCGGTAACCCAGCTTTAGATAAGCATCGAACGGTTCCGCCTTTTTCTGTTTTACATTCTTTAGATTATGAGAAAAATATTAATAGTCGTTTTAAATTTAATGTGTATACCTTTGGCGGTATTTGCTCAAGACGATTTTTCTTTTGTAGAAGAATCTGAACAAGAAATTCCTGTCGATGTGGATGTAATAAAAAGTGTTTCTGATTCCGCATTTCTTTGGTTTGATGGTAGTTGGTGTTATGTGAAACTAAAATATTCTGTAGATACGAATCAACTACAATCAATTTCATCAAGTAGTAAAATGGCATTAGGAGATGTTGTTACTACAAGTTCTTATATGCTAAAATGGTCTGTATATAAAGATAAAACTTTACTTAAAACAAAAGATGTAAGTATGTGTAAGGTGAGTTCTAATAATACTAAAATTTCTTTTAGATATTCAGGAATGCTTGCGCCAACTAACAACTTTGCATTTAAAAAAATGTGTAAAAAAGGAGACCTATTAGTATTATTCATTCCAACAAAAACAGGAGGAAAAAAGGAGTATTTTAAACTATCCAATGTAAAATTATAACAAATGCTAATAATTTTCAATTGTTATTATGAGAAACAGCCTGTTCTCTCTGAGGACAGGCTGTTTTTTCGATAGTTTTTGATGCCCATCGGCATCTGATATGGGTAGCCAGTTATGCAGGGCAGCCTTGGCTGCCCGAAATGACTGGGGGCGAAAAGGTTGAGGCTTCCCAAGCGTGCCTTTGGGTACGCGATGAAACATTTTATCCGATACCTACGGCATCGTTTTCGTGTTACATGGCACCATTTCCCTGCATTTTCATACAGGGCTACCCTTATCGTATGCCTACGGCATTTGTCTGAACTTCTGTAACTCCAAATTTTAAAAAAGGAGCGAATTCTTTGCGGATTCGCCTCTTTTTCGTACCTTTGCACCTGATAAACAAAAGGGCACAAAAAACCCGGATTCATCACCAGCATCTAATATCTGGGAGAGGAACTACCGGGACTGCGCTGCAAAGGTACAAAAAAATATGGAACCGACCAAACAATTTCTTGAAAAAGTTTTCTCGACGAAGCGGATGGAGCGATATTTTGCACTTTATCCCAACGACGAGGCAAAGGCGATACGCCATTACGAGTGCAATTTGATGTTGGCCGAATCGCTTTATGTAAGCCTGTCGGTGTTGGAAGTGACGCTGCGAAACGCGCTGTGCCGTGAACTGGAAACGATGACGGGGCGTGAGGACTGGTACGCCATCTTCCCGACTACGCCGGGTCTGCGCAGCCTGAACCGATACATCACGGAGGCAGGGCAGCACATCACGGCGCGGAACGAGCAGGTTACGCCGTCGAAAATCGTGGCAGAAATGACGCTTGGTTTTTGGGTCTCGCTTCTCAATTCAGAGTATGAGCGGACGCTGTGGCAGGCTCTGCGCCGTGCTTTCCCCTATATGCCGCGACAAGAACGGCAACGCAGGAATGTCTCGGCACCGCTTAACACGTTCCGCCGTTTCCGCAACCGAATTTTTCACAATGAATCCATCTGTTGGAATCTGGCGAGGGTCGAGGAAATCCACGCCGAGATGCTGATGGTGATTGGTTGGATGAACCGTGACCTGCCCGAATGGGTGGCAGCTCAGGAGCGTTTTGAGGCCGTATGCGCTGAGATTCGTAAGCGATTGGATTGGGAATAAAGTTAGAGAAAAGTTATTTAATAATGCTAAAAACCCTCTACCGACAAATCGGGAAATACAAATGGGCGGCTCTGCTGACGCCTTTGTTCACGGCACTCGAGGTGGTGATGGACGTGCTGATTCCGTGGGTGACGGCGCGGCTCATCGACTTCGGCATCAACGTGGGCGATATGGCGGCGGTCTATCGCTACGGCGGATTGATGGTCGTGATGGCGTTGCTGAGCCTTGCCTTCGGCATTCTCGCGGGACGCTTCTCGGCCTACGCTTCGACGGGTTTCGCGGCTAATCTGCGGTCGGCGATGTATCGGAACATCCAGACGTTCTCGTTCTCGAACATCGACAAATATTCGACGGCGGGCCTCGTGACGCGAATGACAACCGACGTGCAGAACCTGCAACAAGCGTTTCAGCAGATTCTCCGCGTGACCGTGCGGGCACCGTTCCGGCTGCTGCTGTCGATTGTGATGTGCCTGCTCATTGACGCGCGGCTGTCGCTGATTTTCATTGTGGCGATGGTCGTTTTGAGTTTTTCGCTGTGGATGATTATTTCGCGTGTTTCGCGGCTGTTCCAACAGGTTTTCGAGCGTTACGACGCGCTGAACCAGAGCGTGGGCGAGAACGTGTCGGCGATTCGTGTCGTGAAGGCGTTTGTGCGCGAGAAATACGAAAACGAGAAGTTCGCACGCGCCGCCGAAGCCCTCTATCAATTATATGTACGCGCGGAGAGCCTGATGGCACTGAACCATCCGGTGATGAACCTCGTGGTCTATGGCTGTATGATTGCGCTGTCGTGGTGGGGCGCGCACTTCATCGTCGGCGGTACGCTGACGACGGGTGAACTCACCTCGCTTTTCACCTACGTGATGTCGATTTTGCAGGCGTTGATGATGCTGTCGATGATTTTCGTGATGCTCACGCAGAGTGCGGCCTCGGCGAAGCGCGTCTGCGAGGTCATTGGCGAGGAGGCGGACATTGTTTCGCCCGAAAATGCCGTGGCGGAAGTGGCGGACGGCAGCGTGGAGTTTCGGGGTGTGAGGTTTGATTACGAAGCCCCCCATACTGCCCCCGAGGGGGCTTCAATAGCTTCAGAATTGTCTTTCCATCGGTCGCGACTTTCTGCCCTTTACAATGTCAATTTTCGGATTGAATCGGGCGAAACGGTCGGCGTGATTGGTGGTACGGGTTCGGGAAAATCGACGCTCGTCAGCCTTATCAGCCGACTCTACGATGTGGGGCAGGGCAGCGTTGTCGTGGGCGGTCGCGATGTGAAGGACTACGATTTGACGGCCTTGCGCCGCGAGGTGTCGGTGGTGTTGCAGCAGAACACGCTGTTCACGGGTTCGATTCTCGACAACCTGCGTTGGGGACGCGAATCGGCCACGCTCGACGAGTGTCGCGAGGCGTGTCGGATGGCGCAGGCCGACGATTTTGTGATGGAAATGCCGAATCGGTATGAAACGCGCATCGAACAGGGCGGAACCAACGTGTCGGGCGGTCAGAAACAGCGGCTTTGCATCGCCAGAGCCTTGCTGCGGAAGCCGAAAATCCTGATTCTCGACGACTCGACTTCGGCCTGCGACACGGCGACCGACGAGAAAATCCAACGAGCGTTCCGCACGCAACTGCCCGAGATGACGAAAATCATCATCGCGCAGCGGATTTCCTCCGTGCAGCACTGCGACCGCATCCTCGTGATGGAGGGTGGAATGGTGACGGGATTCGACACGCACGAGCGACTGCTCGAAAGCAACCAGTTCTACCGAGAAATCAATGAGTTGCAAAGTATTTCTTCGGGAGATTTTGATGCTGATAGAAGGGAAGTGAACCGAAGGTCGCCGACCGTAAGGGAGGCAAAGGGAAGTGAAAGGGAAGTGAAAGGGAAGTGAAAGGGAAGTGAAAGGGAAGTGAAAGGGGGGTGAAAGGGAAGTGAAAAGGACATTTGATTTTCAATAAAAAAGGCGAAGTCGGACCCGAAGGCTCCCCGACCTCACCAAATTGGATGCTGCAAAGGTACAACAAAAATATTAAACCACCAAAAAAAATAACGAAAAAAATCCTCTCTCCCCCTTTTGGGGGAGTTGGAGGGGGCTAAAAAATAAAAAAATAAATGCGACAACCTAATTTCAATAGAAACCACGGCCCACGAATGGGCGAAAACCTCTCGGCGACGCTCGACGCATCGAAAAAATCGACGCTGCTGCGGCTGTTCCGCCTCGTGATGAAGCACTACCGATGGATGGTGCTGACGGTTTTCGTGTGCATCGCCGTGTCGTCCGTCACCTCGCTCGCCTCGACCCTTTTCACCCGAACCCTCATCGACGACTACATCGTGCCGCTCACGCAAGTCGCCAACCCAGAATATTCGTCGCTCTTGCAAGCCCTCTTCAAACTCGGCCTGATTCTGCTCTTGGGCGTGGTTTGTTCGTACAGCTACAACCGCCTGATGATCTACGTGTCGCAGGGTACGCAACTCCGCCTGCGCAAACAACTTTTCGAGCGGATGGAACGGCTGCCGCTGAGTTATTTCGACTCCCATTCCCACGGCGAAATGATGTCCACCTACACCAACGACGTCGATTCGCTCCGACAGGTCATTTCGACGAGTATGGCGCAGGTTTTCAACTCGATGATTACGATTGTCGTCACCTTCACTTCGATGATTGTCCTGAGCATTCCGCTGACACTCGTCAGCATCTTCATCGCCATTCTGATGTCGATTTCGACGACGAAACTCGGCGCGTGGTCGCGAGGCTATTTCCGCACGCAACAGGAGTCGCTCGCCGCCGTCAATGGTTTTATTGAGGAGATGATGACGGGTCAGAAAGTCGTCAAGACATTCTGCCACGAGGAGCAGGCCATCCGCGATTTCGAGCGCATCAACGAGCAACTGCGGTCGTCGGCCTGCAACGCGAACCGAATCGCGAGCATCGTGATGCCCGTGAACGGAAATCTCGGCAACCTCGGCTACGTGCTCATCGCCATCGTCGGTGCTTCGCTTGCCCTCGGCCAATTCTCAATTATCAATTCTCAATTGTCAATTTCCCTCGGAACCATCGTCGCTTTCCTCCAGTTGAACAAGAGTTTCACGCAGCCCATCAGCCACGTTTCGCAGCAAATCAACTCGGTTTTGAACGCCTCGGTCGGTGCTGAGCGCGTGTTCCGACTGATGGATGCCGAGCCGGAAAAAGACGATGGCTCTTGGGTGATGAAAGATGGGTGTTGGGTGTTGAAGGATGGCGAAGATTCAAACCATCATCACCCAAAACTCACCACCCATCACCCGATACAAGGCGACGTCGATTTCCAACACGTCGATTTCGGCTATGTGCCTGAAAAACAGGTGCTTTTCGACATCAATATCAACACTTCGCCCGGACAGAAAATTGCCTTCGTGGGCGGTACGGGAGCCGGAAAAACCACGATCATCAACCTCATCAGCCGTTTTTACAACGTGACGGAAGGAAAACTGCTCTACGACGGCATTCCCGTGAACGACATCGGCCTCGAATCGCTGCGCCGCTCGATGAGCATCGTGCTTCAGGAAACGCATCTGTTCACGGCTTCCGTGCTCGACAACATCCGCTACGGACGACTCGACGCCACCGACGAGGAATGTCGCGAGGCCGCCCGACTCGTGGGTGCCGACGACTTCATCCAACGCTTGGCCGATGGCTACGACACCATCCTCAGCGGCGACGGCGGCAATCTCTCGCAGGGCGAGCGGCAACTCTTGGCCATCGCCCGCGCTGCCATCGCCAATCCGCCCGTGCTCATCCTCGACGAAGCCACTTCGAGCATCGACACCCACACCGAACAACTCGTGCAGCGCGGAATGGACTCGATTATGCGCGGACGGACGACTTTCGTCATCGCCCATCGCCTCTCGACCGTGCGCAACGCCGACCAAATCATCGTGCTCGACCACGGACAAATCATCGAGCACGGCTCGCACGACGAGCTCATCCAACTCAAAGGGAAGTACTACCAACTTTACACAGGTGACACTTCGCTTTTGTCCTAATTTTTACTCCGACAACATCGTTACTTCGATACAACGCTTGGCTGCGAGGATTTGCTGTGCCACGCGCTGCACGTCGGCGGCGGTCATTTGCTCGACCATCTGACAATAATCTTTATCGAAGTCGGCATTGTCCTCGAGTTCGTGTTTTCAAACGAAAAAAATGATAAAAAGCAAAAAAGACGATGTGTTATGAACTTTTTTTTGTAATTTTGCAACCGAATTTTTTAACTTTTCAACGACTTGACGATGAATATTCGTGACAAAGAAATACTTCGCTTGGCCATTCCGTCGATTGTGACGAATGTGACGGTTCCGCTGCTCGGACTCGTCGATCTGGCCATTGTCGGACACATCGGCAACGAAACGCTCATCGGCGCGATTGCCGTCGGTTCGATGATTTTCAACGTGATGTACTGGCTGATGGGCTTCCTCCGAATGGGAACCAGCGGCATGACGGCGCAAGCCTTCGGGCAGTCGCTCGCCGAAACCAATGTGCCGATTCTCGCCATCCTCCGGCGCAATCTGTTGGTGGCGTTGGCGATTGCAGCCATTTTCCTGATGCTGCAAATTCCCTTGCAATGGCTGTCGCTGTGGCTGATGGAGCCGTCGCAGGGCGTGGCGTCGCTCGTGCGCGTCTATTTCAACATCTGCATCTGGGGAGCGCCTGCCGTGCTCAGCCTCTACGTGATGACGGGCTGGTTCATTGGAATGCAGGACACGCGCACGCCGATGGTTGTTTCCATCGCGCAAAACATCATCAACATCGTCGTTTCGCTCGTTCTCGTGTTCGGTTTCGGGATGAAAATCGAGGGCGTCGCCCTCGGAACGCTCATCGCGCAGTGGAGTGGGGCGGTGATGGCGTTTGTCGGGGTGCTGCTCAAGAAAAAACGACTTTCCTTGCACGAAAAAGCGTCTGAAGCCGCGAAGCTGCCGGCATTCTCGGCCTATTCGAGAGTGAACGCCGACTTGTTCCTCCGCACCTTGTTCATGGTGGCTGTCAATCTGTTTTTCACCTCCGCCGGCGCACGACAAGGCGACCTTCTGTTGTCCGTAAACACGCTGCTGATGACCTTTTTCATGATTTTTTCCTACATCATGGACGGTTTTGCCTACGCAGGCGAGGCGTTGAGCGGAAAATTCTTCGGCGCGAAAGACTGGACATCGTTCCACGCGACCAATCGGCGACTCTTCGTCTGGGGCGCGATGATGGTCGTGCTCTTCACGGCGATTTATGCCGTTGGCGCACGTGGTTTCCTGTCGATTCTGACCTCCGAGGCCGCCGTCATCGAGGCCGCCAAACCCTATTGGCTGTGGGTGCTGCTGATTCCGATTACCGGCGTCGCCGCCTTCCTCTACGACGGCATTTTCGTCGGAATGTTGGCCACGCGCGGAATGTTGGCCTCGTGCGCCATCGCCACAATGACCTTCTTCGCCATCCATTTCACCCTCTTCCCGCACTTCGGCAACCATGCGCTGTGGCTCGCCCTCATCGTCTATTTAGCCTTGCGCGGTGCTTTGCAGTGGCTTTGGATGCGGCATTGGAGCAGTCAAAATCATCCGTTTTGAAGGAAAAATATGAAAATACTGCTGATTGAAGACGATCGGGAGTTGCGCGAGGTGATTGCGGCTTCGCTGCGGCAGGCGCGTTTCGTGGTGGAGTCGGCGGCGACACTGGTCGATGCCCGAACAAAGGTGGCGGCCTACGAATACGACTGCATTTTGCTCGACATCATGCTGCCCGACGGAAGCGGCTTGGATTTGCTGCGCGAATTGGCTGAACGCGGAAAAAACGGGAATGTCATCATTCTTTCGGCGAAAGATTCCGTCGAGGACAAGGTGGAAGGGCTGAATCTCGGTGCCGACGACTATCTGCCCAAACCGTTCCATCTGGCGGAGTTGCACGCCCGAATCAGAAGTGTTTTGCGGCGGAAACGAGACGGAAAACCGACGCTGACAGCAGGCAACATCGCCCTTTTTCCCGATCAGATGAGCGTGGAGGTCGATGGAAAACCCTTTGAACTGAGCCGCAAGGAGTACGACATCCTTTTCTACTTGCTCAACCGCGTGGGAAGGCTTGTCGAGAAGCAGACACTCGCCGAGGCTGTCTGGGGCGACGACATCGACCAAGCCGACAACTTCGACTTCATCTATGCCCACATTAAAAACCTGCGCCGTCGGCTGAAAGAAGCCTGCGCAAGCATCGAAATCAAGACCGTTTACGGCTTCGGCTACAAACTCACTGAAATATGAAACTGCTTCACACCATATCAATCCGCCTACTGGTTCTGACGACCGTCGTGCTGTCGTTTTGGGCATTGTTTTTCTACTTTGCCATGATGAACGAAATCAACGACGAAGTGGATGACTCGCTCGAAGACTATGCCGAAGCCATCATCACGCGCTCGTTGGCAGGCGAGGAGATTCCGACGACGTCCATCGGCTCGAACAACCAGTTCTTTCAGCGTCCCGTCAGCAGCGACTACGCCCTCAGAACCGAGCATATCAGATACGCCGACCGCGAGGTTTTTATCCGCGAAAAAAACGAGTACGAGCCTGCGCGTGTGCTCACGTACATCTATCGAAACAGCGACGGACAATATTACGAACTGGAGGTTTCCACGCCGCACATCGACAAGGAAGACCTGCGAATCACGATTTTCTACGGTATGCTTTTCCTGTTCGGAATCCTGCTGCTGAGCATCATCGCCATCAATGTTTTCTCGATTCACCGCACGATGCGTCCCCTGCATCGGCTGCTGAAATGGGTCGAGGAATTCCAGATGGGAAAGAAGAACAAAGCGCTTGAAAACCCCACGCGCATTGAGGAATTCGTGCAGTTGAACACGACCGTCGAGCAGAGTCTGCTGCGCCACCAGAAACTTTTTGAACAGCAAAAACAATTCATCGGAAACGCTTCCCACGAACTTCAAACGCCCATCGCCGCGACGATGAACCGACTCGAAATGATGCTCGACGACAGTACGCTCAGCGAACAGCAGATGGGCGATTTGCTCAAGGCCGTTCATTCGCTCGAAAATATGTCGCAGATGAATCGCTCGTTGCTGATGCTCAGCAAGATTGAAAACGGACAGTTTGATGATACGCAAAAGGTTGATTTTCAACAATTTGCGGAAGAGGTATTGACGGAGTTGCAAGCCGTTTATAGCAGTCGTCACATCGTTGTCGAGCGGCAATGGAATGAGCCTTTTGTAGCAGTTATCGACCCGACATTGGCGCGGATGTTGCTCGCCAATCTGCTGAAAAACGCCTTCGTACACAACAACGACGGTGGAAAAATCGTTGTGGAAAGCCGTGTCGATCGTTTCAGCATCGCCAACGACGGCCATCCGCAACCGCTCGACGCGAACAAGATTTTCGAGCCGTTTTATCACGGCGAAAACAATGACCCGAAACAGCGTGAAAACCGCAATTCTACGGGCATCGGATTAGCGTTGGTGAGAGCCATTTGCGCACAGGGCGGATTGCGTGTCGATTATCGTTTTGAACAAGGTCGGCATCTGTTTCAGATTGTTAATAATACTTAAAAAAGACGGGATTTCTGCTTTTTTCAGATTCTTTTCAGAATTGACACCGAACTTTGCCTGTGTCAAACGACAAATTTTATTTAAAGAACAAAAATGATTCACTTAAAAACTGGAAAAATGATGAAAACAAAAGCAAAAATCCTACTGCTGTTCTGTGCGTTATTCGTGCAGGTGACGGCCTTCGCCGGCATCGATAAGCCGGTGACTTTTGAACAACTTCCGGTGGCTGCCCAGCAAACCATCAAAAAGCATTTTGCCAACCGCCAGATTGCCTTGGCGAAGGTGGAAGTTGAGTTGATTGGGAAAAGCTACGACGTGATTTTCACAAATGGCGACAAAATCGAGTTCGACGGCAAAGGTCAATGGACGGACATCGACTGCAAACGCTCGCAAGTGCCTTCCGCACTTGTTCCGACCGCCATCGCCGCCTTTGTCAAAAAGAATTATCCGCAGGCCACAATCCTGAAAATCGAGCGAAATCGAAAGACTTACGAGGTCGAACTCTCGAACCATTTGGAACTCGAATTCGACAAGTCTTTCCGCCTGATTGACATCGACGATTAACAAAAACCGAATAAATTGTAAAAAAAATGATGAAAAAGCAATTTCTTTTGATGGCAGCCTTTTTGTGCGCCATCTCGATGGGCTTCACCGCCTGCGACGACGACGAGGACATTTTCTACGCCAACGTGCCCAACAACATTCAGAACAATTTCCAGGATCTTTTTTCCATCGCCAACAATGTTTACGTGAAGTGGGAGAAGGAGCACGGACTTTACAAGGCTGAATTTTGGCACGAGGGACGGCAGGTGGAAGTTTGGTTTCAGCCCGATGGAACTTGGGTGCGCACCGAGCGCGATCTGTCGCCTATGGAGTTGCCTGAAGCCGTGAAAAACTACGTGGCTCACAACTATCCCGGCTACCGTGTGGACGATGTTGATTTCGTTGAAACCCCTGCTGGCAATTACTACGAACTCGAATTGGAGAAGAACGGAACGCGCGATATTATTTTGCGATTGACCGTTGATGCAACACCTGTTTGATAATTGTCAGCGTAGTTGGCATAAAAATCGGGCGACTGAACTTTGAAAAAAGGGAAGGTCGCTCGATTTTTTCTTTCGTTCGGCAAAATAAATTCTTTATTCTGTTCTCTCTTCATCGAAATTTTTGTAACTTTAGATAAGTTTTTCGCTTTGCTCAAGGAACTTCTTTCGTTTGAGAATAAAAAGAAAAATGCCTTTTCTTTTTGTATTCTGCTCACTTATGCGTAACTTTGTCGTCGAAAACGGAATTTTTTAGGAAAATGATGGATATTTTATTGTATATAATCATCGGAATCGTCGTCGGCGGACTTGTGGGTGGAGGCTTCGCGTTCTACCTGCGACTGCGGCTTGCGACGCGCGAAACGGAACTGAAATTGCTGCGAGAGCAGAGCGAAAAGGACGTTCTCGCCCTTCGGGAACAGAGCGAAAAGGACGTGGCCTCGCTTCGGGAGCAAAACGAGAACGAAAAGGCGGTTTTGCGCGAACAAATGTCGAGCGAATCGCAACTGCGACAGGAGCAATTCGCCGAGCAACTTCGCACGGTGCAGGAGCAATTCCAGAACCTCGCCACGAAGTTGCTCGACCAGACTTCCGACCGACTGAAAACGCAGAACACGGAGTCGATGCAGACGCTGACGGAGCCGCTGAAACAGAATCTGGAGCAGTTGCAGCAGGCGATTCGCAACACGAACAGCGAAACGGCCAAACAGACGGCGTCGCTCTCGGAACAGCTGAAGGCGATGGCCGACCAAACCTCGAAAATCAACCTCACGGCGACGCGACTGACCAACGTGATGCGCGGAGGCAACAAAATTCAGGGAAATTGGGGCGAAATGACGCTGCAAAACCTGCTCGAAAGCCAAGGGCTGCAAATCGGGCGCGACTTCGACCTGCAACAAACGCTCACCGACGAGCAGGGACGACCCATCATCAACGAGGAAAGCGGTACGCGGATGGTGCCCGACGCGATTCTGCACTATCCGAACAACGAGGACGTGATCATCGACGCGAAAATGTCGATTGACGCCTACGCGAAATATATGGAAACAGACGACGAAAACCTGCGGAAATCGTTGGCGAAAGAGGTGGTTCGCAGCATCCGCGACCAGTTCAACCGACTCTCGGCGAAGGACTACAGCCGATACGTGAAACCGCCGAGAAAATCGGTCGATTTCGTCATTATGTATATTCCCTACGAGGGTGCGTTGCAACTCGCACTTGCCACCGAACCGAGCCTTTGGAACGAGGCTTTCAGCAAGAAAATTTTTATTACTGGACAGCAGAACCTGATGGCGATTCTGACGATGATCCACGCGGCGTGGCGGCAGTATTTGCAGCACGAAAACGAAAAGCAGGTGTTTGTGCTCGCCGAAGAACTACTGAAGAGGGTAGGGGCTTTTATCAAGGAATTCGACCAACTGAAAGAACATCTGCGTCGTGCCACGACCGACTGCGAGCAACTTGAGCAGAAATACAACGGTCGAATGGGCATCGTGCAGAAGGCGAACCAACTGAAGAAACTCGGCGTGAAAGAGAATGTGAAGTACCCGATTCCACCCGACGATGACTATCTGTTGGAGGAGGAATAGTTGGCTAAAAAACGAGCGAAAGTTGCTGATTTTTCGGCTGTTGAGGCTGAGATTCAGTGGCTTTTTCGTTGGATTCGGGTTCGACTTCTGACGGCGAATTTTCATCCGATTTTGTTTTGTTTTCAGCCGATGCAAATCGTTCCAAAAAAGTTTCCTCGGAAATAATTTCGATGCCGAGTTCCTTGGCTTTTTTGTTCTTGCCGGAGGTCGATTCGATGTCGTTGTTGATGAGGAACGAGGTCGAGCCGCTGACGCTGCCTGCGACGCGACCGCCCTGACTTTCGATGTAGTCTTGAAGTTCTTTTCGGTTCTTGAAATGGTGGGTTTCGCCAGTGATGACAAAGGTCATTCCCTTCAAATTTTCGGACTTGTTTTGCTCTTGTTGTATTACTTGAATGTAATTCAATAACTTTCTGGTAATCAAAATATTATCTTCATTATGAAACCACTCGACAATCAGCGCGGAACGCTCTGGTCCGATGCCGTCGATATGGGCGAAAAAGTCGCTGTCGTCGGTGGTTGATGCCGTTTCGACGAGTTCATCGAAAGAATAAGCCTGCAAAAGTCGTTTCGCCACGTCGGCACCGCATTTCGGAATGCTCAGCGCGATGAGCAGGCGTTGCGCATCGACCCGTCGAGCCTTCTCAATCGACTTCACGATGTTTGCCGCCGACCGCTCGCCAAAACCGTCGAGCAGGGCGATTTCGCTGGCGTGTTCGGGCAGGCGGTAGATGTCGGAAAAGTCGCTGATCCAACCGAGGCTGATGAATCTGGCGAGCGTCTGCTCCGAAATTCCGTCGATGTCCACGCCTGCTTTCGACACGAATCGCGCGTATTTTTTCAGTTGTTTCGCCGGACAAACGGGGTTCGTGCAATGCAACGTGCGCGTGCCGCTCTGCTGACTCTCGACAATCTCCGTAACGTGCTGACACACAGGGCATTGCGTCGGAATTTTCAGTTCTCCGACCGCTTCAACGACATTGATGACCTTCGGAATGATTTTGTTGGCCTTGATGACCTCGATTTTCGTGCCTGCGCCGCCGATTCCAAGCCTTTCACACTCGCTGATGTTGCACAGCGAGGCGCGTTTCACGGTGGTTCCTTCGAGTTCGACGGGGCGGAAAATCGCCACGGGCGAAATCGTCGAGGCGGCGCACGACCATTCAATCTCCAACAATTCGGTTTCAGCGGCTTCGTCCTGCCATTTGAAGGCTAATCCGGCGCGTGTCGCGTGGTGGCCGGTGACGCTGCCCGTAGCGGCGAAAATCGCGTCGTCGTAGGTCACGACAAGGCCGTCGGCAGGGAAGTCCATCCGCTCGCTGCCCGTCGTTGTCACGCGAAGCGTAAAGCGGTCGATGGCTGCCTGAATGTTCTCGACGGTCGGATTTTCGACCAATTCGCGATCGACCGTGTTGAAACCGAGCGCGTCGAGCCACGCCATTCGGTCGCCAAATCGGTTCAAATCGTAGGTTTTTCCGTCCGCTTCCACGCTGTTTTCGCCCTCCTTGAAAACCAACGAAAATGCCACCCAACGAATCTTCCGAGCCTTCACTTCCTCGGGGTCTTTCAGCGAGAGCGAACCCGACGCCAAATTGCGCGGATTGGCATAGTCCTCGCCACTTTCAAGAAGGAATTGTTGGAAGTCCTGATAGGAAATAATCGCCTCACCTCTGATAACAATATGCTCTTGATTCCCAATCGTTTGTGGTATTCCGTTAATGTATTTCGTTAAGTGCGTGATATTCGTTCCGATGTGGCCGTTTCCGCGCGTTACAACCTTCGTCAGCCGACCTCGGTCGTAGGTGGCGACGAGCGTCAGTCCGTCCAATTTCCACGAAATCCAGACGGCTTTTCCCTCCGCCCATTTCACCACTTCCGCCACCTGTTTCGTCTTGGCGAGCGAGAGCGCCGGAAACTCGTGCGCCTCCTTCTGTCCGGCGGTGTTGTCTTCCGACACCCGTTGCGTCGGCGAGTCGGGCAGCGTCACGCCCGTTTCCTCCTCCAACCGCTTCAGTTCGTCGAAACGCGCATCCCATTCGTGGTCGCTCATCAGTTCCGGGCGGCCATTGTAGTAAGCGTCCGAGGCGCGGTTAAGTTCGTCGGCCAGTTGCTGCATCCGCAGTCGTAATTCTTCGGTCATCATCGTTTTTTTGTTTAATTCAATTGCTTGCAAAATCAAATTCAATTGCCTGCAAGGTCAGTTTCGATTGCCTGCAAAAAGAAAATTCGCTTGCAAAATTACAAATAAATTCTCAATTTTTCATTTTTAATTCTTATTTTTTTCGTACTTTTGCACGCAAAATTTGACGGAAATGATGAGTTTTTTTGATATTGTAATGCTGTCGGTGGCGTTGGCGATGGACTGTTTCACGGTGAGCATCGTGAGCGGTGTGATGATGGCGCGTCGCTGGTGGCGCGTGATTCTGCGGCTGAGCCTGCTGTTCGGACTTTTTCAGGCGTTGATGCCGCTGATTGGCTGGCTTTGCACGAGTTATTTTGCGCACTACATCGAGGCTTACGACCACTGGATTGCCTTCGGAATGTTGGTTTTTCTGGGCGGAAGGATGATTCGCAGCGCGTTTCAGCCCGACGAAGCCTGCCATTTCGAGCCGTCGAGTTGGACGACGGGCGTGACGATGGCCGTTGCGACGAGCATCGACGCGCTGGCGGTCGGCATTTCCTTCGCGATGACCGGCTACAACACCTTCGCTTCGCTGTTGCTGCCGCTCGCCGCCATCGGAATCGGGTCGTTTCTTTTCAGCGTCGTAGGCCACCTTTTGGGCATCCGATTCGGCTGTAACATTCGCCGTCGGTTGCAGCCCGAACTGCTTGGCGGCATCATTCTGATTGGCATCGGTGTGAAAATCCTTTTAACCCATATCGTATGATGAAAGTTGTTGTTTCAAATGAGATTGAACAGGTCTGTCCGGGCTTTGTGGGAGCCTGCGTCGAGGCCGACGTGGTGAATACGCCCTACAGCGACGGACTTTGGACGGAAATTCGCGCTCTGGGCGAGGAATACAAGGCCACGCTGACCACCGAGTCGCTGAAGGAAATGTCGGGCATCGCCGCCACGCGCCGCGTCTATAAAGCCTGCGGAAAAGACCCTTCGCGCTATCGTCCGGCCTCGGAAGCGCTCATCCGAAGGATGCTGCAGGGCAAGGAACTCTACCAGATTGACACGCTCGTCGATTTGATCAATCTCGCGAGCATTCGCTTCGGCTATTCGATTGGCGGTTTCGACGCGGAGAAATTCGTCGGCGACACG
>JAFYJH010000066.1 GCA_017538195.1 Prevotella sp.
CGACGACGGCTACTATACCGACTCCTCCGACGGCGGAACGAAAAAGCACACGTGGCGTTTGGCTTCGGACGCTAACGACGGCTCTCCCTATTATGGTGGAATCTACCTTGACGGCGTTTATTACGAAATCATCTCCTTAGGAGACGGCCACTGGCGGCTGAAAGATCGAAACGGAAAAATCCTTGACTTCGGTCGCGATGGTGGAACAAGCAACAATGAGGATGACCCCAATGTTTCTTCCGGCGATTATGTGAATCTAGGCTTGCCCTCTGGTACGCTCTGGGCAAGTTGTAACGTAGGAGCGAAGAAGCCAGAGGAATATGGCGACCAATTTGCGTGGGGAGAAACGAAGCCGAAAAAAGATTATCGTTGGAGCACTTACAAATGGTGCAACGGCTCGTCGAGTAGCCTGACGAAATACACAGGCAGCGATGGCAAGACCGAACTCGACCTTGAGGACGATGCTGCTTATGTGAATTGCGGCAAACAATGGCGAACGCCAAGTATTGAACAAATCAATGAACTAATCAATAATTGTAAATGGGAGTGGACGACACTCAATGGCGTAGGAGGCAGTAAGGTTACAAGCAAAAATAATGGCAAGTCCATTTTCTTGCCAGCGGAATCACTGCGTTCTGGTACGGAACTCCTCGAAGCATATCATTGTGGAGACTATTGGTCTCGGTCTATCGATAAAAGCGATCCGACATCGGCCTATTCTCTGTATTTTGATAAAAGTGCGGAGAAGGATGCCTACTATCGTTGCGAAGGACTTCTTGTCCGCCCCGTGCGTTTAAAATAATTAGTTTTATAAATTAGGCATAAGAAAATGAAAAAATATTTTGTATATTTCAGCGTGTTAAGTGTCCTGCTCGTTTTCGGGCAGGCACTTACCAGCTGCATCAGTGATGGCGACGAGACAATTTCACTTGAGTTCGCCAATGCCAAGAAAATGATTGTTGGTCGATGGAAACTCTCCGCTTTCGACAAAGACGGTTCCAAACAATCGCCAAAGAAGTTCCCTTTTTCCAACTGGAAAGTAGTGGACACAGAACTTACTTTCTACGACGATGGAACTTACTATGATTCCTCAGATGGCGGAAAGAAGCCACATCGCTGGCGTTTAGGCCCCGATGGCGACAACGACAGCAAACCCTACTATGGCGACATCTACCTCGAAGACTATGAATTTGACATCAATTCTCTCGGTCCCGGTCGTTGGATTCTCGGCTTTGATGATGATGACAACGATGGCAAACCCACGTGGATTCTCTCCTTCGACAAAGACGATTCCGAAATTGTCGAACCAGAGCCAGAACCTGAACCCGAAACGGAAGAAAGGTATCTGGTGAGTTCGATTAAACGAGCGGTCAAAAGTAATAGTTATAATCGTGCTTCTTATTATTTGTTTGACTACGACGATAGGGGACGTATTCTCACGATTCAAAGTAAAGAAGGATACCCTAAAAACATATCATTCAGTTACGATGATGAGAAAAGTGCTATGATCGTGAAGGATATTGAATGGCCAAACGATCTGAAGGGAATGCAAGCACAAATATCTGATGGAAAGATTGTTAGTGTTTATGCTCCTAATAATCAGATTACTTGGGAATTTTCATATGACAGTGGTAAAAAGGAATATTTGCAAAGCGTTGTTAGAATAACCGAGAATGAGAAGAAAACGTGCTGTACTCTTAACTGGAATAAGGAAAATATGGAAAGTATTAATACTAAAAATTATAACTACGAATACTGGGAGAGTGAAAAAAACAATACAAACCTTGATTTAAATTATTTCATTTGGGAGCATTGCGAACTTGATGGTATGATTTTTGGAGACGACATTGCTTGCTTTGAACCGTTTGCTCTCTATGGGAAAAAGAGTAAAAATCTTGTGATACCTCTTAGATATGGTCTTGAAGCGTGGAAAACCAATGAATATTATGGAAAAGGAAGTGTCAAAGTGACTCGCAATCAAAATGATCTTCCGACAGAAATAGTCTATACAAACATAGATTTACACGGAGCCACTCTCACGCTAACCATTGAGTACCAGAAAAAGACCGTTTTGAAATAGCACATAACTATTAATAGTGAATAAAAATAAGTGTGTGAAGGGGACTTGAGTAGCCATTAGGCGAAAGAGTCCCTGTTTTTTACGCAAATCGCACTGTTTTTGGTGCGATTTCTTATTTTTTTTGCACTCAATTGGGTGCAGTTTTAAAAATAATTTGTATCTTTGCACCCGAAATCATACTAAAAAACGGACTGAATATGGAAAAATCACAAGCCATCGGGCGAAAGAGTCCCTGTTTTTCGTATTCTCATAAATTTTTCAATCAACAATGTGAAGTTCCCGAAAATTTTACTACCTTTGTGGGCGAATATCTAAAATCACGGTTGAGAGAAACAAAAAAATAGTATGCCATTACACGTGTCAGTACAAGACATTCAACGGATGCATCCCGCTCAGATGACATCGGCGACGGATTCCTATTATGCAAAGGTTGCGAACAAGCTGTTGAAGAGTATTCAGCGGGAGCCTTTCGCGAAAAAAATCTCGGGCAGAGTCATGGAAATGATGGCCATCAAGACTGCGCTCTATTTTGAGGATGTTATTTGCGATGGTGGCATCTGGCGCAGTTTTGTAACAAAACATAAGGCTTTATATGGGAAGTCATTGCCGTTCTATCCCGTTGACGAATACGACTATCGAGCCGACGAGCCTCATGTGGAAGACATCACTTATTTGCTTTGGGAAACGCTGATGGACTGGGGGCGAGATGTCTTGCTGCACCCGTTGGATGAAATTATTGCGGCGATAGCATGGAAGTTTTTTGAGGTGCTGGATGCTGAATTTGAAGAGGCTCCCATCAATGAAGCCATGCAGAACTTTTTCCGTGATGCATCGTTTATGAATGACTTTATCAAGATGCGAGAAGTTTTGGGTTGGGTGTGGATGGACTGTTATCTGACGGAAAACCATCGGAAGTTCGGCGTTACTGACGAAATGCTTGACGAGGTTTGCCAGATATTGCCTCTTGACAGTAGCGACTCGCGAGCCATCTACGCTGCCGTCAATCAGATGTTTTTCAAATACAAGTGCGGTCCGTTGGCACTCCGACCCGCCGAATGGCTGGCCCTACTGATGGATGCCGTCGGTAATCATGCCTATGCCGAGATGTTGAATCAGTTGGAATATCGGCGATATGAAGTCTATCTGTTGGAGGATTTTGACGAAAAAACCATCCAATTGAGGAATACAAAAAATGAAATCCTGAGCGTTAATATGGATGGATATGGCGATTTGAACACAGATGAATTGAGAAACGCCGAAGGTTGTGTGTCATCCTTTGTCCGTTTTAATGGGCGTTGGGAACCTAACGGCATGGACTCGTGGGGTAAGCTCCGAAAAGCGTATGAATATGCTAAGGAGCAACAGAAACGATACAAAGTAGGTCTGCCTCCCAAGAATTACAGACAACTGATGAACGACTCCGGCGGCAGTCCATTGTTTTATTTCCGCGATGGCAAGGAAGTTCGCGAATTTATGGTTAAACGGGTTGGCATACCCGAAGCCATGATGCGTCCCAACGAACTTGACGACAAGGAATTTGTCGTGGTCTATGTGCCTTCTGAAAACGAAAGTATCTCTTTTGCATACGGTGTCGCTGACTGTATTAAGGATGTGCGTAATCCTTATTACGGAATGGGAAACTATGACGATAATGCCATGATTCTGATAACCGACGAAGAACTTTGCGACGGAGCCATGCTTCGTTATTTGATAGCGAATAATATGCTCCCCGACGCTTCCTTTAGCAGTGATCCTGACGATGCGGAATCGAGGAAATTGGCTCAAGATAACCTCGATTTTCTGGCGAGGACAGTGAGAAGAGAGAATTTTTGAAAGAACTCAATAAACACCAGAAAAGAATGTGAAGAAAAATAGTCAAATGAAACAAATCTGCATCCTCGGCTCGACCGGTTCCATCGGCACGCAGGCGCTTGAGGTCATCAGGCAGCACGGCGACCGCTACGAGGTCTATGCGCTGACGGCGAACAACCGCGTGGAACTGCTGGCGCAGCAGGCTCGGCGGTTCAATCCGGCTGCCGTCGTCGTGGCTAACGAAGACCGCTACGAGGAATTGAAAACGCTGCTCAGCGACCGTCCCGACATCAAGGTTTATGCCGGTCGGCAGGCGTTGAACGACATTGTCGAGGCCGAGCCCATCGACATGGTGCTCACGGCGATGGTGGGATTTTCGGGTCTCGAACCGACGATTCACGCCATCCGCGCACGGAAGAAAATCTGCCTCGCCAACAAGGAAACGCTCGTCGTGGCAGGCGAACTCATCGGGCAACTCGCACAGGAGAACCACGTGCCGATTCTGCCCGTCGATAGCGAACATTCGGCGATTTTCCAATGTCTCGTCGGCGAGGGCGACAACGAAATCGAGAAAATCCTGCTCACGTGTTCGGGCGGTCCGTTCCGCACGTTCTCGCACGAAAAATTGCAAAGCGTCACCGCCGCCGATGCCCTGCGCCATCCGACGTGGGACATGGGCGCGAAAATCACCATCGACTCCGCCACGCTGATGAACAAAGGCTTCGAGGTGATTGAGGCGCGGTGGCTGTTCGGCATCCCGGCGGAGAAAATCGAAGTGCTCATCCATCCGCAGTCGATTGTCCACAGTGCCGTGCAGTTCATCGACGGTAGCGTAAAGGCGCAACTCGGCGTACCCGACATGAAACTGCCCATCCAGTATGCTTTTTCGTTCCCCGAGCGGCTCCACCTCAACGAAACGCGCCTCGATTTGTTCAAGAGCCGTACGTTGGAGTTTTTCGAGCCTGATATGGCGAAATTCCGCTGCCTGTCGTTGGCTTACGAGGCGATTCAGCGAGGCGGAAACATGCCCTGCATCCTCAATGCTGCCAACGAAGTGGTGAACGAGGCGTTTCGACACGACCGCTGCTCGTTTCCGCAGATGGCCGATGTCATCGCCGAGACGATGCAACGCTGCCCATTCAGCGCGAATCCGACGCTCGAGACCTATTTCCAAACTGACGCTGAGGCTCGCAGGATTGCGGAAGAATTATTGAACATTGAACATTAAATATTGAACATTGAAAAAATAAAAATGTAAGATTTTTCTTCCGAAAAATTTGGAAGAATGGAATAAATATATTACTTTTGCAGCGTGAAAGAAAGAATAAGAAGAATCTTTCATAATTATTTATGATAAAAATTAGTGACGAAAAGTGGGCGAGTTTGCCCAAAATTGAAGACCGTTTGGCAGAAAAATACGGTCCAGTAGGTTCACCGTCGCGCAAAGATTTCGAGGCGAAGGCCGAGGCTTGGTACTATGCCGAGCTTCTTCGCGACGAGCGTAAACGCCAGAAAATCACCCAGAAAGAATTGGGTGAGCGTATCGGAAAGAAGCGTGAATACATTTCCGCATTGGAACAAGGACAAACCGATATGCAACTATCTACGTTCATGCTGATTTCCAATGCTTTGGGACTTAGATTCTCGTTGGTCGTTGGGTCGTTTTTGTTGTTCGTAATCCTATTTTAAAATTATAAACTTTTCACTGTAAACTATAAGACAATGGAAATATTTCTGATTAAACTTCTCCAGTTCGTACTGGCCATTTCGCTGCTCGTGTTGCTCCACGAGGGCGGACATTTCTTCTTTTCAAAGCTCTTCGGCGTGCGCATCGAGAAGTTCTACCTGTTTTTCGACCCCAGCATTTGGAAGTGGAAGGGCTCGATTTTCAAGTACAAACCCAAAAACAGCGACACAACCTACGGCATCGGCTGGCTGCCACTCGGCGGCTATTGCAAGATTTCGGGCATGATCGACGAGTCGTTTGATGTCGAGCAGATGAAACAGCCCGAACAGCCGTGGGAATTTCGCACGAAACCCGCGTGGCAACGATTGCTCATCATGATTGGAGGCGTGTTGGTCAATTTCCTGCTTGCGCTGTTCATCTACGCGATGGTGCTCTACACGTGGGGCGACGAATACATCGCCGTGAAGGACATGACGATGGGCATGAAGTTCAACCAAGAGGCGAAAAGCTACGGCTTCCGCGACGGCGACATCCTGATTGGCTCGGAAAAAGGCGATTTCAAGGACTTTTCAGCCGATCTGTTCCGCGACATCAGCGAGGCGCGTGAGGTGCGAATCATCCGCGACGGACAGCCGCAGACCATCAACCTGCCGGGCGACATCAACCTGCTCAGTATGCTGAAATCGACGCCGAATTTCTGCCGTCCGTTCATCCCTGCCGAAATCGACACGGTTTTGCCCCAATCTCCGGCGGCGAAGGCTGGTATTCGGAAAGGCGATAAACTCTTGGCAATCAACGGTATAGCCATCGATTCGTGGAATGAGTTTACTGAACAGACGGGTCGCCTCGCCGATCAGATGATTGCTGCCACGACCGAGGCCGACAGCCTTCGACTCCGCACCGCCACCATCGTTTTCCAACACAAGGAAGCTCTCCCCTCCCGTGGGGAGGGGCAGGGGGTGGGTCTTCCCGACACGGCGACAGTCGTATTAACCCCCGAACTCCAACTCGGCGTCGGCATGACGAGCCTGTTGAGCTACTACGAGCCCACGAAGGTCAGCTACGGCTTCTTCGAGAGCCTTCCCGCAGGCGTGAAATACGGTTGGAACGTGCTCGGCGGTTATGTCGGCGACCTGAAATACCTCTTTTCGTCCGACGGCGCGAAGTCGCTCGGCGGATTCGGAACCATCGGCAACCTCTTTCCGCCCGTCTGGGATTGGCACATGTTCTGGCTGATGACGGCTTTCCTCAGCATCATCCTCGCCTTCATGAACATCCTGCCGATTCCCGCACTCGACGGCGGCCACGTGTTGTTCCTGCTCTACGAGATGATTACGGGTCGCAAACCCACCGAACAATTCATGATTCGCGCTGAATACGTTGGTTTCGGCATCCTCATCCTCTTGATGGTCGTCGCGAACCTCAACGATATTCTACGGTGGTTGGGGTATATGTAACAAAAAATCGGGAACGCTTTCGCGCTCCCGATTTTTTCATTTATCATTTATCATTTATCATTTTACCACAACTTTTTTGTTGTTGATGATGTACACACCCTTCTGCGCCTTGTTCACTTTCTGACCCTGCAGGTTGAACACAGCACCATTCTCGGTCGTAGCACCATTGTCAATGGTTTCGATGCCGTCAGAGCTCTGAACCAATTCAACGCCGTTTGTTCCAGCCGTTTCAATCGGCAGGTAAGCCGTGAAGCCGCGAACAGGCTTGGTTTCGATTTCGTTTTCTTCCTCGTCAAGACCATAGGCGATTTCGGGTTCCCAGAATCCAAGCGTTCCTTCCGGATTGCTCAGCACCAGACCTTCGGTGAAGTCGGCCACCGATTGCTCGAGCGGCAGCAGCGCGTTGTTGTCGGGAGCTTCGTCGCACTCGCCGAGAACCAGCGTCACAACCTCGTTGCCACCCATCAGCAGCACACCCATGTTGGCGCAAATACCCTTCGTTGCAGCAGGCTCATAGACGGCCTTGTCGCCACTCATAAACACGTTCTGCACCTGAGCACCGTTCACCGTAGCCACGGCTGTCGGCAGGCTGATGGCAGCGAAATACTTGTCGCCGTCTTGATGCGTCATGGTCAGCGGAAGTTCCTTCACGTTCTCGATGACGAACACGCAGTTGTCAGCGTCGGAACTGTTCTGGTCGGCATGGCCCTTCGAGTCGTCCCAAGCCCAGAGGTAACGGTTGGAACCGCCGTCGGGATTGAAGCGGACGGCATACTTACCAGCAGCCTTCGTGCTTTCCTCGAACCAGTAGGAAACGCCTTCCACGCCAACCTTACCGGCATTTGCACCTCTTACAGCCAGACCGAGGTCGAGACTGGTCAGTTTTTCGCCGTCGTAGTAGAATACGGTGCTTCCATCGGACTCATAGACCAAGGACATACGACCATTCTCCACGGGAGCACCACTCAGATAGGTTCCGTGAGCACTCGTGAAGCGCAGCCACATACCGGCCTGCGGCATGTTCAGCGTCAGCGTGATGGCTTCCTTTGCTTCGCTGATAGCGTTGATGGCAGCCGAAAGTTCGTCCTTCGTGGCGTTTTCGTTAGCCAAGACAGCCTGACCTGCGGAAATGGCAGAACTCAGAGCGTCGGTGCTGCCTTCCATCGTGTACTCGTTCAAGTCTTCGCCGATGGGATATTCAGCCAGTTCATTCAGATATTCGTTGCCTCTGTTGATGGCAGCATCCAAAGCCTCGCGATACGGAGCAATGTCGTTGAGCAGTTCGGCAATGGCAGCCGTCACTTCCTCGTTCTGGGTCGTCGTGGCAATGGCGAATGTCATCGGCACACCACCGTCGTTCTTAGCGTCGTAGGAGATAACCGGGCCCTTATAGCTCGGGCTGATCGACATGGCATATTGCTTGCCAGTCACAGCGGAAGTGGCGAGGACGCGAACATTCGGCGTAGCCACGCAATCCTCGATACCTGCGTCGAGCGTCACCGACGACGGAGCATTCGAGAACATCCAAGTGTGCTTGTCGCCATTGTCGCCCTGATAAGAGCCGCTCTGCGTCACGTTGGCGAACTGCATCTTACCCACGTTGTACATATAATATACACCGCCTTCTTCGACGAAGCCCCACTGGTGGTTTGCGTCGTCCTTGTCGAGCGAATTGGTGATCCACAGGAATTCGTTGCCGTCGGCGTCGAGATCCTCAACGTGTGCGGGATCGTAGATCATCGAACCGCGAGCGTTGGTGATGGTGTAATAGACATCGGTACGCGGCGTATAGACTGCGTTGGCAGACGATTGCACCTCGGCGATGGCTGCCTTGATGTTCTCGGCGACGGTCTTGTCGTCTTCACCAACGCTGATGGCCTCGGCTGCGTCCTTCAGAGCCTGATCGAAGGCGGCAAGTGCGTCGGCATTCGGATAGCCGATCTGCACCTCGTTGGCTCCGGCAGTCAGTTCTTCGAGCAGATGCTTTGCGTCGGCAAGCAATTCCTCAGAACCCTTGATTTTCGTGGCGACGAAGGTCGAACCGCTGTCGTAGCCATTCGTCCAGTAAGCCAACTTTCCACTGCGCAAGTTCAGAGCCGTTCCGTCCTCGTTGAAGAGGAAGAAACCATTGGTGGCATGGCTGCTGGCTTTCGGGAACCACAGTTCATAGAGTTGGTCACCACCGAGCGTAGCGTAGGTTTCGCCACCCGTGTTGCTGTCTTGTTTCGGATCGTCAGAACCAAGCACGAGGTCGTTGCCTGCGGCGTGGTTCTTAATCTGGAAACCTTGGTAGGGATTACCGACAAAGGCCCACTCCGAAGTCTCGTCCTCGGCGAAAGTCGATGCGAAGGTCACGTTGGGATATTCGGTCTCTGTGTAGTGCAGATAGTTGCTGCCCTTCAGTGCCAAACGGTTGTAAATCAACTCGCCAGTTTCGTCCTCGTTGAAGGCGATGAGCGGATCTTTCTTCTGCGTAGCCGTCACTTCGACAGTCTTGTAGTCATCTACAACGAAGTTGATCTCCGAATAGTCGTAGAAGAGGCTCTGGTCGAGATCTGCGGGCAACTTGGTGATGGTTGAACCCCAAACTTCGGGAATCGTCTTGTAAGCGAGTTCGTCGCCATTCGCGTTGCGAACGACATACTCAATTTCGAGCAGCGGATTGTAGTAGAAAATGAGTTCCGTGTTCTCCGTGATGTCCTGCGTCACGTCGAACTCGCTGCCGTCGGCAAGCGTCGTGTGGGAATACTGATAGCTTCCCTCGAAAGTGGGGATGGTAACAGCACCCACGACACCTTCCATGACACCTTGGTCAAACGGCTGATTGTCGTGTAGCGAAACGGCTGTCCACGTTACGTTGAAGGCGTCGTTGGTCGTCAGCGTAGCCTTGAAAGCGGCAATCAGGTCAGTTCTGAAAGCACCATTGCTCAGGCAGACACCGGCGGGATACGACGAATTGTTCTGCAAGCGCACGCGCTGCGTTCCCACTTCGTAGAAACCGTCGTTGGTCTCGTTCGACTTCACGAACACCATGTAATAGGTTGTTCCACCCTGCAAGGTGGCACCTTCATCACCGGCGATGGTGTAGTCGATGAAGCCTTCAGCGGTCGGCGTTGTGTTCTCGTTGGAGATGCCGAGGACATCTTCTTCGGGAACCAACCAGCCGTTGTCGGCACTCGGCGCAGTCTTCGAGATTACGGTGTAAGCCTCAGCAGCACCGTAGCCCGAGTTCTCGTAGAACGAGAAGGCCGTCATTGTGTACGTCGCGTCGGTCGTACCCGGGGTTGTGATACCCACGTAGTACACACTCGCGTTGTCGTTTGGCTTGAAGTTCGGAGCCGTGTTCCATTCCACGGTCGTCTGAGCCATTGCAGATGCCGCAAACATCAGCAGCATTGCAAACACTGTAGTGATTTTCTTCATAAATACGTCAGTTTTTGGTTAATAATAAAGTGAATAAATACAGTTTTTTCGTTATAACGGTCGATATTTTCTGCAAAGATACAAAAAAAATCGGGAAAGTACCAAAACTTTCCCGATTTTTTTTTAAAAGTTTTTTGGGAGTTAAGGAGTTAAGCCAAATGCTATTCTCCTTCCTCGCTCCTCGTTCCTCGATTATTTTACCACAACTTTCTTGTTGTTGATGATATACACACCCTTCTGAGCCTTGTTCACACGCTGACCCTGCAAGTTGTAGATGGCACCATTGTTCACAGTCGTTTGACCGTTGATGACTTCGATTCCGTCCGGATCAAGCAGTTCCTCGATGGCAGCCGTCACTTCGGGATCCTGCTCAGAGGTAGCGAGTGCAAAGGTCATCGGCACACCGCCGTCGTTAATTCCATCGTAAGTGATGATCGGACCCGTGTAGCTCGGGCTAATCGACATCGTGTAGGAGTTTTCGTATTCGTCTTCGCCTTCCGTAACGGTGCACTCAGCCTGAACGCGCACAGCCGGAGCGGTAACCCAATCTTCTTCACCTGCGTCGAGCACGGCCTTCGAAGGCTTGTTCGAGAACATCCAGCAGCCATCTGCGTAGAAGCTCTTGGTGGACTCGGGATCGGCGACGGTCGTCACGTTTGCGAACAGTTTCTTACCCACGTTGTAGAGGTAGTAGTGTTCGCCCTGCTGGTAGAAGCCCCACTGATGGTTGGGATCGTCCTTGTCGAGCGAGTTGGTGTACCACAGGAACTCGTGTGCGTCGGCATCGACGTATTCAGCCTTTTCGGGATTGTAGATCACCGAACCGCGAGCATTCGTAATCGTGTAATAGACATCCGTGCGCGGTGTGTATTCGATCTTCGACGGCTCTTTCACTGCTGCAATGGCCTCCTTCAGTTCTTCTTTCATGCCATCGTCGTCGATGAGACCCATTTTGTAGGACTCGGCGATGTTGTCGAGAGCAGCCTTGAACTCGGCGAGAGCCTCGGCATTCGGATAACCAATCTTCACCTCTTCGGCACCGGCGGTCAGTTCTTCGAGCAGGTGCTGTGCCTCAGCCAGTTCCTCTTCTGCGCCGAGAATCTTCGTAGCCGTGAAGGTCGAACCCTTGTCGGCACCGCCCGTCCAGTAAGCCAGATTGTCGGTGCTGCGCTGGTTGAGGGCGTGGTTCTCCGGGTTGCGGATGAAGAAGCCGTTGGTGAGGTGGCTGCTGGCCTGAATGGTCCAAACCTCGAAGGTCTGTGTGCCTTCCTCGGCGAGCGTTGCATAGGTGTTGGCACCCGTGTTCTCGTCCTCGGCAGCACTTTCAGAGCCGAGCACGAGGTTCGTGCCTGCGGCATTGTTCACAATCTTGAAACCTACGTAGGGATTACCGACAAAGGCCCACTCTGTGGTTGCGTCGTCGGCGAAGCTTGTCGGCAGCGTCACGTTGGTTTCGTAGTCTGCCTCGTAGGTCGGGTAGTACTGGTCCTTCAACTTCAGGCTGTACCAGATGGGAGCGGTCTTGTCTGCCGTGAACTTAAACGGAGCGTCGTCCTTCTGCGTAGCCGTGAATTCAATCGTCGTCACAGCCTGGCTGATGGTAACATCAACTTCGTTGTATTCGTAGAACAAAGGCTTCTGATAAGCAGCCGGCAGCGTCGTGATGTGCTGTCCGCCTGCAACGGGAACGTCGTTCTGCGTGAAGATGGTGTTGCCTGCCTCGTCTTTCACAACATAGTTGATCGTGTAAGACGGATGGAAATAGACATCGAGAGCGGTGAGCGCATTTGTCGGGTCGAACTCGCCGTTCTCCTTGATGACATACTGGTTGCCCGGGTCGCGCATCGTCCAATCGTTCACCACGATACCAGAAGTGTAGTTGGACACGTTCACACCGAGGTCGCCCATGGCGATGAAGTAGAGCGGGCTGTCGAGCGGATTCGGACCTTCTTCCTCGTCGCCGTCGGTCTGGTCGAACATCAGCGGCTTCACTTCGGCCAAGTCGTCGGTCAGCGTGGGCTGCGTGTTGGCAGAAACCCACTTGTCGTCGGCGACGCTCCAGAGATAGTAGTTGTCCTCGTAGCTGATGATGGCGAAGTCGCTGGGCTCGTAGGTCGTTCCGTTGGTCGAAACCATCTGAGTGCCGTTGGTGCCAAGCGAGCCGCGCTTTGTCGTCAGCATGTAAGCCTTCGAGTTGCTCAGTTCGGCAAGGTCGGTCACAATGCCTTCCTTCAGCGAGATTTTCACATCGACTTCGCAGTTTTCCTCGCCGATGGTCGTAATCGAGGGAACGAAGTCATAGCCCAAGTTGCTGTAGCCGCAGCCTTCGAGCAGTGCGTCGGGAATCACCACTTCGCTGTTCGGAACTTGCTCTGCCTCTTCCGACTTGATGAACGAGTCGTCCGGACCGTACAGGTTGTAGAGCACCGTCACCGTGTTCTTCTCGATGCAGGTGTAGATGGCATACGGATGGGCTTTGTTCCACAATGCGAAGCAGTTTGCACCGACGGTCGTCCAGTTGTTACCGTTCCAGTACGGTTTGTCGCTGCCGTCGCCATTGTCGATGACCCAAACCTTGTCAGCCTCGCTGATTTCCTCGTTGGGCGTGTACGTACCGTCGTCGTTGCGAACCTGTGCGTTGCCCTTGATGTCGTCGTCAGCATCCATCCAAGGCGTCAAAGTGAACATGCTGCCCACTTCTTCTTCAAAACCCACGTTGGTCAGTGTGTAAGTTCCGTCGCCGTTGCTGGAGAACGTGAACAGATAGCTCTCGTCGCTCGTCGTAAACGTCTCGGGTACGGCACCGCCGTAAGTTTTCACATCTCCATCATAATACACGAAACCCCAACGCTTGTCGTACTGAGTACCGGGCGTATAGGTCGTGTTGAAGATGAAGTACTTCGTGTTCTCCTGAATCTCGGAGACACGCTCTCCCGGCACAAAGACCTGTGCCGACGCGCTCATGCTCAGCACGAGCAGCGCAAATAGTGTAAAGAATTTCTTCATAACACGCATTTTTTAGTTAATAAATTTGTTAATAAAAATAAGATAAATATTCACTGTTTCTTGTTTGTTAGACAATTTCACGGCAAAGGTAAATAAAAAAATCGGGAAAGCGCAAAATTTTTCACAAAAAATCGGGAACGCTCGAAAGCATTCCCGACTTTTTTTATTCTCCCCTCCCAGCGGGGAGGGGTTGGGGGTGGGTCTTACTTCAGAACGACCTTGCGTCCGTTCTGAATATACACACCCTTCTGAGCCTTGTTCACACGCTGACCCTGCAGGTTGTAGATGGCACCATTGTTCACAGTCGTCTGACCGTTGATGACTTCGATTCCGTCCGGATCGAGCAGCTTTTCGATGGCTGCCGTCACTTCGGGATCCTGCTCCGAGGTAGCCAGTGCGAAGGTCATCGGCACACCGCCGTCGCCTTCAGCGTCGTAGGAGATCACCGGACCTCTGTAGCTCGGGCTGATGGACATTGCGTAGGGATCTTCATATTCGTCCTCATACTCATCTACCCATTTGACGATACCCTGGATGCGTACTCCGGGAGCGACAACCCAGTCATTTTCGCCGGCGTTGAACAAAATTCTTATGGGCTTGTTCGAGAACATCCAAGAATGTTTGTTGCCGTTTTCGCCCTGATAGCTTCCGCTCTGCGTCATGTTGGCGAACAACTGCTTGCCCACGTTGTAGAGGTAGTAGTCTTCACCCTTCTTGTAAACACCCCACTGGTGGTTGGGATCGTCCTTGTCGAGCGAAGAGGTGATCCAGAGGAATTCGTGCTCTTCCTCGTCGAGGAATTCAGCCTTTTCGGGATCGTAGTTGATCGAGCCACGTGCGTTGGTGATGGTGTAATAGACATCGGTACGCGGTTCGTAGCTGGTGTTCTCAACGCTCTTCACGGTTTCGAGGGCCTGAGTCAGCGTTTCGCTCAATCCAGCCTCGTCGATGGAACCGCTGTTGTAGTCTGCGGCAGCAGCCTCGACTGCGCTCTTGTAGTCGGCCAGAGCCTCTGCGGTCGGATAACCGATCTGCACCTCGCTGGTGCCTACGGTCATTTCCTCGAGCTGATGCTGTGCCTCAGCAAGAATGTCTGCGCCTGTGCGGGGTTTCGACACAACGAAGGTAGAACCCATGTCGTAGCCACCCGTCCAGAATGCGAGGTTGGTCTCGTAGCGACGGTTGAGGTACTGGTCCTTGGTCGTTTTCTCGCCAGTTTCTTCGTCTTCGACTTCAACTTTGTTGTAGAGGAAGAAGCCGTTGGTAGCGTGTTTGCTGCTTGCAACCATCCAAGTCTCGTAGGAGCGTGTGCCCGGAGCGTCGAGGGTTGCGGCGGTTTCGCCACCGTTGTCGTAGTCTTCGAATGCGTTTTCAGCGCCGAGCACGAGGTCGGTACCTGCTGCATTGTTCACAATCGTGAAGCCTTTGTAGGGGCTACCGATGAATGCCCACTGCGTGGTTTCGTTCTCGGTGAGCGTGTTGGGCAGCGTCACGTTGGGATCGGCTTCCGAGTCGTAAGTCGGATAACCCGTTTTGGCGCTGTTGTCGGGACGAATCGTGAGGTTGTACCAAACGGGATTGCTCGTGTCTGCCGTGAACTGGAAGATCGGGTCTTCCTTCGGCGTGGCAGTCGTGGTGACGGTCACGTCGCCAGTCACGGTGACGGGAGTCACTTCGCTATAGTCGTAGAAGCCGGGGATGAGCAATTCGCTGGGAACTGCGCTGATGGTAGCACCGGCTACGGCTGCGCCCTTCTTCTCTGCAAGCACTGCGCCGTTTTCATCCAGCACCTGATAGGTTACGTTGAAGCCTTGTGCGGTAGAAATCATCACGTCGATGATGGCACCACCGTTGGCAACGATGTGGTTGCTGCTGGTGACATCGTCGGGATCAGCACCGGGGTTGCCACCCGGGTCGGTCGAAGCCCAGTCCACTTTGAAGCGGGCGCGATAGGTTCCGGGTTCGTTGGGAATGGTGACGTCGGGCAGGGTACGGTCGCCGTTGTTCAGCACATTTCCTTGGTTCTTGTAAGAAACCAGTTCGCCGTTCGGTGCCTCGCTCCATGCGGTCTGCACGTCGGGATCGTCCACCGTGAATTCACCGTCGTTGTTGAGGTCGATGTAGAGGAATCCGTGCATCCACTGGCCGTTGTAGCCGATGGAGGGCGTTACGGTAGCACCTTGCGGAACCATGATGACCTGATCGGTCATGTCGCGATAGACGGGTTCTACGCCTTTTCCTTCAAATTCCCATTCAATCTTCTGGTCGCCAAGAGCCACCCAAGTCGTGTTACGGTCGTCGCGGGTGTAGGTCTGGTCGAGGTCGAAGTTGACGGCATAGCGAGCGTCGTAGCACTTCACGGTGATGACACCGTCAGCAACATTAACTTTGAAGGTCATGTAGTCGTATTCGGCGGGGAAGACGACTTCCACATCCTCGGATGTCACCTGATAGGCACTGGTGTACGTGGTTGCAGTGATGTCAACCTCTTCGCCCATGATAGACAGCTTGGCACCTTCGGGTGCGCCACTGACATTGAGCGTGTAGTCGAACTGACCAGTCGAGGCATAAACGAAGGTGTGTTCCACGTCAGCACCGCTCACCGTCACGCTTGCTTCCGGTTCTGCACAAGCGAAGCCCATGACTTCGGGAGCTGTGAAGGTGAAAGTTGCGCCGTCGAAGGCGAAGTGATAGACGGGGTCGCTCACATTTTCACCATACTCGTCGATGCACTTCACTGTGACCACCTAGATCGGGCTATAGGCGAAGTAGGCACTCCAACCGCCAGTACCGCCACGGAAACCGAAGTTACCATTGTTGAAGTGGTTGCCCTCGATGTTGTCCATACTGATGTAGTGGGGCGCATTTTCTTCAACTCCGTAACCTTCAACTTCCTCGGGGTCGGTGAAACCCGGCGTGCGGTTTTCGAGATAGAGGTCAGTAGCCTCTTCTTCGGAAACCCAATCGCTGGAACTGCTGGTTCCAAGGAGGTACTGTCCGTCCTTGAAGCGCTTCAGCTTGAAGGCGGTGTCGTCAGTGGTGGACGTTTCAATCGAGAACAAGTTGTCGATTGTCACATCGGTAGCGTCTGTAGCAGCCACGGAGGTGAAGTCACACCATCCGCGCTTGGAAATCGACGGCATGCGGAACACGTACCGATTTCCAGTACCAGCAGAAGCTACGAACTCTTCAAACGTCACGGGCAAACCTGCGGTTTCCCATGTCGTCACTTCCTGCGCCTGTGCCACCATCGTGAGGCACATCATGGCGAGAATTGTAAACAGTTTCTTCATACTTTTTTTTGTTTTTTGGGTTAATAATTTATTGATTTAAACACGAATTTTTAAAATTCTGAGCGCAAAGTTACACATTTTCTAATAATATATAAGAGGAACGGGGAAAACTTTAACCTTTTTTAATAATTTTCCTCGTTCCTCCTTCCTCGAATCTCAAATCACCCCGAGTTCCTTTCCAACCTTGACGAAGGCCGCGATGCACTTGTCGAGTTGTTCGCGGCTGTGGCCTGCGGAAATCTGGACGCGGATGCGGGCTTGGTCCTTCGGCACGACGGGGTAGTAGAAGCCCGTGACGTAGATGCCTTCCTCCTGCATCTTGGCGGCATAGACCTGCGAGAGTTTCGCGTCGTAGAGCATCACGGCGCAGATGGCCGACTGCGTGGGCTTGATGTCGAAGCCCTGCGCCATCATCTTGTCGCGGAAGTAATTGACGTTTTCGACGAGGCGGTCGTGGAGTTCGTTCGACTCTTTCAGCATCTTGAACACTTCGAGCGACGCACCGATGATGCAGGGCGCGAGCGAGTTGCTGAACAGGTAGGGACGCGACCGCTGGCGCAGCAGGTCGATGATTTCCTTGCGACCCGTCGTGAAACCGCCGAGGGCGCCGCCGAAGGCTTTTCCGAGCGTGCCGGTGTAGATATCGACGCGACCGTAGGTGTTGAAAAATTCGCTCACGCCGTGGCCCGTCTTTCCGACCACGCCTGCCGAATGGCTCTCATCGACCATCACGAGGGCGTCGTATTTCTCGGCCAAGTCGCAGATTTTGTCCATCGGGGCGACGTTGCCGTCCATCGAGAATACGCCGTCGGTGACGATGATGCGGAATCGCTGTGCCTGCGCCTCTTGCAGACAGCGTTCAAGGTCGGCCATGTCGGCGTTGGCGTAGCGGTAGCGCTTCGCCTTGCAGAGTCGCACGCCGTCGATGATGGAGGCGTGGTTGAGCGCGTCGGAGATGATGGCGTCCTCGTCGGTGAGCAGCGGCTCGAACACGCCGCCGTTGGCATCGAAGCAGGCGGCGTAGAGGATGGTGTCGTCGGTCTTGAAATACTCGGAAATGGCGGCTTCAAGCTGCTTGTGGATGTCCTGCGTACCGCAGATGAAGCGGACGCTCGACATGCCGAAACCGCGCTCGTCCATCATCTTTTTGCTGGCCTCGATGAGGCGCGGATGGTCGCTGAGGCCGAGGTAGTTGTTGGCGCAGAAGTTGAGCACTTCCTGATTGTTCACTTGGATGGCCGCACGTTGCGGACTTTCGATGAGGCGCTCTTCCTTGTAGAGTCCTGCCTCGCGGATCTCGCCAAGCGTCTGGGCGAGGTGTTGTTGCATTTTTCCGTACATAGTTTTATTTAGTTGATAGTGAATAGTTGATAGTGAATAGTTTTGAATAGATATTGTTCAATCTTCAATCTTCAATCTTCAAGGTTCAATTATTTCTGCTGCAAAGATAGTGAAAATTTCGATACGAGCGAGAAAAATCGGAAAATTATTTCAAAAATGTTGGCAGGTATGCAATTTTTGTTTAATTTTGTGCCGTCAAAATGAAAATCAATTATTACTGACAATCCTATGAAGAATATTTTAGTGATTGGTTCGACGGGACAGATCGGTTCCGAACTGACTCGCGAACTGCGGAAACGCTACGGCGCAGAACACGTTGTGGCAGGTTACATTCCGGGTGCTGAACCGACGGGCGAACTGCGCGACGGCGGTCCTTCGGCGATTGCCGACGTGACGAATGGCGAACAGATTGCCGAAACGGTGAAGAAGTACGAAATTGACACAATCTACAACCTCGCGGCACTGCTTTCGGTGGTGGCGGAGCGGAAACCGCTCTTGGCGTGGAAAATCGGCATCGACGGCCTGCTGAACATCCTCGAAGTGGCGCGTGAGAACGGTTGCGCGGTGTTCACGCCGAGTTCGATTGGCTCTTTCGGTCCTGAAACGCCCCGAATGATGACGCCACAGGACACCGTGCAGCGTCCGCGCACAATTTACGGCGTGTCGAAGGTGACGACGGAGTTGCTTTCCGACTATTATCATCACAAATATGGCGTGGATACGCGCTCGGTGCGCTTTCCGGGCATCATTTCCTACCTGACACCGCCGGGCGGCGGCACGACCGACTACGCCGTCGATATTTTCTATTCGGCGGTGCGCGGCGAGAAGTTCGTCTGCCCAATCAAGGAAGGAACGCTGATGGATATGATGTATATGCCGGACGCGCTGCACGCCGCGATTTCGCTGATGGAAGCCGACCCGACGCGCCTCGTCCACCACAATGGTTTCAACGTGGCGGCGATGAGTTTTGCGCCGGAAACGATTTTCGCCGAAATCAAGAAATTCAAGCCGGAATTTGAGATGGAATACGAGGTCGATCCGCTCAAGCAGTCGATTGCCGACTCGTGGCCCGACCGTTTGGACGACTCGGCAGCCCGCGAGGAATGGGACTGGCAGCCGAAGTTCGACATCACTGCAATGACGCAGGATATGCTCGAACAACTGAGCCTTCGTATGTGTTGATGTTGAGCGTGACGGGCTTCGTTCCGTCAATCGGAATACTTGCAAAAATGCGCGTGCTGTAGTATTGCGGCACGTCGCCTTGGTCGTGGAGGAGCGTAAGACAAAGGGTGTCGTTGCGCTCCTCGCTCGTTACGCCGATGCTCTGACGGGCGTTTTCGTCGTCGGGCTGGCCGGTTTTGAGGAGGAAGGAGAGGTTTAAATAAAAAGCCCCCCTCAATCCCCCCAACTGGGGGGAAGCCGACGATGGGAGTTGGCAGCGGCTGAGCCACGCGCTCTCGAAGGTGACGGGGTCGAATTTCGGATTTTTGACCTCTTCGACGGCCTTCGGCGACAGCACATAGACCCGTTGCAGGCTGATGGGCAGGGACTCAGTCGGACGGCGGTCGTAGTAGAGTAGGGCGCGGTAGAACGTGTCGGCCTTTTCCGTCCATTTCACGGCGAAAGGTGTCGCGAAACTGATTTTTTCGCCCTCGTCGTTGATGGCGTAGTCGATTTGCTGCGGAGCGACGGTGTGCGCCTCAACGAAATCGGCACGGAGATAACTGTAGTCGCCGTCGCCATCGTCGTAAGTGCTTGTGGTGCAGGAGGCAGTGAAAAGTGAAA
>JAFYJH010000002.1 GCA_017538195.1 Prevotella sp.
ACCAGATTGACCGAAGGTGTCGCACGCGAGGCCGAACTAACCACCTTAACCTTACCCGTCTCCTTGCCGTTTTTGCTGATGGTGTAGGTGTCGCCCTCGATTTTCACATCGTAGGAAACAAACTTCTTCTTGTTCTCGTCAGTCGTCACTTCGATTACAGCCTTGCCGCTTTCAGTGATGTTCAAACCCGTCAGGCTGACAAATTTGTTTGACACATTGTCCTTTTGAAGGGTGAACGCGACTGCTTCGTCAGCATATACGGGCTTCGGGAGCGTCACTTGGGTGTTGTCGTTGCCGCTGCCGCCATCGTCGCTGTCGGAACCGCAGGACGTGTTGCTCATAGCCACAAATGCAGCCATCGCAAGGAAAAATAATTTCTTTTTCATGTTGATTTACGTTTTTATAATGTTAATTATTAGAAAATTCTACCGTTGATTTTCAGACTCAGCACAGGATAGACGAAAATCTTTTCGATGGTTTTAACGGCATCTCTCGCATCCTGATAGTCTTTCTTCGGATTCGTGATTCTGTCCTTGTCCACCTTCATGTACTTCGTTTCAAAATCGAAATTATTGTCGTCCCACGCATTGATGTGAGTCCAAATTTCCGGTTTCCCCCAGAACTGTACGCCGAAGTCGAACTGCACTCCGACGCGACCTTTCGGCACAGCGCGTCCGAAGCCGACACCGATGTAAGGTTTGAAGCTGTTAACCTTCAAATCAGCTGCCACATTACCCGTTTTCGGGTCGGAAACAGCGGTGTAAGTTTGTTCGCCACTTCCCATTTCAAGACCGGCAATGCCCCACTTTTCCGGCTTCACAAAGGCGTTGAGGTTGTAAACCGTCAGCGGATTGCTTTTGCCGATATAGGCACCAGCCGTGACGCGGAATGAACTCGACGCTATCGGATGGTAGTCGAATAGCAGGTGGAAGTCGCCCATGTTGAGCTTACCCTCGCCGTCCACCTTCGTAACGCCATCGATAAACGCGGGGTCGTGGTTGAGGTCAAACGACTTCGAATACTTGAACTTCGGCATAAACGAATAGCCTGCGCGAACATCGAAACTGTAGGTCAGCGGTGTTGCCACTTCAAAGCCGATACCGTCAGTTCCTAAGGAAATACCGGCACTCAAATGATTGAAGAAGCCATAGTCTTCTTCGCTGAGATTTTGGGCAAATGACTGGCCGAAACCAAACACTGCCATCGTACAAATTAAAACTAATTTTTTCATAAGCCTTTCAAATAATAAGTTAATATTCCGTTTTCGTTATTTTTTTGCAAAAATAGACAAAAAAAAGATACGTTCCAAATTTTTTCTCGGAAAATTTGGAAAAAAAATCATCAATCGCGATTTTTCACGGAATCAGCAGCGAGGAGTCGCCGTAGCTGAGAAATCGGAAGTCGTGGTCGAGGGCGTATCGGTAGATGCGTCGCCAGTCGCCGCCAACGAAGGCACTGACGAGCAAAAGAAGCGTCGATTGCGGCTGATGGAAATTGGTGATGAGGTGGGTGACGATTTTGTACTCGTAGCCCGGCACGATGATGATTTGCGTGGCGGTGGTGAGCGTGTCGAGGTGGTTGCGGTCGAGCCAGTCGAGAATCGCCCGAAGGGAATTGATAATTGATAATTGCTTTTGACTTTCGTCGAACTTCGTTTCCCTTCGGTCAGCGACCGTTGGTTGCCAATTGACAGTTGATTGTTTGCTGTTTTCTTCTATAATTTTTAATTTTTCATTGTTAATTTTTAATTCTTCATTCTTCATTCTTAATTCTTCATTCTTCATTTCATAAGGCTCCCACTGCGCGACGGCGAGATCTTCCTCGGTAATGTCGGGATTTTGAAGGATTTTCTGACCGATGTAAAAAAGGCTTTCGAGCGTCCGCACACTGGTCGTTCCAACGGCGATGGCCTTTCCGTCGTGCCGAATCAGTTCTTCGATGGTCTGCCGACGCACGCTGATGTGTTCGCTGTGCATTTCGTGTCCTTCGATGGTTTCACTTTTCACGGGTTTAAAAGTTCCAGCACCGACGTGCAGCGTCACTTCTTCGCGTGTAATTCCTTGATTGTCAATTGCTTTTAAAACTTCCTTCGTAAAATGAAGTCCGGCGGTCGGAGCGGCAACGCTGCCTTTGATGCGCGAATAAACGGTTTGGTAGTTCGTCTGGTCGCT
>JAFYJH010000067.1 GCA_017538195.1 Prevotella sp.
GCCACCAATCTCAATCATATAGTTTTCAATGCCTTTCTGACGGAATAGTCGCCCAATAAGGTCGCAGCCGAAGCCTTTGGCAATGGCCGAGCAGTCGAGCATCGTGCGAGGGTCGGATTTTTGAACGAAAGCCCCCCTCTGTTCCCCCGAATGGGGGGAAGTTTTACTGGAATTATCGACGAGCGACACTTTTTTATAACCCACAAAGGCCCGCAACGAATCGACGGCGGCATCGGTCGGCATCTGCTCGTTCTTGAAACCGAAGCCCCACGCATTCACCAACGGCGCCACCGTGATGTCGAATGCACCGTCGGTATCTTCTGCGATTCGCCGAGCCATCGCATAGACCTCGATAAACAGCGAATCTGCCGACAAATCGACCGCCTCGTTCCGATTGACGCGCGAAATGGTCGAACTGTCGTTGAACATCGAGAGCGACCGATCGACGCGCTGCAATTCGGCCAGAATTTCATCGTGTAAATTTTCGCCACTCTGATAGGTAATGTGATAAAAAGTGCCGAAAATCTTCCCTTCGTCACGTTGATAGGTCTTGCGGCTGTTTTCGCGGATAATCAGCACCGTTCCGACGATCAAAGCCACCAAAAAAGCCGTTTTTAATATCGTTTTTTTCATAATTCAAAAATCACATTGAAAGTCCCACCCAATCGGGCATTTCCCCCGATTCCGTAGCCCGGCACATACCACGTATTACCGATGTTTCCGTCGTTGTGGAACAGCCGCCGTTTGTAGCGCGCACTCCAGCCCAAGCGAATCGGGCCCCAAATCTTCGCATCGACCCCGAAAACGAACTCCAACCAATGATAATTACACGCCACATCCTGCGCCTTGAACTCCGCCGACTCGCCCCAAGTCGGGTCGGTCACGCCCGGGCAAAACAGGTCGAACTGGTAGTTCGTGTAGGCATATCGGAAACCGCCGTAGAGCCGGTTCACATCGCGCTTGTTCTTCATCAGATTGAAGTCCACGCCGACGCGACCATACGGGGCACTCGTCTTGTAGGTCAGCCGCGTCGCCAAGTCCTCGGCATCAGCCTTGCCATAGCCCAACTCGAACACGGGAAAATACTTGTTTTTCAGGTTCAGCCGCAATGCCGCCTCGTATTGTCCGTAGTCGCCGAAAGCCATCTGCGCCACGCCCACGAGGTCGGCAGACACGGCGATTCCGTTGAAAAACGGCACCGATTTGTTCTCCAACGCAAGAATTTTCTCCTCCACCGACTGCGCGCCAACCGTCGTCGCGGCCAACAGCAGGCAACTACTGGTAAAAATTCTTGAAATAAACGAGCAGATGAGGTTTTGACGCATCGTAATTGACATTTTCTTGGTTGATAACTATCGAATCAATGCCCAAATGGGTGTGGCGCACGCGCTTGATCACGTGGAAATACGCCGGATTGCAGTCTATCGACTCGAAATGCGGGAAGTCCTGCTTCTCGATGACCACCGTGTCGATGAGCGACCCGACCCTTGTGTTGATTCGCTCGAAATAGAGCACGTCCTGCGGTCGGTTGTAGCTCACGGGCAGGATGAAACTATCGACATTCGTCACCTGATTGATCAGCACCGAGTCGATGCCATCCGTGCGCGTCGTCGAAATCGTCAGCACATCGGCCAGCGGCACCACGTCGCCCGCCAGTCGATACACCGTCACCACGCGGTTGTTCAGCGGACAGTTGATGCTGCTGCACGCCGAGAGAGCAAGCACAAAGCCGAAAAGTACAAAAAAATATTGTCGTTTCATCATTTTCAACAATTGTGAGTTGCAAAGGTACGATTATTTTTTCTTTTGGCACATTTTTTCGTCGAAAAACATGGTTTTTATGAAAAAAAAATGTACTTTTGCAAATGTATTTCCTTCGGGAAAAATATTTTGTAAAATATGAGAAAAAATATAATATTACTACTGCTGTTGGCGATGCTCGTTGTCTGTCCACAGACATCTTTCGCACAAGAGGAGAGCAAACTGAAACGGGCATGGGAAAAGTTGCAGGTGAGGCTCGACTCAGCCACCATCCGCAAGTTTGACGCCGATTACATCGAGGTGCCAGAAAGACCGTGGCGCATTGTGCTTCGGGGCAAGACCGACGACTTCAGAATGGACGTAAATTCCTACTTCGATGAAGATTTTGTCTCTAAAAAAATAGGCGAGGCGGTGAAGGGAGGCCGATTCGACTGGACATTGAAGTTTAATCCGCCCATAGCGCAGTCGGTGGGCTTCCATGCGGGCTTCCGAGGGCTGAGTTTCAGCTATTCCTACTATCTCCGCAAGAAAACGGGACGAGCCTTTTCGTTCAGTTCCACTGGCGCTCGCTACGGACTGAATTTCCGCCTGCGCCGTTTCAGCACCCACTCGATGGAAATCGACGCATCCATCAAGGATTACGATGGTGTGGAGGAAAAATTCGATGGACCGGCCAATGCGCCCGACCCCATCTGGGTGCGCTCGGTCATCATCGACGGCTACTATCTCTTCAACGGACGGCGATTCTCGCAGGCTGCGGCCTACAACCAGTCGGTCATACAAAGACGCTCCGCAGGCTCGCTGATGCTCGGCGCGATGTATCATCAGTCGTCGCTCGACCTGGCCACCGACAGAAATGCCCCGTTGGTGATGCTGAACGGCGACTGGGGCCGAGTCAGCATCCGACAGTTCAACATCGGCGTGGGCTATGGCTACAACTGGGTGCCTGCTCGCGGATGGCTGCTCAACATCATGCTGATGCCGACCGTCAGCACCTACAACCGAATCAAGACCTTCTACTACGACTGCAACTACAGCCTGTTTGCCGACGAGGAAACGCCCGACGGCAAGAAGCCTTTGATTGTCGAGGAAGAAGATGGAGAAGATGTCTTTCCTGATGACATGAAAATCTGGGAAACCAATGCCCAAACCGACTTCAGCAAGATACAACTGAATGCCGATGTCCGCGCTTCCATCACCTATAATTGGAATCGATTTTTCGTGAACATTTTCGGTCAGGTGAACAATTTCGACTACGGTTCCTCGCGCACGAATGTCAAACTCACCGACTGGTATGTCAGAGCCTCGTTGGGGGTCAGATTCTGAGGCTTTCAAGTTGTTTTTTCTGTTAAATTGAAAAAAAATAGAGAAAAACGAGGCTTTTCCGAAAAAATATGTATCTTTGCATCGTGTTTCGTAAGAGACACGATTTTAATTGCTCAACTTCTCACTCGAACCGCAACCTCGAAAGAGATTTAAACGAGCAAAATCTATACATCGTTGAAGTGTGCGCGAAAAGCGTAGACTTCTCCATGGTGTATAGAGGCTGTTGCGGGCCTGAGTGAGAAATGGCAGGTCTGCGCTTTCTTTATACAAATGGGTTAGTGCGGATTTCAAGGAAGAAATTTTTAGTATTAACTCTTTAAAATTTAAAAAGTATGAAGAAAAAAGTTTTATCAATTTTGCTCGCCTTCTTCGCGATAGCGACGACGGCGCAAGCGCAAGTCGTTTTAAACGAAACGAACTTCCCCGACGCGAATTTCCGTGCGGCGTTAGTCTCGATTTTAAAAATTAACGAAGGCGAAGAAGTCACCGCAGAGAAAATTGCTGCCACGACAGAGTTAGATATTAGGAGTAAATCCATCTCTAATCTCACGGGCATCGAGTTCTTCACCGCACTGACATCATTGAACTGTTATGGCAACCAACTGACATCACTTGATGTTTCTAAAAATACTGCCCTGAATTATTTGAACTGTTGGTTTAATCAGTTGACCTCACTCGATTTGTCAAAAAATACCGCTCTGACATCACTGTACTGTCAAGTCAATCAACTGTCCTCACTTGACGTTTCGAAAAATACAAAACTGGACGAATTGTATTGCTGGAGAAACCGATTGACTTCACTCGATGTTTCTAAAAATATTGGGTTGTGGAATTTAAATTGCTCTGACAACCAACTTACTGCACTTGATGTGTCAAAAAATCTTCGATTAGGAATTTTGAACTGCTCTATAAACCAGTTGAGTACGCTTGATGTTTCGAAAAATACAGGGTTAATAGAGTTGAGATGCAACAATAACAAATTGTCTTTAGTTGATGTTTCGAAGAATGTCGAATTATTAACTTTTTTCTGCACAGATAATCAATTGATGACACTTGATGTTTCGAAAAACATCGTGTTAAGAAATTTGAATTGTGGAGGTAATCATTTGGCTTTACTTGATCTTTCAAATAATGTTTCACTAAGAGAACTGTCCTGCTTTAACAACAAACTAAACTCACTTAATGTTTCAAAAAACACGATACTGGAATATTTAAGTTGTTATAGCAATAAAATTAGAAAGTGGGCTATGGATGAACTTGTGGAGAGTCTACCAACAATGAATAAAAGAACTTTGATAGTCATTGATACAAAAGACGAGAATGAAGGCAATATATGCACAAAGGCA
>JAFYJH010000068.1 GCA_017538195.1 Prevotella sp.
CTATTTCATTTTTAGTACGATTTTGGTACGACTCAAATGCCTTCAAAAATTTGGAGGCACTTTCTTTTTCCGTGTAATTTTGCAGTGAGTTAATTATCACAAAAATTACTAATTTTAAAACGTAAACAAAATGAAAAAGAATGTTTTAACCATCGTTGCCATCGCTTGCATGGCATTTTCCGCACCCACTTCTGCGTTCGCGGATGGAGATCTTGAACAGGTGGATTTGGAGGTATCCATAGAAAATCCCACCCTACCGAATACCGGCCCTCACAAGGCACCTCCGCGTCCTTCCGCCGTGCAAATTCCCATTGTATTCCTCGACGGCTTCATGCTGTATTTCGACGAGCCGTGCAGTGGCTGTACGCTTCAACTTGTCGATGAAGACGAGGAAATCGTCTATTCCGTCGTCCTTCCCAACGGAACGACGGAATGGGAATTGCCTGAACTGGCTTCTGGCGAGTACAAACTCCAAATCATTCGCGGACGCTATTGCTTCTGGGGATGGATTGAATTGTAATATAAGTTTATTGGGTAATAGATGAAGCAGCGGTTTTTCATATTCATAACACTATTGGCAAGTCTTTTCGTCAGTAGAGTCGCCTACAGCCAAGAAGCCGTTCAGACGGTGACGCTTGATGAGGTTGTCAATGTGTTGTCGTTGAAATCGTCTGCTGCACAAATTGAGCAACTCGCGTTTCAAAGCGAGTTGCTTCAATTTGAAAACTACAAAAAGGGCTATCTTCCCTCGCTGTCGTTCAGCTTTAATCCCGTCAGTTTCAACCGTTCGCTGCGCCTGCTTCAGAATCCCACCGACGGCAGCTATTCCTACGTGGACGACTATTCCAACAACAGCAGCGCGGGCATTACCGTGCGGCAGAGAATCGGACTGACGGGCGGCGAGTTAAACGTTTCGAGCAACCTCAACTACCTCAACGAATTTTCCAGCGACCGCAACAGTTTCAGCACCACGCCCTTTTCGATTGGCTACTCTCAGCAACTCTGGGGAGGCGGCAAGCAAAACCGACTCGAAAAAGAAATTGAATACGCGAAAAACAAAATCGCCATCAAGGAATATTGCTCGAAACTGTCAAAGATTCAGCAACAGGCATTGGGTCTTTTTATGGCTGCCCTATTCGGGAAAATGGAACAGGATTTTTCGCGTCAAACAATGCTCAACACCGACACGCTGTTGCAACTCGCGGAAATCAAGCTGAAAAACGGACACATCACCGAATACGACTACAAACAAATCGAACTGCAGGCCGCCAATGCCCGATATTCTTACGAAAAAGCCTGCCAGAGCCACGTTGCGGCACAAGAACGGCTGGCGGTGTTTCTGGGAACGGACAAGATGGAAGTGACCATTCCGACATTCGATGTGCCTTTTGCCATCGACCCCAACACAGCCCTGTTGTATGTCAAACAGAACAATCCGTTTTCAAAACAATTGGAAATTCAACAATTGGAAGCCGAGCGCAACCTCTATTCGGCGAAACTCAACAGCCGTTTCAACGGCAACATCAGCCTGAACTACGGTGTGAACAAATACGCCGACACGTTCATTGAGGCTTATCGCAACGTGAACACGCGGCAGTCCATCGTCGTGGGGTTCCAGATTCCCGTTTTCCAATGGGGCATCAACCGAAACCGCCTGCGAATCGCCCAAAACAGCTACGAGACAAGCAAGATTGAACGCGAGCGGCGACTGCGCGAATTTGAAAACGAAATCCGCGAAGCCATCAACAACTACAACCATTCCGTGAAACTCTGGCAGACGGCGGAAAGAGCCTACCAACTCGCGCAAGAGCAGTCTGCGATGCTCGTGCGGAAGTTCTCGCTCGGCAAGGTTTCCGCCTACGAACTCACAAACGCCCAAGACCAACAGAACAGTGCCCTGCAACGCTACTATTCCGCCATCCGCGACACCTACGATAGCTATTTCACGCTGCGCACAATGGCACTCTACGACTTTAAACGAAATGTTGAATTGGAAGAAATATTAGTTAAAAAACAATTTTAATAACCTTTTGAAAATTTACAGCAATGAAAAAGTTAACAAGAAAGAGTTTGAGTGAATTGGCAATAATGTTGCCAGTAGTAGAAAACGAAATCCAGACATCGTTTGTTGGTGGGGGAGCAGGAACGCGTACAGATCCCTTTACTCTGTGGGAGTGGGAAGAAATGGGAACATCCTTCAGGAAAGGATGGGTGGAGTTCTCACCTAACGTTGTTTCTTATTTGACACAAGACTATTACACATATTTTGGCGGTGGTGGCTATGATGGTATTTTTGGTGGCGGATATGATGGGGATTACTACAATGGAAGTGATAATAACGGCTACGTGCTCTATAATCTTAGTGCTGACTCAATTGCGAACCTACTTCCATTAAACCAGAAAGAATTATACTATCAATTAAAGAATAGTGGGAAATTAACATGTATATTCGTCACACCTCAGTATTGGGGAGAGAGATTCGAACAGGGCAATGCACCAGCTGCTCAAACCGCAATTAGCGGTGATGGAGAAATAACCATATACTTAACTCATAACCCTTCTAATGAATTTCAGCCATCCCACTTTGTAGATAGCATAAGACAAGAACTATTTCATAAATATCAAGATCAATTAGGGTTAGCGAATACTGGTATTTACGCCTCGACGACTGAATATCAAGAAAACCTTATGGCTTGGTTAACTGGTTCTGCGAATAAAGCCCTCTTAGGTAATCTATACAACGATTATTACAATTGGATAGATGGTGCGATAAAACGTAAATGGAAAGGTGGTCAGATAATTGAGAAGACCGTAAACTTAACGAAGTTTCTACAAGGAGTTGATAAATGGTATGAAGCCTTTATAGATTATTTTGCAGATCCTGAAAAAAAATTGCCAGAAGACCACCCCTACATACGGGATCGTAATAAAGAACTCAAGGATTATATTAAAAGTATGAATTGGAGAGAAGTATTGGAGTGGTATGGCTATACTGTAAAATAAAATAGTGTTTGAACCGCTTACTAAATAATCATTTTTTTGATTCTACCGTTATGAAGAAAATGAGATATTTGATGATAATAGGGTTTGTTGTGAGTCAGATGATTTGCCGTGCCCAAAGTGACTATTGCGAGGTTGAAAAACAATATCGCATTGTGGTGTCTGAGTGTGCGGTAAAACATTATGAAGATAAATTAGATGATTTGTCCATTCTATTGAAGCCGCTGAATGAATTGAAATTAGACAAGCATTATATCCTGTCGGATTTCAGGAAGACATACTCTCAAAGTCTTAAAGATTATGCGAAAGGGTTAGCTCCAAGAGACGATTCCATCTTACGCTTATATGCCAGAAAAAAAACGATGAAACGCCCAGACAAAGACTATTTTGACGAAGAATTCTGGAAATATTGTTCCATTATGAGGGGAGATGCGAATTCTGGTCTTTCAGATCAGACAAAAAATGCGAATTATAAAAAGGTTCAAGGTCACACGCCTTTCATCCTGCCTTTTGAGAAAATTCGATTAAGTGGTTCGGATATGAGTTTCTGGCAAGCATACCTGCTGTTTGTTTCCCCAAAACAGTTCGGTATGCGGGGTATTATGGGATATTCTTTTGAAAATCTGATTATATGTTCTGATGATGTCAATCGGATAATGCTCAATCTTGCGAAATTTGAAGAGGTGGAACTTGATTTTGAAGTTGATACAATAAAAACCAATGAACAACAGAGAAAACACCTGATGGAGGTGCGTACAGTCTTAGATTCGCTGAATGTTTTAAAGAGTATGGATTTAAATCCAGTCTTTACCCATCAAGGCGATACTGTTTATTTGGAACACTATGCATATAGCGAGTTTGGCGGCCTTTTTAGAAAACGTATTATGGTGATTTACGATAAACGAAAACACAAAATCAAGAAAATAGGTGAAATGGAAAAACGCAAAATAGCCCATTATTATAATAATCGCGTACGTTACATATGAAAATTGCATTCGTATCCTCATTAAATCCCCACGACTTGCAACGTTGGTCGGGTAGTCTTTATCACATTTATTATGCTCTTTGCAAGCGGTATGAAGTGGTTTGGATTGGTAGAAATTTTGCAAAGGGTGGTTATTGGCATCATCGTTTTTTAGGGAAAAAAGAACCATACTATCCAGAGAATTACGCTACCACATTTACCCAAATTTTATCTGATGAAATCAATCAGGGTAACTTTGATGTGGTTGTTCTGCGAGACTATTATATGGGGATAGGACTCGATGTTACCATCCCGATTGCATATATTAGTGATGTTACGTTTGACTTGTTTAAACACTTCCTGAATATCAAGGATGGGTATTATGAGAATTTGGCAGAAACCACAGAACAGCAACTAATAAACAGTGTTGATTTGTTGTTGTATTCGTCGGAATGGACGAAAGACAGTGCCATCACCCACTACCACGCGAAAAAATCGAAAATTCGCGTGGTGGAGTTCGGGGCGAACATTCCCAATCCTTCGGACTATCAGGCGGAGATTTCGATGGATGTCTGCAACTTGGTGTTTATCGGGCGGAACTGGGAGAAAAAGGGCGGCGATAAGGTGTTGGGGGCGTACAAAAAGCTGAAAGGCGAAGGTTTCCCCTGCACCTGTACGCTGATTGGCAGCGTTCCGCCTGACTTTTCCGATAACGAAGATTCGGATTTGACCCTCATTCCCTTCTTGGACAAATCGAAGCCCGAACATCTGGAACGGCTTTGCAACATCCTGAAAACGGCGCATTTCTTGGTTCTTCCGACTGAGTTCGACGCTTTCGGCATCGTGTTCTGCGAGGCATCGGCCTACGGTGTACCGAGCATCGCCGCCAACGTGGGCGGCGTGAGCCAACCCGTCAGAGAGGGCAAAAACGGCTTTTTGTTGCCGCCCGACGCTACGGCGGATGATTACGCCGAGAAAATCAAGACGGTTTTCAGCGATAAAGAGAACTATCTCAAACTTCGCCAATCGTCGCGCAGGGAGTATGAAACGCGCCTGAACTGGGATGTGTGGGGCGAGAAAGTCAATAAAATCTTCGAGGAAACGGTCAAAATGCACAAGAAGAAAAAGAAGAAACAGGAAGCCGAAAGCAATTTCTATCTTCCCGTCTATGTCATCAACCTCAAAGACCGCACAGACCGCCGCAAGCACATCAAGGCGCAGTTCCGAGGAAAATCGGAGTTCAAATTAACGTGGATTGATGCCGTAGAGCATCCGATCGGTGCCGTAGGATTGTGGAAAAGTATGGTGAACGCGGTGGAAACGGCCATCGAAAACGACGATGATATTATGATCATCTGCGAGGACGACCATACTTTCACGCCTCAATACAGCAAGGAATACCTTTTGGCAAGCATCATCGGTGCCAACGAGCAAGGCGCGGAACTGCTGTCTGGCGGCATCGGCGGTTTCGGCACGGCTGTTCCTGTAGCAAGTAACCGCTATTGGGTCGATTGGTTCTGGTGTACGCAGTTCATCGTGGTGTTCAAGCCCTTGTTTCAGAAGATTCTGGACTATGATTTCAAGGACACCGACACTGCCGACGGCGTTCTGTCCGCGATTGCGAAAGACAAAATGACGATGTACCCGTTTGTTTCCATCCAGACGGATTTTGGCTATTCAGATGTGACCCGTGCCAATGACGAGATTTCAGGGATGATTACCAACCATTTTAAAAAAGCAGATTATCGCCTAAACTTGATTCATCAGGTGGCGCAGAAATTCAGAAAAGACAAATGACAACAGAAGAAAATATCAAAACAGAGCAAGAAATTTCCTTGCCGGACGAAACAATCGATAGGTCGGAGGAAGTGCAGGCAATCATCGACCGAATGCCGACCTATTGGGTGAAGTGGGTGGCGTTGTGTGTCGGCGTATTGATGGGAATCATCATATTATTGGGATTCCTGATACAATACCCCGACACCGTAGATGGCCAGATTTCGGTGACGGCTACGGCTGCGCCCGTGCGGTTGGTGGCGAATAGCAACGGACGGCTCACCCTGCTACAAGCCAACCAATCGCAACTGGAAAAGGGCGATGTCATCGGCTACATCGAAAGCGGTGCGAACTACCGACATATTCTGTTGTTGGATTCGCTACTGGCCAAACTCGGAAAGGGAAAAGGCAAAAATGAGACATTGCCCGATACCCTACTCTTGGGCGAGGTCAGTTCGGCCTACAACGCTTTTCTGATTGCCTATCTGCAATACCAACGGTTGTGTTCGTCGGACATCTACACGACGATGCGGAAAAACCTGCGGCAGCAAATCACAAAGGATGAGGCCGTGATTGCCAATATGGACGACGAGATGCAACTGAAAAAGCGGATTCTGCACACTTCCGCCGAGCAATTGCGGAAGGACAGCGTTTTGTTGGCTGCCAAAGGCATCAGCGAACAGGAATACCAACAGCAGCACAAAGCCCACCTGTCGCTTCAGGAGGCACGGCTGAACCTGCAAAGCAGCCAACTCGGAAAGCAGTCGGAAGTGGCGCGAAACCAGTTGGAGATGCAGCGCATTCTTCTGGAAGAGGCCGAAACCAAGGAAAAAGCCTTTTCCGACTACATCAGCCGAAAGAACGAACTGGAGAACAGCATCAGCCTGTGGAAAGAACGCTATTTGCTGTACTCGCCGATTGCCGGCGAACTGGAATACCTCGGTTTTTGGCGCAACAACAGCTTTGTGCAGGCAGGTCAGGAACTATTTACGATGATTCCCGACAAAAACAACATTCTGGGCGAGGTGGTGATTCCCTCCTTCGGTGCAGGAAAAGTGGAGGAAGGACAGACGGCCAACGTGAAAATCAACAACTATCCCTACGATGAATACGGATTGTTGAAAGGTACGGTTCGGTCGGTTTCGCGTATGACCAACAAACTGAAAACGCAGAATGGCGATGTCGATGCCTATTTGGTGGTCGTCGCGTTTCCCGATGGCTTGAAAACGAATTTTGGAAGGACGCTTCCACTCGATTTCGAGAGCAAGGGAACGGCAGAAATCATCACCAAGCGCAAACGGCTGATTGAGAGATTGTTTGATAATTTGAAGTCAAAAGGAGAAAAATAAAAAAATGTTTTTACATCGTTTTCCCGTAGAGTATCAGATGGATTCGCAGGACTGCGGGCCTGCCTCGTTGAAAATCATTGCCAAGCATTTCGGTAAATACTATTCGCTGCAATATATGCGCGACCGCTGCGGCATCACCAAAGAAGGTGTGTCGCTACTCGATTTGAGCACGGGCGCGGAGAGCATCGGCCTGCGCACATTGGCCATCAAGTGCACCATTGACGATGTGGTGAACAGCATTCCCTTTCCTGCCATCGTGTTTTGGAAAGACAGCCATTTCATCGTGGTGTATCATTCCGACAAGAAGCACATCTGGGTTTCCGACCCTGCGAAAGGGCGCATCAAGTACAGCCACGAGGAATTTCGGCGCGGATGGTATCAGAAAGGAGAAAATCAAGGCGTGTTGCTCGCCGTGGAGCCCACCGCAGAGTTTCGCGACAGCAAGGCGGAACGCGAGCAGCGAAAGAACAGCTTTGCCAGTATTCTCAAATACTTTTTCCCCTACAAGAGCAATTTCAGCCTGATTTTCGTCATTATGCTCGTGGTGACGGCCTTGCAGGGAATGTTGCCGTTTATCTCGAAAGCCGTCATCGACGTGGGCATCAAGACCTCTGATGTGAAATTCATCAATATGGTGCTGATTGGCAACATTGCCATTCTGCTGAGCGTGATGATTTTCAATGTGTTGCGCGACTGGATTCTGTTGCACATCACGGCACGGGTGAACATCGCCCTGATTTCCGACTACTTGATAAAGCTGATGAAACTGCCCGTCACGTTCTTTGAGAACAAGTTGTTGGGCGACATCCTGCAACGCGCACAAGACCACGAGCGCATCCGCAGTTTCATTATGAACAACTCGCTGTCGCTGGTCTTTTCCACACTTACGTTTGTCGTCTTTGCCATCATTCTTTTGGTCTATAACGCCGTCATTTTCCTGATTTTCTTGGCAGGTTCGATTCTCTATGTGTGTTGGGTGTTGCTGTTTTTGAGCATCCGCAAGAAATTGGACTGGGAGTATTTTGAACTGCTTTCCCGAAACCAGAGTTATTGGGTGGAAACGGTTTCGTCTATTCAGGACATCAAAATCTATAACTACGAGAAACACCGCCGATGGAAATGGGAGGAGATTCAGGCACGGCTCTACCACGTCAATAAACGGGTGCTGGCCGTGACAAACGCCCAAAATCTGGGTGCGCAGTTCATCGAGAGCATCAAGAATATGGCCATCGTGTTCTTCTGTGCAATGGCGGTGATTGAGGGCGAAATCACATTTGGCATGATGATTTCCACGCAGTTCATCATTGGAATGCTCAACGGCCCACTGGTGCAGTTCATCAACTTCGTGGTGTCTGCCCAATATGCCAAAATCAGCTTTTTGCGCATCAATGAAATCCGCCAGTTGGAGGATGAAGAGGAACTGCTGTCTATCGGAAGCACCACGATTTTGCCTGAAAAGAAGACGATTCGGTTGGAGAATGTGCATTTTCAATACACCGTCAATTCGCCGATGGTCTTGCGGAATATCTACCTGCAAATCCCCGAAAACAAGGTGACGGCCATCGTCGGAGGCAGCGGCAGCGGCAAATCGACCTTGTTGAAGCTGTTGGTGAGGCTGTATAAGCCCAGTTACGGCGAAATCAAGATGGACACGATGAACGTCAATGCCATCAACCTGCGCCAATGGCGGAATTTGTGCGGTGTAGTGATGCAGGACGGTAAAATGTTCAGCGACACGATTCTGAACAACATTGTCTTGGACGATGAGCGCATTGACTACGACCGCCTGCGTGAAGTCTGCCGCATTGCGCAAATCGAGGATGAAATCAATGCGATGCCGAAAGGTTTTGAAACGATGATTGGTGAGACGGGGCGCGGCTTGAGCGGCGGCCAAAAACAACGCCTGCTGATTGCCCGTGCCTTGTATCGCGACCCGAAATTCCTGTTCCTCGACGAGGCCACGAATGCCTTGGACACCATCAACGAACGGAAAATCGTGGATGCCTTGAACGGTGCATTTGAACAGCGGACGGTCGTGGTCATTGCCCATCGCCTCAGCACCATCCGCAATGCCGACCAGATTGTCGTGCTCGACAAAGGTTTTATCGTGGAAGTCGGCAACCACGAGTCGCTGATGGAGAAAAAAGGGCATTACTTTGAATTGGTTTCCTCGCAGGCGCAGGCGTGAAAGAATGTTCATCAACTGCATATATAGTAAAGAAACAAGAATTTTCACCCGTTTTTCGTCAGGTACGATTTTGGTACGACAATTTCCTGATACGCCTTTAAATACAGGCATTCCAGGGCGCCTATTTCATTTTTAGTACGATTTTGGTACGACTCAAATGTCTTCAAAAATTTGGAGGTATTTTCTTTTTCATAGTATTTTTGCAGCAACATTTTTACCAAGTCCACCAAAAAGTTAAAATTTATATCAAAGTAAGATGAATAATATCAATGCTTTATTACATCCACAGACGAATGTTGAGGAAATGGTAATTTGGGTGATTAGGAACTTAAATATAAAAGTTTCTAAGCGAAATCTGTTTGAAATGCTCAAAAATCATCCACATTTTCCAAGTCTTTTGGCTATACGCGATGTTTTGGAATCTTTCGGCATAGATTCTTGTGCCCTCAACATAAAAGACTTGCATGTCCTTCCTTCTGAAGCAAGAAACTTTTTGGTTCAAATTAAGACTGAACAGGAAGAAGAACTTTTTGCTTATGTCTTTGGTTGGACAGAAGAATACATAGAATGGCTCAATCCCCAAAAACACAAACGGGAACGAATCAAACACGATGACTTTGCCACATTGTTCACAGGCTATGTTATGCTGTTTGAAGCCCTCGATAACGCAGGCGAAAAAGACTACAAGTCGACACATCGAAAAGAGTTGCAACAACGTGTCATAGAATACGCGCTGATTCTATTTGTACCAGCCCTTGCCATCCTGTCTATCTCCCTTCATATTTCGGAAAACGGCATTATCTTTTGGCAAAGGTATCTCCATGCATTGTTCTTATTGGCAGGTTGTGCAATCGGCGGTCTGTTGCTTCTTCACGACTACAACGAAG
>JAFYJH010000069.1 GCA_017538195.1 Prevotella sp.
ATCACGCGAACCGACAGCCGAGGCCATTTCGTCATCAAGGGCATTGCGCCGGGCAGTTATCGAGCCTTCGCGCTGCAAGACTTGGACGGCGACTATGCATTCTCGCAGAAAAACGAGAAAATCGCCTTCAACCACGACATTTTCATACCGTCGTCGAAGCCCGACACGCGACACGACACCATCTGGCGCGACACGCTGCACATCGAGCGGATTCTGGCGATTCCCTACACCCATTTCCTGCCCGATGACATCGTTTTGCGGGCTTTCACGGAAGTCCAAACCGAGCGTCATTTGCTGAAAACCGAGCGAAAAGACGCCGACAGAATCAACCTTTTCTTTACCTACGGAGACGCGCAACTTCCTGAAATCAAAGGACTTAACTTCGATTCTACCGATGCTTTCGTCGTGGAAGCCAACGAAAAACGCGACACGATTACTTACTGGTTGCGCGACACGATGCTCGTCAATTGCGACACGCTGCAAATGCAGTTACAATACAACGAAACCGACACGCTCGGAAACCTCGTTTTGAAGACCGACACGCTCGAAATGATTCCGAAAACGTCGTATGCGAAGCGGCTGAAACAGAAGCAAAAGGAATATGAAGACTGGGCGAAGGCGCAGGAAAAACAGAAACGACGCGGTCAGTCTTACGACAGCATTATGCCGCCTAAGTTATTGGAAATCAAGGTGAAAGCCGCTGGGCAACTCGACCCCGACCAAACGATTTTCATCGATTCGCCGACGCCGTTTGAAAAGGTCGATTCGTCGCAAATCCGCCTTTCGATGAAGGTCGATACGCTTTGGCAGGCGACCGATTTCGAGTTGCAGCCGCACGGTGTCCGACAGTTGAAAATCTGCAAAAACTGGCAGTTGGGCGCGGAATACAGCCTCGAAATCGACAGCGCAGCCATCAGCGACATCTACGGAACAAACTGCAACGCCGTCAAAATGAATCTGAAGGTGAAAAGCGAGGAAGCCTACTCGAAACTGGCGGTTGCGCTCGGCGGAATGAACGGGAAAAACGCGGTCGTGCAACTGCTCAACAGCTCTGGAAACCCTGTGAAACAGGTCGTTTCAACCACTGGACAAGCCGAATTTCCCTATGTCGATCCGGGCTCGTATTTCCTTCAGATGTTCGTCGATGAAAACGGCAACGGCGTGTGGGACACGGGCGACTACGATGCCGACCGACAGCCCGAACCTGTCTATTTCCATCACGAAGCCATCGAGTGTAAGGCGAAATGGGATGTGAACCTGCGGTGGAACCCGACGGAGCGGCCTCTCTACCTGCAAAAACCTGAGAAAATCACGAAGCAGAAGGCCGAAAAACAAAAGACTATTCGCAATAAAAACGCAGAACGGGCGAAGCAGTTGGGAATCACGTATAAGGGTGAAAATATAAAAAGGTAAATAAAAAAGCCATCGAATGATGGCCTCTGGGGCGTGACGATAAGGTTCATAACCCCCACGCATACTCAGCGGGTAGTCACTAAGGACACTGCAAAGGTACAAATAATTTTCAAACCACCAAAAAAATAAAGAAAAAATGAAAAAAAATAAATATTTAATGATGAAAAAACTGGTAATTCTAATATTTTCCGTGCTGACAGCGTCGATTTCCTTCGCCCAATGTCTGCTTGAAAACACGGCGTTCAAAGGCGGCGAACATCTGACTTACAACCTCTACTACAACTGGAAATTCGTGTGGGTGAAGGCCGGAACGGCGAGTATGTCCACCGTGCAGAGCAACTACAAGGGCAAGGCTGCGTGGCGTGCGTCGCTCATCACGCGCGGAAACGACAAAGTCGATCAATATTTCGTGTTGCGCGACACCCTGCTGAGCTATTCCACGCTCGACCTTGCGCCGCTTTACTACAAAAAGGCCGCTCGCGAGGGCAAACGCTACTACATCGACGAAGTTTTCTACGACTACGCAGGCGGAAAACCCAACATCCGACAGCATCGGAAGAAGGCCGACGGCAGCAGCGACTGGCTGAAAAAATCCTATGGCGAATGTGTTTTCGATATGCTCACGATGTTCGTCCGCGCCCGCTCTTTCGACCCCTCGAACTGGAAAAAAGACCACGCCATCGACTTCAAAATGGTCGATGGAAACAGCTGTGAGCCAGCGCGAATCGTCTATCGCGGAAAGTCCACCGTCAAGGGCGACAACGGCGTGAAATATCGCTGCCTGCAACTCTCGTATATGGAACTCAGCGACGGAAAATACAAGAAAATCGTCGATTTCTACGTCACCGACGACCCAAACCACATTCCCGTGCGCCTCGATATGTTCCTGAAATTTGGCTCAGCCAAAGCCTTCATCGTCGGCATCAAGGGAAACAAAAGTCCTATTTCGTCGGTGGTAAAATAACAGTTGTGGATAACTCTGTGGAAAACTTTGCGGAAAAAGTTGGAAAAACCGAGTGGAAAAAATTTTCGCTGAATCATCGTGGAAAAGTTGGAGAAAATCAGTTGGTTTTCCGACGAGTTTCAACAAAATCAACAGAAAAAAAGTTATGAAATTATCCACAATCGGGTATTTTTCCGTTTTTGTGGAAAACTTTATAATGATTTGAACATCAATGATTTAATGAATTGAAAAATTGTTGATAAATGAATTTCAAATGTGGAAATTGAAAAATCCAAATTTTTAGGAAAAAAGTTTTCAAATTTTCAACGGGATAACATCATCAACAAAGTTTTTTTCTTTAAAAATAAAAAAAATAAGATTATTATTGATTGTTGTGGAAAAAATCAGGGGAGAATTTCTATGGATTTTTTGTCGATGATCCAAACGGCATCGCTTTGTTGGGAATCGAGTTGCCGTCGGGCTAATTCTTGAGCCGTTTTTTTGGCAAATTCGTTGCGCTGAATCGTCGTGTCGCTGAGTTCCTGCGGCCATTCGTAATTGGTTTCAAACTGCACTGCCCTACCCCACCCGAGTGCGTCGGACGGCACGACGCAAAACGACGAAAGTCGCGGATAATCGTCTTCGATGATAATCAAAAAAGCTTTTTTCGGCGGAATCGTCGTTTTTTCAACGATTTCACTCGCCATCTGTCGCCCGACGAGTCCCGATTGGTAGGATTTCCACCAGAGATGAACATCGACGAAAATCGCCGCCACAAAATAAAGTAAAAAGGCTATTTTGAGGATTTTCAAGTCTTTTGCGCGGTCGATTACGGTTGCGATTATTATGGCGGCGAGAGCCAATCCTGCGTAAGCGTGCATCATGCTGAAAACGGTGAAAAGATGCGGTGCGACGGCGATGAAAAGGCTGAGGACGAGGCAAATCAGCGGTTTTTGCTTGAAAAGCGAAGCATTTTTAACGAAAAGGAAATAAAGCAAAGGCAGCGAAAGCAAAATTGTGGCTACGGCAATGAAAATGTTTCGGCTTGGCGCGTGGAGCAAGGCGACGAAATCGACCGCCATCCACGTGGAAAGCAGGAATTTAAAGAAACTTGTGAAGGTTTTCGAGCCTTCCGGCACGTATTCTGGATGGATGACTATGTTGCTCGGTAAAACGACGACGGCGAAAGCATAAATCGCCATCAGAACGACGGCAATCGCAATGTCTTTTCGCAATGTTCGGAAGTCGATTTTGTCGAATCCGAAAGCCAAAATCGGCGCAATCAGCGTCCACATCAGCGCGTTTTCCTTGCAAAGCGTTCCAATCGCGACGAAAACGAGCCAGAAAACGTATTTTTTTTGCCCGCTGAGCGACAAATACGCAAGCATTGAAGCCATTGCCCACAGGTTGGCGTAAGTCTGGTTTAAGCCATCGACAGCGAGCACCGTCGCCAACATTGCGGGCGAAAGGAAGAAAAACAGCGTCGCGAGGTTTCTGGAAATTGTTCCGAAGTTCAATTTCATCAAAATTTGATACAAAAGAACGGCTCCGACAACGTGTCCAACGACAACGCAAACGTGATTCAACAAGGGAAAAAGCAAGTGCGGATTTCGTCCGACGATGTAGCCGAAAATCGAGTCGAAGGGTCGCCAGTGATAGCCGAAAAATAGGAATCGTTCTTTCGTGAAAAACGGCTCTTGCGAGGGCGAAACAAGCGATGTCCAGTCGTCGAAAGTGGGCAAAATCGGGATGGCTCCTACCAAAAACAGCGGAAAAAGCAGCCCGACAACGGCAAGACTCCAATGCCGCCTTAATTGACGATGGCGATTTTGCATACCGTTCCCTTATTTCCCTCGGCAGTTGCCGCCATCACCATATAAACGCCCGAAGCCACGCGCCGACCCGTCGTTTGGTCGCGTCCGTCCCACGTGAAAGTGCCGCCGTTGCTGCGACCTTCAGCCACGAGTGTGCCGTTGGCCGTGACGATTTTCACATCGGCGTTATACGACAATCCGACAATCGTGATGATTCCCGTATAATCGGGTTTGACAGGATTCGGATAGGCATAGACGTGGTCTTTATCCATCGTTTCGTAGGCAGTCGTGGCGTCGCTCATATACGAACACAAACCCTCGGAGGTTGAGAAGAAAATTTCTCCATTCGTCTCGTCGATGGTCAAATCTTCGATGTAGTCCGACAGCAATTCGCTGTTGCTCGCCGTGAAATGGTGGATTTGCTCCATGTTGTCGGCACTGACGAGATAAACGCCGTTGCCGTAAGTTCCAAACCATTTTCGTCCGGCGGCATCTACCTTGATAGCCGAAATATTCACGCCGCTGAGCAGATAGTCGGCGTAGTTTGTTCCGTCGTTGCGAGGCACTTTCACCTGAATGAAAGTCGGTTCTTCGCTACCGAACTGCGACGGTTCGAGATAGAACGGACCGAGATTCGTGCCGACCCAAATGTTTCCCGACTTGTCTTCCTCGACGCAATGCACTTTTCCGACGGAGTAACTCGTCATGTCTTGGTTGGTGAACGTGGTGTAGGCATCGAGTTTGTCGGTGGCGGGATTGTAACAATAGAGCGACGGAATATACCAGTGGTCATTGACGAACCAAAGTCGGTTTTTACTGTCGCAAATCATCCGTTCCAACGAGCCGAGGCTTTTATTGACAAAACCGCCGTCGTTGAGTCGCATCAGTTCGCTGTGCGAATGGCTCGACCAATTTCCCTGCCGGTCCATTTTGATGATGGACTGCGTCGGCGCCTGACTGTTCAGACACCAGAGATTGCCCTCTTTGTCGAATTTCACGCTGAGAATCAACTCATATTCTTCGTGGACTTTGTCGAAAATCTCGATGGGCGAATTTTTGTAGTTGTAATACTTCACAAACTGACCGTCGTTGAACTCATAAACGCCGTTTCTCGTGCAGGCAAACACGCGGTTCGGGTCGAGCGGATCGACATCGATTTCAACAATGCCCGGAAAACTCAATCCCGTGGTCTGACTGATGTTTTCGCTGTTGAAACTGCCCCACTCGCCGTTTTTCAGCGTCTGGACAACACCCTTTTCAGCACCGATTCCGTTGGCGGTGTAAAGCGTTCCATTGGCGAATTTCAGAAACTCGAAACTATTCGATTTCGGTCCGTCGGGATTCGCGTTTTTCACGATTTCGAGCAGTTCGGGGTCGATGGTTTTCCATCGTCCGACGTAGTCGCCCACGCGGTTCCAGTTGGCTTTGTCGAGCAGGTTGCTGTTGAGGTTGGCGGCGAAAAGTCCGTTGGTTTCCGACGCGGCGAAGATTTTTCCGTTTTCGATGTAGCAATAATTCACCTTGAAGCCGAGTTGGTAGGTGTCGCTGATTTCGGCCTTGGAAACATTGATTTTAAGGATGCCGAAACCCGTGGAAAGATAGGCGAACTGGTCGAAATTGTAGATGTCGTTGATGCTTTTGTCGCCCGTCACCGACTTCATATAATATTCGGGCATATTCGTGCAGTTTCCGTTGGCTTCGAGCAGGTCGATGTTCTTGTTTTCATAGACGACGACGAGCCGTTTCGCCTTCTGGTTCCACGCGATATGGGCAATCGAGCAGTCGCTCAGCGCATCCATTTTACTGAACGTGCGGACGCTGTTGTCTTGCGTGTTGTAGAGATAGAGATTTTTGCTGGCGAGCACGAAAAGTTCGTGGCCGGCCTTCTCGATTTCGGTGATGTCGGTGTAGGCCAGATATGCCTTCCACGAGCCGATACTGGCGGCTTGAATCGTGGTTGTAGCCAGAAAAATGGCGAATGAAACAAGAATTTTCTTCATTTTTTTTGATATTTCGATTTTTTGTTGTACTTTTGCAGTCGAGAAGTTCTCCATTGGAACAATGGCCGGTATGGAAGGCCGTTCCTTTGGGGACTTCTCACTTTTTATAATTGAGTAGAATTTCCCAAATACTCCACCAATTTTGCGACCGCTCTCGCTCGATGCGAAATGGTGTTTTTGATGTCGGTGCCGAGTTCGGCAAACGACTGACTGTAGCCGTCGGGCACGAAAATCGGGTCGTAGCCAAATCCTTCCTCGCCACTTTTCTCGTGGGCGATGCGGCCTTCGACGATTCCCTCAAAGAATTTCGTGGTTTTTCCCTCGCCGTCCGATTCTAATAACGCGATAACCGTGCGAAATCGTGCCTTGCGATTGTTATTATTTCCTAATTTTCGCAATAATTTCCGCATATTCGCCTCGCTGTCGTGACTTTCCGAGCCGTCGCCGTCGATGGCGGCATAGCGCGCACTATGGACGCCGGGTTCGCCATTCAGAGCCTCGACTTCCAAGCCTGTGTCGTCGGCAAAGCAGTCGTAGCCGTATTTTTCAGCGATATACTGAGCCTTCTGCAAGGCGTTTTCCTGCAACGTGTCGTGGTCTTCGGGAATTTCCTCGTGGCAGCCGATGTCGTTGAGCGACAAAACCTCGAATTTCTCGCCGAGAATCTGCCGAATTTCCTCCAATTTATGCTGATTATTTGTCGCAAAAACAATTTTCATCATAATTTATTATAAATTTTTATATATTGTATAATGATAAAGTCTCCCCCTTTTGGGGGAGATTTAGAGGGGGCTAATGTTTAATCTGATCAAAGCCCTCGCCATACACACCGATGACGGCACTCTGCGAGACGAAAGCCCTCGGATCGATGCTCTTGATGATGCGGAAAATGGCGGGACTCTCGTTTTTCTTCGCCAGAATACACAGCACGTTGCGCTTCTGACCCGTGTACCAGCCGTGTCCGTCGAGAATAGTCACGCCGTGTTCCATCTTCGTACCGATTTCGTCGGCGATTTCCTTCCATTTTTCCGAGAAAATCAGGAACTGAACGCTACTTCGCTGACGGTTATAAACGTAGTCGAGCATAAAATTCTCGATAATCATCGTGCAGAAGCCGAAGACGACCATATAGAGCCTTTCGAGCATCGTGCCGAACTGCGGAATGAACAGACAACTGCCGATGACGACGAAATCGACAAAGACGAGCACCATTCCGAGCGACATATTATAATATTTGTTCACCGATGCAGCGATGATGTCGCTGCCGCCCGTCGAGCCGTTGTTCACGAAAATCAGTCCCATTGCCGAACCCGTCAGCATACAGCCGATGATGAGCGACATGAAATCCTGCCCTTCGCCGAGAATTTTCACCATTTCGCCGGCATTGTCGCGTGGCACAAACTCCTTCATCAGACCCAAGAGAAAGGTCAGCACGAGGATGGCGTAGATGGTTTTCATCAGGAATTTCCAGCCGAGAATCTTCAGACCGACCAACAGCAGCGCGGCATTCACGAGGAAATAGGTGTATTGGTTCGGAATGTCGGTCGCATACTGCGTGATGGCGGCGATACCAGCCACGCCGCCCGTCACGATTTCGTAAGGCATCAGGAAGAACGTGAAGCCAAACGCATACATAATAAGGCCGAAAGTGATTCCGAGGTAGTCTTTCACCTCTGCCCTGATGATTTTCTTATCCATAATCCTTCACTTCACGATTTCACACTTCTCACTTCACACTCCACACTTCACACTTCACGATTTACGGTTTCAAGACAACATTCACCATTCGCTTCGGAACGATGATGACTTTCACAACATTCTGACCATCAATGTATTTCGCGGTGCGCTCGTCGGCGAAAACTGCCTTTTCGATGGCATCGTTGGCGGCATCGGCGGCAAATTCCATATCGAAGCGGGTTTTTCCGTTGAAAGCCACGCCCAGACGGACGCTGTTTTCTACAAGATACTCCTCGTTCCACTTCGGCCACGCGGCATCGCAGACGCTGTTGGGTGATGAATGTTGGGTGTTGGGTGATGAGTGGAGCATTTCCCAGAGTTCCTCGGCGATGTGCGGCGCAAACGGCGCGATGAGCACGACGAGCGTCTGCAACACTTCGCGGTTTTTGCATTTCAGTTGCGAGAGTTCGTTCACGCAAATCATAAAGGCCGAAATCGACGTGTTGTACGAGAACATTTCGATGTCTTGCGTCACTTTTTTGATGAGTTTGTGGAGCGATTTCAGTTCATCTCTGGAAGCCTCTTCATTACCCTTTTCTTGGACATTCGTGTCCCCCGAGGGGGACGACAGGGGGGCTACCAAGTTCCAAAACTTCTTCAAGAACCGATGGCAACCGTCGATGCCGTTGGTGTCCCACGGTTTCGACTGCTCGACAGGACCGAGGAACATCTCGTAGAGGCGCAACGTGTCGGCACCGTATTTCTCGACAATCATATCGGGATTCACCACGTTGAACATCGATTTCGACATTTTTTCAATCGCCCAGCCGCAAATATATTTGGAGCCCCCCTCCGACTCCCCCGAGGAGGAGAGAGAACTACTGCCATCTTCAAAAATGAAGGTGGCATTTTCGTATTCGGGTCGCCACGCTTTAAAGGCTTCAATGTCGAGAACATCGTTTTTGACAATATTGACATCGACGTGAATCGGAGTTACATTATATTGATCTTTTTGCCCGAAACTGACGAAAACAGGAGCATTATTCGTTTCAGAGGGAACATTCGTGTCCCCCTCGGGGGACGACAGGGGGGCTTTGTTTATTCGATACACAAAATTCGACCTTCCCTGAATCATTCCCTGATTGATGAGTTTCTGGAACGGCTCTTCGACGCGGCTCACGCCCAAGTCATAGAGGAATTTGTTCCAGAATCGGGCGTAAATCAAGTGGCCGGTGGCGTGTTCGGAACCGCCGACATACAAATCGACGCAACGCCAATAGTCGGCAGCTTCCTCTGACAGCAACGCTTGGTCGTTTTTCGGGTCCATATAGCGCAAATAATACGCCGAACTTCCTGCAAATCCGGGCATCGTGCAGAGTTCCAAGGGGAAAACGGTCGTGTTGTCAATGAGCGATTTATCGACCACCTCGCGCTTCTCCACATCCCACGCCCATTTCTGCGCGTTTCCGAGTGGCGGTTCACCCGTCGCCGTCGGCTGATAGGTTTTCACTTCGGGCAATTCCAAGGGCAGACATTCCTCTGGAATCATATAGGGTATTCCGTCCTTGTAATACACGGGGAATGGCTCGCCCCAATAGCGTTGGCGCGAGAAAATGGCGTCGCGCAGGCGATAGTTCACCTTCACTTGACCCAAACCCTTTTCCGTGACGTATTCCTTCGTCTTTTGAATCGCCTCTTTCACGGTCAGGCCGTTCAGAGAAAATTCTCCGTTCGACGAGTTAGTCATAATTCCTTCTTTCGCATCGAAACTCTCCTCCGAAACGTCAGCGCCCTCGATGAGCGGAATAATCGGCAGATTGAAGTGTTTGGCAAAGGCATAGTCGCGACTGTCGTGGGCTGGAACGGCCATAATTGCGCCCGTTCCGTAGCCTGCCAACACGTATTCGGCAATCCAGATGGGAATTTCCTTGCCCGTGAGCGGATTGATGGCATACGAACCAGAGAAAACGCCCGTGACGCGGTGATCCATCTGACGCTCGCGCTCCGTGCGCTTTTTCACGTAGGCAAGATATTCATCGACCGCCTGTTTCTGTTCGGGTGTCGTCAGTTGGGCAACCAATTCGCTTTCGGGTGCCAAAACCATAAAGGTGACGCCGAAAATCGTGTCGGCACGGGTGGTGAAAATCGTGAAAGAAGAGACCCCCTCTTGTCCCCCTGAAGGGGGAAGAATTTGCTCCTCCCCTACAGGGGAGGTTGGGAGGGGTCTGGCTATCTTAAACACCATTTCCGTACCCTCACTCCGTCCAATCCAATTGCGCTGCGTTTCCTTCAGCGATTCCGTCCAGTCGATGGTGTCGAGGCCGTCGAGCAAGCGCTGTGCGTAGGCCGACACGCGCAAGCACCACTGCCGCATCTTCTTCTGCACGACAGGATAACCGCCACGAACCGAAACGCCATCAACCACCTCGTCGTTGGCCAACACCGTGCCGAGTTCTGCGCACCAGTTCACCATCGTTTCGCCCAAATAAGCCAAGCGATAGTTCATCAGCACCTCCTGTTGCTTTTCTTCGCTCCACGAAAGCCACTCTTCTGCCGTAAAATTCAGCTTTTCAGACTGCGCTAAACCATAGAAATCCAAGCCTTTTGTGCCATTTTTTTCAAAATAAGCAACCAATTCGCCGATGGGTCTCGCCTTGCCAGCTTTCTCCCCCTCGCCTTTTGGAGAGGGGGTAAGGGGGGAGAGGCTAAAATAAGACTCAAACATCTTCTGAAACGCCCACTGCGTCCATTTATAATAATCAGGTTCGCAAGTGCGCACTTCGCGGCTCCAGTCGAAGCAAAAACCAATCTTATCCAACTGACTTCTGTATCGGTCGATGTTCTCGAAAGTCGTCTTTTCGGGATGCTGACCCGTCTGAATCGCGTATTGCTCCGCCGGCAGTCCGTAGGCATCGTAGCCCATTGGATTCAGCACATTGAAACCCTGCTGCCGCTTGTATCGCGCATAGATGTCGCTCGCGATATAGCCCAATGGATGCCCCACGTGCAGTCCCGCTCCACTCGGATACGGAAACATATTCAGCACGTAGAATTTCTCCTTCGTCTTGTCCTCCACGACGCGATAAGTCTGGTTTTCCACCCATCGCTGTTGCCATTTTCTCTCAATTTCCCTGAAATTATATTCCATAATCGTTCAAATGATAGTTTTTCCGAAATTTCCTGCAAAGTTACGAATAAGCGTGCAAAATGCAAAAGAAAAGGTATAAAAACCATCAAAAAACGAATTTTATCCTTTTTGGATAATCTTTTTTGGATAAAAATTTGCAGAATCCAATGAAAAAATATACCTTTGCAGCGAAAAATTAGAAGATTATGTTGGAAAATCCTTTTATTACATACGGTTATGAATCTGCGGAGTATTTCTGCGACCGCAAAGACGAGACGAAACAGCTGATTTCGATGCTCACAAACGGTAATCACACGGCACTGATTTCCCCGCGCCGCATGGGAAAAACAGGTCTGTTGCAACATTGTTTTTCGCAACCGCAACTGTCGGAACAATACAACACGTTTCTTGTCGATATTTATGCGACAAAAAACCTGCAAGACATGGTTTATCAGATGGGTCACGCCATCGTGAGGAAGTTGAAGTCGCGAGGACAGTCGGCCATCGACCGATTTTTGCAGTATGCCACATCGTTGCGGATGGGCATTTCGTTCGACGGACAAGGCAACGCCAGTTGGCATCTCGGCATTGGCGACATCAAATCGCCAACATTCACCCTCGACGAAATTTTCAACTATCTGGAAGCCGCCGACAAACGCTGCATCGTCGCCATCGATGAGTTTCAGGCCATCGCGAACTATCCTGAAAAGAATGTCGAGGCAATGATACGCACTTACGTGCAGCAATGCCGTAACGCCGTATTTGTATTTTCGGGTTCGCATCAAAGCATGATGAGCGAAATGTTCACGTCACCTGCAAGACCTTTTTACCAGAGCGTTTCGCTGATGTTCTTGAAGCCTGTGGCATTGGCTGAATATGAATCCTTTGCCCGACAACACTTTGAAAAGCACGAAAAACACCTTGCCGAAGGAGTCGTGGAAAATATTTACGAACAATTCGACGGCACGACGTGGTATTTGCAGAAAATGCTCAACCAACTGTTTGCCACGACAGCCATCGGCGAAACGGTGACAATTGACGATGTGGCTCATGCCAAGCAACAAATCATCGCGCAAAACGAAGAAGCCTACAAGGACACGCTTTTTCAGCTCACCGTCCGTCAGCGCGATCTTTTCCTTGCTGTCTGCAAGGAAGGAAAAGTGCGGCAGATTACCAGTTCCGCTTTCATCCTTTCCAACCACTTGGCTTCTGCAAGCAGTGTGCAAAAAGCAGTCGGTGTGCTCATTTCCAAGCAACTGATGACACACCATCAAGGCATTTACGAGGCTTACGACAAATTTTTTGCCGCATGGGTGAATCAAAGGTACAAAATTTTTGCATAAACAGAGATAATTTGGCTCAAAAAGATGGAATTACTAAATTTTTTCGTATTTTTGCAGCGTATTATGGACAAAATAGGTGTTATTAAACAAGGAAAAGATATGAAAAGGGTAATGATTTTGGCTGTTTTGATGGTTTTCGGAATGGCCATTGAAGTGAGTGCGCAACTGCCGTCGGTGACGCTGAAGGACATCAACGGAAAGACGGTGACGACCGACACGCTGTCGAACGGCGGAAATCCGATGATTATCTCGTTTTTTGCGACATGGTGCAAGCCCTGCAACCGCGAACTCGACGCCATCAGCGAGGTTTATGAGGAATGGCAGGAGGAAACGGGCGTGAAACTCGTGGCGATTAGCATCGATCAGGCGCAGAACATCAACAAAGTAAAGCCGTTGGTCGATCAGCACGAATGGCCTTTCGAGACGGTTTTGCTCGACCCCAACGGCGAATTCAAACGGCAGTTGGGCATCCAGATGATTCCCTACGTGCTCATCATCGATGGACAGGGGAAAATCGTGTATAAACATAACGGCTACACCGATGGTGCCGAGGAAGAATTGATTGAAAAAATCAGAAGCATGGCCCTCGCTTCAGATGTCGAGGGAAATTAAAAAACAGAAAAAATGAAAAAACTGATTCAAACGATTCTGCTTGGTTTCTTCGCGGTTTCGACCAACGCCCAGACCGACAAAATCGTGGTGACGGGCAGCGTCCAGAGCGACATTCTCATTCCGCAGAACGACGAGGCCATCGGCACGGAGAAAACCGACGACTGGGCACTGACGAACACCTATGTCGATGTTCGTCTTTCGATGGAAAATTTAGAGGCTGGTGCACGTTTCGAATATTTGAAATTTCCGCTTCCAGGCTTTGAAAAAGATATTAAGGGTTATGGCGTTCCGCATTTTTATGTGAAAGGCCAAAATGAGTACATTGACCTGACTTTGGGTACGTTTTACGAGCAATTTGGCTCGGGTTTTGTGCTCCGCACCTACGAAGAACGCTCACTCGGCATAGACAACGCTCTGTTGGGTGCCCGTGTGGGTATTCGACCTATGAAAGGCGTAAGTTTGAAGGCTTTAAGCGGCTTCCAACGCCGATATTGGAGTTTTAATAAAAATTCGCTGATTTCTGGCGGCGACATCGAACTGAATCTCGACCGATGGATTCGCGCCCTTGCCGACGGAAACACTTTCGTGACGCTCGGCGCATCGTTTGTGAACAAGCACGAAAAGGCTTCCGAAGACGAGATTTTCGCCCTGCCGACCTACAAACTGAACCTGCCGGAAAACGTGAATGCGTGGGATGTGCGGGCGAGTGTGTCGCACGGCGGATGGAATCTTCTCGCCGAATATGCGCAAAAAACGCAAGACCCATCGTTCGACAATGGCTATATCTACCGAAAAGGCTATGTCGCGATGCTTTCAACCTCGTATTCGAAGCGCGGACTGAGCCTTTTGTTGCAGGCGAAACGCTCTGACAATATGTCGTTTCGCTCGCGTCGGTCGATGAACGGAACTTCGTCGTTCTTGAACCATCTGCCAGCCTTCACGATGGATCACACCTACACGCTCGCTGCAACCTATCCCTACGCCACCCATCCCGGCGGCGAGTGGGCGTATCAGGCGGAATTGGGCTATACGTTCAAGAAAAATACGGCTCTCGGCGGCAAGTACGGCACGGGCGTGAAAGTCAATTTCTCGCACGTCCACGCCATCGACCAGAGTCCACGAGCCACTGAAATTCTCCCCGGAGAGTTCTTCACGGGCGCAGGTTCCGACGGCTACGGCTCGGCGTTCTGGAAATGGGGCAACGAAACCTATTATCAAGATTTTAATGTCCAAATCGACAAGCGTCTGAGCCGCGATTTCAAGTTGAACTTGATGTATATGAACCAACGCTACAACAAGACCATTGTCGAGGGCGAAGGCGGAATGATTCACAGCAACATTTTCGTGGCGGAAGGCAAGTATAAAATGAACAAAAAACTGACGCTGCGCGGTGAGTTGCAGTATCTCACGACCAAGCAAGACGAGGGCGACTGGGCATTTGCGCTGCTCGAACTCTCGGTGTTGCCCCACTGGATGTTCACCGTGAGCGACGAATGGAACTGCGGTGAAACGAATATCCACTACTATCAGGGACTCGTCACCTACAACGTTGGTTCGCATCGCATTCAGGCGGGCTACGGTCGCACGGCTGCCGGCTACAACTGTTCGGGCGGTGTTTGTCGCTATGTGCCGGCGCAGAAAGGCTTTATGTTGTCGTATAATTACAATTTTTGAATATGATGGAAAGAAAACAAGAATATGGAAAAATCGTCAGGTGGGTGATGGGAATTTTACCGCTCAGCCTTCTTTTAGCCTGTTCCAACATCGACGAATCGGAACGCTTCATCTACGTGCCGCCAAGCGATGTGAACCGTGCCGTGCTCATCGAGGATTTCACGGGGCAGGCTTGCGTGAATTGTCCGGCGGCGAGCGACGTCATCCTTGATTTGCAGAATACGCTCGGCGAGAACAACATCATTCCTGTCGCCATCCACAGCGGTCCGTTTGCCCACAAGCGTTCCAACATGGGCGCGGCGTTTCTGAGCGACCTCGGCACCGAAACTGGCGACAAATATTTCAACCATTGGGGAATTGAGGCGCAGCCCGGCGTGAAAATCAACCGTGGCGAACCCATCTACGACACGAAGCAATACGCCGCAGCCGTGCAAGCCGAAATGCAGAAGCCTTCGCCTGTCTTTTTGGAGGATTTTCAGGCGACTTGCGCCGACGGAAAGACGATCAACATTGTCATTCATCCCTCGGTTCCCACTGCCGATGTCGATGCGCGGCTGCAAGTTTGGATTGTCGAGGACGGAATCAATGCCGAGGGCGGCAACAGCAAGTATGTTCAACTGATGGGCGACGGTTCGGCCAACGAAAACTACGTTCATCACCACGTTTTCCGCGCCTCGCTGACCGACGACCTTTTCGGCGATGCCTATCGCCAAGGTGCAGGGGAAAAAATCCTCGTGGAATTCAATTACTCGAAAACTGTCGAAAGCCATTGGAAGGTTGAAAACCTGTCGGTTGTGGCCTTTCTGTGGAACGAAAAAGACGGCGTTCTCTGCGTAAGCCGTGAAAAATTAAAAGTTAAAAATGACTCAGTCAAATCGTGAAATAGTCAAATCGTGAAATAGTCAAATAGTCAAATAAAAAAAATTGTCAAATCGTAAAATAGTCAAATTGTAAAATGAAAAAGGTTTTTACTTCCGTATTGATGCTGCTTTTTGCAGCGAATTTCGCCTTTGCCGACAACGAACCGACCGTTCAGTTTGTCGATAAAGACGGAAAAGTAGTTGCCGACGGCACTACGGTGAATGTTGCTGAAGGCGAGAAAGACGCTTTTGGCGAAGTGATGTTCAAGACTGGCTTGTACGTGAAAGTCGCCACAGAGGAAAATGTGCATGTGGGAATCGACTACGACATCAAGTCGCTGCCCAATGGTGCTTTCCAGATTTGCTTTCCCCAGAATTGCGTGATGAAGGAGGAAGCGGGTCAGTATTCCACTGAAAAAGGCTCTTTCGGGCCGACCGAGAAGAAGGACATTCAGGCCGAATGGATTCCCGACGAGGACGGATTCGGCACTTGCACGGTGGAATTGCAGGTGAACGCCTATACCTACAACGCTCTGACGAAGGTTTACACGCTCGCCGAAAGTGGTCCGAAGGTGACGGTGAACATGATTTACAAGGATCCGGCTTCGGTGGATAACATCGAAAACGACCAAGCGAAGGAAATCGACCGCTTCAACCTTTCGGGACAGCGCATCAACGAGGGTCAGAAGGGTGTGAACATTGTGAAATACGACAATGGAAAAACGATTAAAAAGGTAAAAAGGTTTTAAGGTTATTAGGTTAAAAAAATACGACTATGAAGAAAATTTTATCAATCATCGTTGCCTTGACATTCGTGACGGCTGCCTCGGCACAAACTTTACAGAAAGATCCTGCCGGAAAACTCGGGCAGAAGAGTATGAAAACCGCAGAAAAATCGCCGATGCTTGCCGGCGGCGACGGAGTAACGTATTGGAGTTATTACGGCGGAAATAGCAGCAGTTGGACTGGCCTCGGAACGGGTTCGGCTGCCACATTCCACGTGGCGGTGAAGTTGCCGAATGTTCTTGCAGGTAGTACGCTGAAAAGCATCAACATTCCCGTCATTTCCACATCGATGACGAGCGTCACAGCGTGGGTAAGAACCAATTTGGACGGTGCAAACGCGGTGGAGGTTAGCGTTCCCGACAACTCTTTCGTTGTCGGAAACTACACGAATGCGCCGCTTACTGCCGACTACGTGATTCCCGCAGGCGATGTTTATGTCGGCTACACATTCACCTCTACGGTAGCTTATCCTATCGCCGTCGCTGACGGAGCGGATGCCAATTCCTTGTACTTGAAAATCAACGAAGGTGGTTGGGGCGATTATTCGGGTGGTGATTATGGTCTTTCTCCCCTTCAGATTGCCGTGACCAACTTGAATCTGCCGGATTACGCCGTGACATTCGAAGACATGGAATCTCTGACGCTGACTCCCAATACAGCGTTCAAGGCGCAGGTTTTGGTTGACAATTCTGGTAAAAATGCCATCGAATCCATCGATTACACCATCGAAATCGACGGACAGAAGTCGCAGAAGCACCTCACGCTCGAAAAGCCGATTCCTGCGGGAATCAACCAGAAAGACATCATTGAAGTCGAAGGCGTGAGCGTTGCGGACATAAAAAAATATACGGTCAAAGTGACGCTTGACAAGGTGAATGGGCAGGCAAACAGCAAAAGCACTTCCGTTTCGGCTCAGTTTATGAATGTTACTCGCGTCGCTGCTCGCCGTACGGTGGTCGAGGAATTCACGGGCACGGGCTGCGGTTGGTGTACGCGCGGATGGGTCGGCATGGAATATCTGAAAGAGAAATATCAGGACAAGTTCGTCGGCATCGCTTTCCACAAATATAATTCAGACGACCCGATGTATGTCGCCAACTATGTTTCCACCAAGTCGTTGGGCATTTCGGGTGCTCCGAGTTGCAGCATAGACCGCAAAATCACGGTCGATCCTTTCTATGGAACCGACTACGGAATCTGGTACGATTTGGAGGACTTCAACGCCGTGTTGCCCATTGTCGATGTCAGTGCGAAAGGCGTTTGGAACGAGGATCAGACAGCCGTCGATGTTATGGCAAAAGTTGAGGCTTTAACCTCGGGAATCGGCTTCACGGTGGCATACGTGCTCACTGCCGACCAACTTTCAGGCACGACTTCCGAGTGGAAGCAGACGAATTATTACTATCAATATTCATCGAGTACACTTCCGACGGAACCCAATTTGGCACAGTTCGGAAGCGGTGGAAAGAACGGTAAGTCGTCGGTTTTCCTGACCTTCAACGACGTGATGATTGGCAGTTCCTACAACAGTAGCGGAGTCAATCAGGCTAAGACCATCGAGGGTTCCAATAATGCTGTTTTGAATACGGTTTACGAAGGAACGCACACGGTGAAGATGCCGACGAAAGAAACACTGAAGAACGCTATCCAAAACGACAAAGTCTTCGCTAACGTGCTGATTATCAGCAATGAAACGGGCGAAATTCTGAATGCGGCTCGCGTGAAAGTGATGACGCAAGAAGAAAGCAACGGCATCAGCGACCTGAACGCCGACAATCGTGCGGAAGTGGCTCGCTACAGCCTCGACGGTCGCCGCCTCAACGCTCCGCAAAAGGGTGTGAACATTGTGAAATTCAACGACGGCAAGACGCAGAAAGTTGTCGTCAAATAAAGACTTAAACCATTGAATATTAGGAAGATATGGCATTAAAATGTGGTATCGTGGGCTTGCCGAATGTCGGCAAGTCCACGCTGTTCAACTGTTTGTCGAGCGCAAAGGCGCAGGCGGCGAATTTTCCGTTTTGTACGATTGAGCCGAATGTCGGCGTGATTACCGTGCCCGACGAGCGGCTGACGAAGTTGGCGGAGTTGGTGCATCCGGGGCGAATCGTGCCGGCGACCTGCGAAATCGTCGATATTGCGGGTCTTGTGAAAGGTGCGTCGAAGGGCGAGGGATTGGGCAACAAATTCCTCGGAAACATCCGCGAAACCGACGCGATTATCCACGTGCTGCGCTGTTTCGAGGACGACAACATCACGCACGTCGATGGTTCGATTGACCCGATTCGCGACAAGGAAATCATCGACACGGAACTGCAACTGAAAGACCTCGAAACCATCGAGAGTCGCCTTGCAAAGACGGAAAAAGCGGCTGCTGCAGGCAACAAGGACGCGAAAATCGAGGCGTCGGTGCTGAAAGCGTACAAGGAAGTGCTCGATCAGGGCAAGAATGCGCGTGTCGTGGCCTTCGACACGAAGGACGAGCAGGACTGCGCCCGCAACCTGTTTCTGCTGACGACGAAGCCCGTGCTCTACGTGTGCAACGTGGGCGAGGCGGACGCGAAAAACGGCAACGATTTTACGCGAAAAGTGGAGGCTTTGGCTCGCGAGGAAGGTGCTGAAATGATGATTATCGCCGCGAAAACCGAGGAGGACATCGCCGAGTTGGAGAGTTACGAGGACAAGCAGATGTTCCTTGAGGAACTCGGCTTGGAGGAAAGTGGCGTGAATCGCCTCATCAAGAAGGCGTATGCGCTGTTGAACCTCGAAACCTTCATCACCGCCGGTGAAATGGAGGTGAAGGCGTGGACCTACAAGCGCGGTTGGAAGGCTCCGCAGTGCGCCGGCGTCATCCACACCGACTTCGAAAAAGGTTTTATTCGCGCCGAGGTCATCAAGTACGCCGACTACATCCAATATGGCTCCGAGGCTGCCGTCAAAGAGGCTGGAAAAATGGGCATCGAGGGCAAGGAGTATGTTGTGCAGGACGGAGATATTATGCACTTCCGTTTTAACGTGTAGAATGGATGAAGGATGAAAGATGAAGGATGAAAGTTTAATGGTTGATGGATATGGAGTCTTTTTATTTTAGAAAACTTGACGTTTATCAGAACGCAAAAAAAATGTCGCGATATGTTTGCTCGTTAGTGAAGAATTTCCCTGCTGATGAGCGATTTGGTCTGTGTAGTCAGTTGCGAAGGGCTGCCATGTCCGTTCCAATCAACATTGCCGAAGGTTTTGGCAGGTTTTCATCTAAAGAAAAAGCCCATTTCATCGAAATTGCCTTTGGGTCTTTGACAGAAATTCTCTGCGAGTTAGAACTTTCACTCGATGAAAAATATATTACAAATGAAGAATTTGACGAAGCAGAAAACCAAATCATCGTCATTTCAAAGCAACTTTCACGCCTTCGTTCATCTATTGTTTCCAACGGAGATTCTAATTTAAAATAATCATAAAAAATAATCACAAATATATGTTAGTAACAAACCTTCATCTTTCATCCTTCATCCTTCATCCAATGTACATCGTTTGGAATCCGAGCGAAGTCATCGGCCACCTCGGCCCAATCACGCTGCGATGGTACGGCACATTCTGGCTCGTGGGCATCGTCGGCGCGTATTTCATGGTGAAATGGCTGTATAAAGACCAGAAAATCAAGGACGA
>JAFYJH010000070.1 GCA_017538195.1 Prevotella sp.
GAGGTCGGTATAGACTGCTGGTTTGATTTGGATGGTATCGAAAGCGGGGAGGAATTCAAGAGAGTCATTACTTCCGCGATTGATAAGCATGATACCATTTTATTCATGAAGACTTCTGATTCCATGCGTAGCAAATTCGTAAAAAAAGAAATAGACTATGCAGAAAGTATTGGAAAACGCATTATCCTGGTTGATTTAGATCATACGCCTTTGACAAGCGATTTCCGGCTTGATTTTTGTTCTAAGGATAATATCGATTGGTATGACAATGTGCAACGTGATAAGCTTATTAGAAATTTGAAGAACTGGTTTCCACACGATTCACGCGCAAATATCCAATACATAAATGAAGCTAAAGCAGAAGAGGAGAAGAATGCAAAACGCAGAGAAGAGGAACATCAAAAGAAGCTAAAGGCACTTGAAAACATAAATCTTACTCTCACTAAAATAGAAAAACGTGATCCTCGTGGTTTTCCTATTACGTGAGAGTGTTATGGTTATTCCGATGATTCAGGCAAAATAGTGATTCCACACAAGTGGGAAGATGCGAAGAATTTTACTGAAGGGTTGGCTCCAGTTCGGAATGATAATTTTCTGTGGGGCTATATCGACAAGACAGGCGAAGTAGTAATTCCATATACATGGTCTGATGCTTATTGTTTCTCTGAAGGCTTGGCTCCTGTTAAGGGCGTCAAAAGCAAGAAATATGGCTTTATCGACAAGACGGGCAAATTGGTGATTCCGCACAAATGGGAGTTTCTTGAATTTCATAATTTTCACGAAGGAATGGCTGCTGTAACGTTCTGGTGTTGGTTTTCAAAGAGGTGGGGCTTTATCGACAAAAGTGGCAAAGAAGTATTTCCACGCAGATGGAAGAATGTTAAAAATTTCTCCAATGGCTTGGCGGCTGTTCGGGACGACAACGATATGTGGGGCTTTATCGACAAAAGTGGCAAAGAAGTAATTCCATGCAAATGGAAAGAAGCACGAGATTTCTCTAATGGCATAGCTGAAGTCATGGACGAGAATGGACAATGGCATTATTTCCGACCAGTTATGAAATCAAGATAAATCACACGAATTAATACCCCAAAATAGACTCACCAGCAAAACCCTGTGTTTGAAAATATAGTTTGATTGCCCCTTTCTCGTTATTTGTTTGTACCTTTGCCGCCAAAGAATACAGAATACCAAGGGAAAAATAGATTTTAACATACCAAAATGTGAGTTCTACAAAAATGTTGAGTAATTTTGCATTTGCTGTTGGACTCTGCACAAATTCCATTAGGTTGTTTGAAACACTAATTTTGTTAGCTATCTCTTTGGTGTTTCGCGAAATAATTCGTAATTTTGCAGCGCAGAAAAAATTGTAAATTGAAGTTCCTTGAGAACTTCGCTCGAAAAAATTGTCAAATCGTAAATTGTCAAATTGTCAAATATAAATGTCTATTTGGGTATTTTTTAAGCTTTTAGGCTCGCTGGCGCTGCTGATGTTCGGTATGAAGAGCATGAGCGAGGCGTTGCAGAAGATGGCTGGCCCGCAGTTGCGCCACGCCCTCGGAGCCATGACCACCAATCGTTTCACGGGACTGCAGACGGGTACGGTCGTCACGGCTTCCGTACAGTCTTCAACCGCCACGACGGTGATGACCGTCTCGTTTGTGAATGCCGGACTGCTCACGCTGGCGCAGGCCATCAGCGTCATCATGGGTGCGAACATCGGAACGACGCTCACGGCGTGGATCATGGCGCTCGGAGCGTCGTTTGACATCTCGAACCTCGTCTATCCGGGCTTTTTCATCGGCATCGTCCTCATCTACATGAAGAAACGCCGCTACGTGGGCGACTTCCTTTTCGGACTGGCGTTTCTGCTGCTCGGATTGACGACGCTGCGCGTGACGGGCAACGACATGGACCTCGGCAACAACCCGACGGTGACGGCGTTTTTCCAGTCGTTCAACCCCGACTCGTTCTTCACCACGCTCGTTTTCCTGTTGCTCGGCGGCGTGATGACCTTCTGCGTGCAGTCGTCGGCGGCGGTGATGGCAATCACGATGTTGCTTTGCTCGTCGGGAGCCATGCCGATTTACCAAGGTATCGCGCTCGTGCTCGGCGAAAACCTCGGAACGACCATCACATCGAATCTTGCGGCACTTTCCGCCAACACACAGGCGCGTCGGGCGGCCCTCGCCCACATGTTTTTCAACATTTTCGGCGTGATTTGGATTCTGTTCGTGTTCCACTGGTTCGTCGATGCCGTCATCTGGCTCGTCGATTACGTGGGCGGAAATATTGCCAACAAAGACATGTCGAGCATGGATTCCAAGGAGAAACTGAACTTCGTTCTGGCGGCTTTCCACACCTGTTTCAACGTCATCAATGCCGGTATTCTCATCTGGTTTATTCCGCAGATTGAAAAGTTCGTCTGCGCGATCATCAAGCCGAAGAAAGTCGATGAGGAAGAGGATTTCCGCCTGCATTTCATCACCGCCGGCTTCATGAAAACGCCCGAACTCTCGGTGCTTGAGGCGCAGAAGGAGATTCAAGCGTTTTCCGACCGTATGCAGCGGATGTTCGGCATGGTTCGCGACCTGCTCAACGAGTCATCGACCGACACGGGCAAGAAAAAAGGCGAGAAAAGCAACGAGGATTTCAACAAACTTTATTCGCGCATCGAGAAATACGAGGGAATTTCCGACAATATGGAAATCGAGATTGCCAAATATCTCGACCAAGTCAGCGACGCCCATCTGTCGGACGACACGAAGGCGAAAATCCGCGCGATGCTGCGTGAAATCAGCGAATTGGAGTCGATTGGCGATGCCTGCTACAACATGGCGCGCACGATTTCGCGGAAATATCAGGGCAAGCAAGACCACTTCACGGATGCGCAATACGAGCATCTGCACCAGATGATGCAACTCACCGACAACGCACTGACGCAGATGAACCTGCTGATGGGCGGTCGCAAGGAAACTTTCGACGTGAATCGAACCTTCAACATTGAGAACGAAATCAACAACTTCCGCAACCAACTCAAGTCGCAGAACATCATCGACGTGAACAACCACGAATACACCTACGCCGTCGGCACGATTTATCTCGACATCATCAACGAGTGCGAGAAACTGGCCGACTACGTGGTGAACGTCGTCGAGGCTCGAATGGGTGTCCGCCAGCGGTGATTTTCAGACCGAAAATCGCGTTTGGCGGTCGAAAAAATCAGACCTGCGGATCGAAATTTCGGGAAATCTGCTGATTGATTTGCGTCGAGAAGCGCACGGGGTCTTCGATGAGGCGGAACTCATTGACGACCTCGCCCGTCGATACCGACACCGTTCCGTAGCGGAAAATGCGGCCCGCAATCGACTGGCGGATGCTCACGCCCTCGCAACGGCGCAGAATCAAGTCGGTGGATTCGCGACGGATGATGCCTCGCTTGAGAATCAGTCGGCTCGTCGTCAGGATATACTTCCTTCCGCCGTAGATGTTCACCGCCCAAATCGCCGCCACAACAAGCAGCGTAGCCGAGGCGACCATCTGAATCGTCAGTTCCATATACTGCGACGGAATGGCGAACAAAGCGATAGCCACGAGCAGCAGCAGAAACGGTTTCCAATAGATAATCCAGTGCTGGCGAGCCTCATAGACAATCTGCTCGCCTTCCATTAAATTCTTTTCAATATAACCCATAATTATTCCTAATTCACGTTATTTTCTGCTGCAAAGCTACAAAAAAAAGTTATATCCTTGGCATTTTGACCGTAAATTAACAAAGTTTTTCGTATCTTTGCGTCAAAATTCATCAAAATCATCAAAAAAAACATCGTTATGAAAAGAATTTTCGTATTTTTCAGCATGATGACCATGCTCGCAACTGGAGCGAAAGCCCAGACTGCCCGTTATGACATTGTTCCTTTACCGCGCAGCATCGCCGTGCAGCAAGCGCCGGGCTTCGTGCTCAGCGAAAAGACGGCTGTCGTCTATGCCGACGGATTGGAAAAAGAGGCTCGTTTCCTGAGCGAATACGTGGAGGAAATGACGCAGATGAAGTTGGGCGTGCGCCCGTTTGCGAAGAAAAGCGACGCACGAGGGAATATCACGCTCTCGATTGCCGCGCCCGACAAGAAAAAAGTGGTGGCCGAACCCAACGAGGAGGCTTACACGATTGAAGTGACGGCGAAAGGCGTGGCGATTGGCGGACAGACGGCTGCGGCGGTGTTCCGTGGCGTTCAGACGCTGAGAAAATCGCTGCCGATTGTCGAGGAAACGGCTCAAGTGGTGTTGCCGGCAGTGAAAATCGCCGACGAACCGCGCTTCGGCTATCGCGGAATGCACCTCGATTGCTCGCGCCATTTCTTCCCCGTCGAGTTTGTCAAGCGATACATCGACCTCATCGCCCTGCACGGAATGAACAAGTTCCACTGGCACATCACCGACGACCAAGGCTGGCGTTTCGAGAGCAAGAAATATCCGAAACTGACTTCGATTGGCGGATGGCGATCGGGAACGGTCGTGGGTCGTAATTCTGGCATCGACGACGGCATCCGCCACGGCGGTTTCTACACGCAGGACGAGTGTCGCGAAATCGTGCGCTACGCTGCCGACCGCCACATCACGGTCATTCCCGAAATCGATATGCCGGGCCACATGGTGGCGGCTCTGGCGGCCTATCCCGAATTCGGTTGCACGGGCGGTCCTTACGAGGTCGAGCACACGTGGGGCGTGTTTGCCGATGTGCTTTGTCCGGGTAAGGAGCAGACCTTCAAATTCGTTGAGGACGTGCTGAGCGAGGTTATCGACGTGTTCCCCTCGGAGTATATCCACATCGGCGGCGACGAGTGTCCGCGCGACCGTTGGAAGAAGTGTCCGCTCTGTCAGCAGCGCATCAAGGACGAAGGCATCAAGGGCGAGGGCAAGCAGACCGCCGAAGACCATCTGCAAGGCTATTTCACGAAGCGCGTCGAGAAGTTCCTCCACGCGAAGGGCAAACGTCTCATCGGTTGGGACGAGTTGCTCGGCTGCGATGTCGATGTGACTTCGACGATTATGTCGTGGCGCGGTGCCGAACCCGGTGCGAAGGCCGCGAAACTCGGTCACGATGTCATTATGACGCCCAATTCGCCGATGTATTTCGACCATTACCAGACTGACAAGACGAACAATGAGCCGCTGAGCATCGGCGGAAATTCGCCGGTGGAGAAAGTTTATGCCTTCGAGCCGGTGGCTGCCGATCTCACGCCCGAACAGGCGAAGCACATTCTCGGCGTTCAGGCGAATGTCTGGGCTGAATACATCTATTCGACGCAACACGTTGAATATCAAGTTCTTCCGCGTATGGCAGCCTTGGCTGAAGTGCAGTGGATGCAGCCCGACCAGAAGAATTTCGAGGCGTTCAAGGAGCGCGTTGCTCGTCTGAAAGCCATCTACGACCTGCATCATTGGCGGGTGGCGCAGCATTTGTTCAAAAAGTAAAAGCCCCCTAAATTAGGGGGTTGGGGGTCTTATATAATTATGACTACATATTATATATGATGCATCTCTCGAATGATCCGAGTACCAAGGAATTTCGACAAAAACTACGTCGCGAATCCACCCCTGCGGAACATCTTCTTTGGAAACAATTACGAGGAAAGCAACTCATGGGGTTGAAATTTCGACAGCAGCATGGATATGGAGCATATATATTAGATTTCTACTGTCCAACCATTCGATTATGTATCGAAGTCGATGGAGAAGTACATGATTCCCCCGAAGCACAAACTCATGATCAGGAAAGAACTGAGTTTCTGGAACAGCAAAACATAAAGGTGATTAGGTTTAAAAACGAAGAAATTGAAAACGATATGGAAAATGTCGTATATAAGATAAAGGAGTTTATTAACAATAGGGATTGGGCGACAAGATATGTCAAGACCCCCAACCCCCTAATTTAGGGGACTATAACAATGCAAATAGATTTGTTTCTTAGAATATTAGCCGCCGCCCTACTCGGCGGACTCATCGGACTGGAACGCGAATATCGCGCTAAGGAAGCCGGTTTCCGCACCCATTTCCTCGTGGCGATGGGCGCAGCCCTGTTTATGATTCTCTCGGCGCACGGTTTCGACGGCGTTCTGGTCACGGAAAACCACCGTCTCGACGTGTCGCGAATCGCTGCGCAGGTCGTCAGCGGCATCGGATTCATCGGTGCCGGAACCATCATTTTCCAGCGTCACGCCGTGCGCGGACTCACCACCGCCGCCGGCCTCTGGGTGACGGCTGCCATCGGTATGGCCGCAGGTGCCGGAATGTATGTGTTGGCTGCCGAAACCACCGTGCTCGTACTGCTCGGTCTGGAGGCGTTCAACCACGTTTTGCGCCGCTTCAACCGAAATAAAAAATCTTCCGAAATCGAAGAAACCGAGGCGACTGCTGAAATGGAATCGACTTCGGAAATCAACCCATTTTTCGACTCTAAAAACGATTAAAACAATGAAAATAGCACTAATTGGTTACGGCAAAATGGGCCGTATGATAGAAGAAATCGCTCGCAGTCGCGGTCACGAAATCGTGAGCATCATCGACATCGACAACCAACAGGACTTCGACAGCGACGCGTTCCGCTCGGCGGATGTGGCGATTGAGTTCACCGCACCGACGGTGGCCTACGACAACTACCTGAAAGCGTGGGCGCAGGGCGTGAAAGTTGTGTCTGGCTCGACGGGTTGGATGGCAGAACACGGCGAAGATGTCCGCCAAGCCTGCGCCAACGGCAAAACGCTCTTTTGGGCATCGAATTTCTCGATTGGCGTGGCGATTTTCTCGGCTGTGAACCGCTATTTGGCCAAGATTATGAACAAATTTCCGCAGTACGACGTGCGGATGGAGGAAACGCACCACATCCACAAACTCGACCATCCGTCGGGTACGGCGATTACGTTGGCGGAGGATATCATAAAAAATTTGGATAGGAAAACGGAATGGAAAAGCCTCACCCCCGACCCCTCTCCAAAGGGTGAGGGGGGCAACGATGCTTCAAAACCCCTCCCCCAGTCGGGGGAGGACGGGAGGGGGCTTCTTCGTATATCTTCCTTCCGCGAGGGCGAAGTTCCCGGCATCCACAGCATCCGCTACGACAGCGATGCCGACGAAATCACCATCACCCACGACGCTCATTCGCGCAAGGGCTTCGCGCTCGGTGCTGTCTTGGCTGCGGAGTTCACGAAAGACCATAGTGGGTTGCTGACAATCAATGATTTGTTTGATTTTTAGCCCCACCCCTAACCCCTCCCCGAAAAGGGAGGGGAGTTAAAAAGTTGAAAATCTAGGTTAATAAAACTTCATTTCGCAACGATTTTGTGGTTTAATTCGTCAAAATTATCAGAATATTTACCAAAAAAAATGGGATATAACTTTTATCAATTTTTATATGATGCAATTCCGATTGAAATATTTGGAATCTTTAAGAAAAAGAAAAAAACAACAATGAAAAAAGACAAAAAAACACCAAACAAGGCCGTTCAATGGGCCAAATTCATCGTCGCTCTGACGCTTTTCCTGCTGTTTCTCTACTGGGTGAAATCGTGGTGGGGACTGCTCGTCGTGCCGTTCATCTTCGATGCCTACATCACGAAGAAAATCCGCTGGCAGTGGTGGAAAGACGCCGAGGGACCGACGCGCTTCCTGATGTCGTGGGTCGATGCACTCGTGTTCGCCCTCGTCGCCGTCTATTTCATCAACCAGTTCTTCTTCCAGAACTACGTCATTCCCTCGTCGTCGCTGGAAAAATCGCTGCTCACGGGCGACTATCTCTTCGTGTCGAAAATCAGTTACGGACCGCGCATCCCGCAAACGCCGCTGACGATGCCGCTCACGCAACACACACTGCCGCTCATCGGCACGAAATCGTATATCTCGTGGCCGCATTGGGACTATCGCCGCGTGAAAGGGCTCGGACAGGTCGAACTGAACGACATCGTCGTGTTCAACTACCCCGCAGGCGACTCGATCCTGACGGAAATTCCCTATCAGACGGAATATTATCGCTTGGTCTATGACTCTGGCGAGCAGATTTACCTCCAGAATCTCGGCAATCCCGACTTCTCGACGATGAATCAGCAGCAGATTTATGAAATGTATAAAGATGTCTATGCTTTCGGACGTAACTACTTGAAAAACAATCCAGTACAATACGGCGACATCAGTTCGCGACCGACCGACCGACGCGAAAACTACGTGAAACGCTGCGTGGGACTGCCTGGACAGACACTCGAAATCAAGAACCACATCGTCCATCTCGACGGAAAGGCCAACAAAGAGCCCGACAACGTGCAATATACCTACCGAATCAAGCTTCGCGAGCATATTCCCGACGATTTGATGAAGGAACTCGGCATTTCGATGGAACAACTGGCGCAACTCAACCGCGACGGCGTGATGCCGCTGACCGCCGAGGCCGCCAACGCCCTGAAAAAGCGCACGGACATCGTGGAAAGCATCGCGCTGAACACGGAAATCCGCCCCGACGACCGCGTCTATCCGCGCAATGCCGCCTACGGTTGGACACGCGACAACTACGGCCCGATTTGGATTCCGAAAAAGGGCGAATCGATCGACCTGAATATGGACAACATCGCCATCTATGAACGACCGATTCGGGTCTATGAAGGCAACGACCTCGTCGTGAAAAACGGCCAGATTTACATCAACGGACAGCACGCGACGTCATATACCTTCAAGATGGACTACTACTGGATGCAGGGCGACAACCGCCACAATTCCGCCGACTCGCGCTACTGGGGCTTCGTGCCTGAGGACCATATCGTGGGCAAGCCGATTTTCATCTGGTGGTCGTCCGATCCCGACCGTCACGGTTTTTCGGGCATCCGCTGGAGTCGCCTGTTCAATATCGTGGATAAAATTAAATAGGAATAGCCCCCTAAAATAGGGGTTGGGGGTCTTGAGAAATCAAAACCTCTAAAAAAATATAGATGATGAAACCAACTGCCTCACTCGGTTTGCAAAGCCAAATGTCAGACCCCCAACCCCCTAATTTAGGGGGCTTTCTGCCGACGACTTATTTCGGCCCCATCAGTTGGTACAGCCGTCTGCTGCGGACTGAAAACTGGCGAATCGACGACCGCGAGCACTACGTGAAGCAAACCACGCGCAACCACTGCCTCATCGCCACGGCCAACGGCATTCAGAAACTCACGGTGCCAGTGGAAAAGCCTTCGAGGAGCGAGGAGCGAGGAGCGAGGAGTGAACCGTTGCTGACCCGCGAAGTCCGCCTCAGCGAGCACGGAAAATGGCGCGCGGAGCATTGGAACGCGCTCTGCACAGCCTACGGCGAGAGTCCCTTTTTCGACTATTACGCCGACGACCTCCGTCCCTTTTTCGAGCGTCGCGACTGGGAATTCCTCTTCGACTACAATATGGCGATTTTGCAGAAAATGTTGGAGTTGATTGCCCCCTCCAACTCCCCCGAAAGGGGGAGAGCCGGAAACTCAGAAATTAAGACTCCCCTCTCTATTCGGAGAGGGGCTGGGGGTGAGGCTTACTGGCAAGTCTATCAGCAGCGTCACGGCTTCCTGCCCGACCTCTCCATCATCGACCTCCTCTGCTGCATGGGACCCGAAGCCATTTTGTATTTATAATTCAAGTATTTTTCGACATCGCCAAACATTTTCAGAGGAAAACTTTGTATAATCCAATAATTTTTCATATCTTTGCGTGCAGAACAGAGATGTTATGAATAGCGAAAAAGAAATCGTACAAATAGCCAAGTCGGATGAGTTGCAGCCTGCAATGCTGAACGGAACGCTTGTCGAGGATGTGAAGGCCATCATCGACAAAGGTTTGGAGCAGGTCTGTTTTTCTGTCAATCAGGCGATGCTGAACACTTACTGGAATGTGGGTCGGCGCATCGTGGAGGAAGAACAGCACGGCAACCGCAGGGCAGAATACGGCAAGCAGCAAATCAAACTCTTATCAATGGAATTGGTGCCGCTTTATGGCAGTTCCTACAACGAGCGAAACCTATATCAGTTTCGTAGTTTCTATCTGACTTTCAACAACTTAGAGATTTTGAACGCGCGCGTTCAAAATCTCAGATGGACGCATTTCCGCAGCCTATTGCGTATCGAAAATGAACAAGAGAGGCTTTGGTATATGCAGGAGGCAGCAAATGAAGGTTGGAGTTCGGCGACCCTCGACCGCAATATCAACACGCAATATTTCCGTCGCATCTTGGCAATGCAGAAAGAAGGAATCGTTGTGTCTAAGGAGAATAATCACGAACCCGACAAACGCGAATTTATCAAGAACCCCATTGTGGCCGAGTTCCTGAATATCTCGCCAAATATAAAACTTTACGAGTCGGATTTGGAAAGCGCCATCATCGACAACCTGCAACAATTCCTGATGGAATTAGGGAAAGGCTATGCATTTGTAGGCAGGCAAGTCCATATCCGAACCGCCGAAAACGACTATTTCATCGACCTTGTTTTCTACAACTACCTCTTGAAATGCTTCGTGCTCATCGATTTGAAGACCGACAGGCTTTCTTTCCAAGATGTAGGACAGATGGATATGTATCTGCGATTGTACGACACGCTCAAAAAGCAACCGACAGACAACCCGACCATCGGCATTGTCCTGTGCTCAGAAACGAATGGCGATGTCGTGCGTTTCTCTTCATTGGCGGACAATCCGCAGATGTATGCCGCCAAGTACGAACTCTATCTTCCGACGCAAGAAGAACTGATGCGCGAAATAGAACGGCAAAAGGAAATATATCGCTTGCAGCACAAACCATAGAAATATTTAATCCATAAAATTTCAAAACAATGAAAAAAATCAATGTGAAAGTCCTCGCCATTGCAATGGCAGGCACCCTCGTGATGAATTCGTGCATCGGCTCGTTCAGTCTGTTCAACAAGTACGCCGAATGGCAGCGCACGATGACCGACAGCAAGTTTCTCAACGCCATCGTGGGCTTCTTCCTGATGCCCGTCATTGGCTCTGTCACGCTGTTCATTGACGCAGTCGTGCTCAACACGATTGAGTTCTGGACGGGCGACAATCCGATGGCTCATCAAGTCGGGAAAACCCAGAAAATCCTCGGTGGCGACGGTCGCTACTATGCCGTGAAAACGCTCGAGGACGGCTACGAAATCACCACGCCCGACGGCGAGATGATGAAGTTCCTCTACGACCGCGAAAACAACGCTTGGATGCAGGTGCAGAACGGCGAAGTGAAGGAAATGTTCCGCTTCAATGCCGACGGCACGGTGAAGGTGAACACGCCCGAAGGACAGAAGGATGTGGCACTCGACGAAGCCGGACTTTATCAGGTGCAGATGGCCTTCAGCGGTGGCAATTACTGGGCTTGCCGCTAAGTCGGAATCCGATTCTGGAAAATTTTTATAAAATATTGAATTTCAAATAAATACGATATGAAAATTACTGAGAAAATCCATTACGTCGGCGTGAACGACCGCAACAAATCGCTGTTCGAGGGTTTGTGGCCGTTGCCCAACGGCGTGAGTTACAATTCCTATCTGATTGACGATGAAAAAGTCTGCCTCATCGACACGGTGGAGGCCGATTTCTTCACGCAATACCTCGAAAATATCCGCGAAATCATCGGTGAGCGGCCTGTCGATTACCTCGTGGTGAATCACATGGAGCCCGACCACAGCGGCAGCATTGCCTTGCTCCGAAAATATTATCCTGAGATGCAGGTCGTCGGCAACAAAAAGACTTTCGGCATGATGCAGGGTTTTTACGGCGAGCAGAACGGTCGCGACATCGAAGTGGCGAATGGTTCGCAACTCTCGCTTGGCAGCGTGACGCTCGACTTCGTGCTCACGCCGATGGTTCACTGGCCGGAAACGATGATGACGTTGGCGGCCCCCCTTTCGTCCCCCGAGGGGGACACAAAAGTCCAAAATCAGGGTAATGAAGCCCCCTCGGGGGCAGTAGGGGGGGCTGTTTTGTTCTCCGGCGACGCCTTCGGCTGTTTCGGCGCGTTGAACGGAGCCGTCATTGACAAGGACATGAACTGCGAGGATTATTGGCTCGAAATGGTGCGCTACTACTCGAACATTGTCGGAAAATACGGCACTCCCGTGCAGAATGCGCTGAAAAAACTCGCAGGCGTGAAGCTCGACTACATCTGCTCGACACACGGCCCCGTGTGGCACGACTGCATCGAGAAAGTTGTCGGCATCTACGACCGTCTTTCGCGCTACGAAACCGAGCCCGGACTCGTCATTTGCTACGGCACGATGTACGGCAACACCGAGCGAATGGCTGAAATCATCGCGCGTGCAGCAAGCAATGCCGGCGTGAAAAACATCGTGGTCTATAACGTGTCGAAAACGCATCACAGCTACATTCTCCGCGACATTTTCCGCTACCGCGGCCTCATCGTCGGCGCACCGACCTACAACACCGGCCTTTACCACGAAATGGACGTGTTGCTGTCGGAAATCGCGGGGCGCGACATCAAAGGAAACCATCTGCTCGGTTGGTTTGGTTCGCACGGTTGGGCATCGAAGGCAGTGGCTGAAATTCAGCGTTGGAACGACGAAAAACTGCATTTCACGCCCGTCGGCGAGCCGGTTGATATGAAACAAGGTCTTTCGCCCGAAATTCGCAGGCAATGCGAGGCTCTTGGCGAGGCGATGGCAGTTGCTTTAAGAAGTTAAGAAGTTAAGGAGTTATGAAGTTATGAAGTTATGAAGAATATCATTTTTGACCTTGGCGGTGTACTCGTCGGTTTCGACCGACAGCGCAGCATCGATGCCTTCGAGCGAATCGGGTGCGGAAAAGTGGCGGATTACATTCGCGACCACCGCACCGAAGATTTGTTCTACCGCATCGAACTGGGCGAGATTTCCACGCACGATTTTTGCGAGGAAGTGCGCCAGATGACCGCCACAAACGCCGACGACGGGGCGATTATCCATGCGTGGAACGTGTTGCTGACGCCTGTGACGGAAAATCGGCTGCAACGGCTTCGCGAACTCCGCGAAAAGGGCGCAAGGCTCTTTCTGCTGAGCAACACCAACGACATGCACTGGCAATACTGCGGCCACCAGTTGGACGGCTGTTTCGAGCGCGTTTTCCTCTCCTACGAGATGCGACTGGCGAAGCCCGACACGGCGATTTTCGCCGAGGTGTTGCGGCAGGCCGACATCGATGCTCACGACACCCTTTTCATCGACGACAATGCCGATAACATCGCGGCTGCGGCCTCGTTGGGAATCAAGACTTTCCATAATCAAAACATTGATGACTGGACATTGGCAATTGATAATTGATAATTGACAATTGATAATGCTTCTTAACTCCTTGTAACTCCTCTAACTCCTTGTAACTCCTGTAACTCCTTGTAACTCCTGTAACTCCTTGTAACTCCTGAATATGATAAACAGCGTAGCAACCATCGGATTTTTCGACGGCGTTCACCGAGGCCATCAGTTTGTCGTGCGGCAAGTGGCCGAAGAAGCCCGAAAACGAGGCTTGGAAGCCGTCGTCGTCACCTTCGACCGCCCCCCGCGAGAGGTGGTGACAGGCCAGAAAAGTCCTTTGCTGACGACGCTCGACGAGAAAAAACGCCTCATTCTCGCCGCTGGTGCCGACCGTTGCGAAATCTTGCCGTTCACGCCCGAATTGGCGGCACTTTCCGCCCGACAATTCATACAAACCGTCTTGAAGGAGCGACTGCGCGTCGAGGTGCTGATGCTCGGCTACGACAACCGTTTCGGCCATCGCTCTCCCGACCGTCCCGAAACTTTCGACGACTACCAACACTACGCCCGCGAACTCGGCATGGAAGTATTGAAAATGCCTGTTTTTATGGATTTTGAACCAGAAAATTCTCCCCCTTTCGGGGGAGTTAGAGGGGGCTCATCCTCTACCATCCGCCACGCCCTCCGCGACGGAAATGTTGCCCTTGCCACCGAACTTCTCGGTCGTCCGTACAGCATCACGGGGCGCGTCGTTCACGGTCGTGGCGAAGGCCATCGCATCGGTTTTCCGACTGCCAATATCGCACCCGAAAGCGTCGCCACGATTCTGCCGAAATCGGGCGTTTATGCGGTCGAAGTAAAAGCCCCTTCTAACCTCCCCCAACTGGGGGCGGCTACTTCACTGGGCATGATGAACATCGGGACGCGACCGACCTACGACGGCGACACGCTCTCGCTTGAAGTCCACATCATCGATTTCGACGGCGACCTCTACGGCCAGACGCTCACGGTCGATTTCCTTCGTCGAATTCGCGATGAACAGCCTTTCGACTCGCCCGAAGCCCTCAGAAAACAATTGGAAAAAGACAAAATGAAGTGTGAAGTGAGAAGTGAGGAGTGTGAAGTGAAAAATACATTTGACTTAACTCCATAACTCCCTAACTCCCAAACTCCTTAACTACAAAAACAAAAATGAATATGAAAAGATTTCTAACTGTGATACAATATCTCGTGGTGTTCGTTGCCATTCAGGTCGTCACCACGATGGCAGTCGTTTTCGCATGGCTGATGATCGAAGGCGACACCGCCCGAATCGCCCTGCAAAACTCCCTCAGCGGAAAAATCGTCACCGACGGCACCGCCCTGTTGCTCATTTCCGCCGTTTCAAGCCTGCTGACGATTCTCCTTTTCATGCTCGCCCGATGGTCGCCCTTCTCACGCGACTACATCCGCACACGCCCGTGGTCGCTGCTTTTCTGGGTCGCCATTTTAGCCTGCGGAACCGTCATTCCGTCGGAGTGGCTACTTGAAAAAATCGGCCTCGACATGCCGATTGAAACACAACAACTTTTCGAGCAAATCATCCGCCATCCCGCCGGCTATCTCGTCGTCGGAATCCTCATGCCCTTGGCCGAGGAAATGGTGTTTCGCGGCGCCATTCTCCGCACCCTGCTCAAAATCTTCGACCGGCGGTGGCACTGGCTGCCCATCGCCCTCTCCGCCCTGCTGTTCGGTGCCGTCCACGCCAATCTTGCGCAGTTTGTCCACGCCACGCTGCTCGGCCTGCTCCTCGGTTGGCTCTACTACCGCAGCGGAAGCATCGTGCCCGGCCTCGTCCTCCACTGCACGAACAACACCATCGCCTACGTCCTCACGAGGCTCCTTCCCCAGTCCGCCAACGCTTCCCTCGCCGAACTCCTCGGCGGCGAACAAAAAGTCTGGTTCGCCCTCGCCTGCTCGCTCTGCATCTTCCTTCCCGCGCTGTATCAGATTGCGGTTAGGAGTAAAGGAGTTAGGGAGTAAAGGAGTTAAGTTTTCGAGGAACGAGGAGCGAGGAAGGAGGAAGGAGGAACGAGTTCACTATTCACTAATCACTCTTCATTAATCACTTAAAAAATGTTACCCCCCCCATTTCTTTGTTAAAATTTCGTAAAACTTAGGGGAAGTTTGGTAAAAATTTCACGCAGAAAGCAGAAACTCCGTATTTTTGCGGTTTGAAATCGCGCATATCCGTGCGCGTACATTGGTAAATCGTGGTGAAGAAAAAACATCAAATAACGATAAGCAAAACAGAGAAAATATAAAATAGAAATAAAAACTACAACATTATGAAAAGAAAACATTTACTCGTAGCAATTGCAACGCTGATTCTGCCGCTGAGCACGATGGCGCAGGGCTATCATTTTGTACAAAAAGACGGATTGGAATACATCTGCAAAGACGGCGACGACCCCGACAACGACGAAAATCTCTTTATCTATGTTGGATCCTGGGATTGGTGGACGACCACTGGCACATCAGCAGGTGTGCGTATTCTGGTGAAAGACGACGAAGGGAACGAAGAAGAAATCAAGAATAGCAGGTATTTGTACCACCCCTCACTCCGTGCCAACTGGCGTAAAAACACATTCTGGAACGACAATTCTGCTGGCCACGAAGGTGAATACTTCCTTTTGTGGTATAAAAAATACCCAGTAGGACATGAGTATCATGGAAAAGGCTTAGATGAGATGACAGACATGTCGAACGTTGGTAAATATGCATTTGGTAAAATTGATGATATGAGGGGTGTAGAATACTTCACGGCTCTGCAGAAATTAGCCGTTAGAGGTGAAAGTACCACTTACGGTCTAACTCTCGATTTGAGCAACAATCATAGCTTTAATTCGCTGACATACAGTACTAATTCGAGTCAACAACCCAAAATCAGATCATTGAACATCACCGAAACACAAATGACCTCGCTGACGTTTCCAACAAGCACAGCAGCCTACTTGGAAGAACTGATCATGGAAGACAATTTGCCTCTTACCACGCTGACATTCCAAGGAACTGCAAACTTCACGAAACTGAAGACACTCGACCTCAGCCATACGGGAATCACGACGTTCTCCGGCCAATATCTCACAGCCCTGACTTCGCTGACAGCCCAAAATTCCCAATTGACCACGCTCGACATCTCGTATTGCACGGCATTGGAGAAGTTAGACGTTTCCGGCAGCAGCAGCCTTGCCACGCTGACAGTGGCAAGCAGTGCTCAGACAGCATTGGAAGAAATCAACGTGGCAGGAACGGCACTAACCTCGTTAGACCTCTCGAACTATACGAATCTGGCAACGGTGACAATTACCACAGGCCAGTTCGGTGCGAACAACGAAAATTTGACATTACCAGGGCCGGGTTGGGCAAAAATCGCCGAACACGGAACGACAGAAACGTGGGCAGACGTCTCAAAAATTCATGTTTTGACAGTCGATGTGTCGGACAAGACGAACAAAACCGTCGATGTGACGAACTACACTGCGCTGCACACACTGACTGTAATCGGAGCAAACGAAGTCATACTGCCAAGCACTGCTAACACCACCGACCATTTCACCCTCACGATGACTGGCTGCTCGGATGCCTATGTTGATTGGAGCGACAGAGAAGCAAACCTGAAAGAACTCACGCTGAACGATGTGAAGAGTTTCAATGCCAGCGATTTCACCAATCTGGAAACGCTGCGCTACATGGGACAGGAGTCAATCGACCTCACCCTCTCGACAGGAAACACCACGTTGAAAACATTGGACATCACGCGAAGCGGACTCACCGAACTCGACCTTTCAGGTGGCGAAGCCCCGAATCTCGTCACCGTGAAAACGTGGTATGCGCCGCTCACGAAACTCGACCTCACGAATCACACGAGCCTGCTGAGCGCACCCTACCCAAGCCACGACAATATGCTCCCGAGCACGAGCAAAATCTATATCAAGGACGGTGCATATAAGACCGAGGCTGAAATCATGGCAAGCAATCCTTCTGATTATGCGGATTATTTAGTCACCGACCCCAACGAATGGATTGGCTTGAACCTGCTGCCCGTCACCAAGTCGCAACACGACTGGTTCGACATCTACGCCGACGAGCATTTCGAAAATTCCATCACCGACATTGCAGATTACAACGCCAACAACACGCTGGAAACCATCATTCTGGCAGGTTGCACAAGTCTGACCGACGTCTATCTGACGCACGGTGCCGACGACACGCACACATCGGCAGACGATGACCAATGGCTGTACTACAATATACTTAAGACCGTCGATATGTCCGGCTGTACAGGTTTGACGGGCATCCATGCCACAAACACGCTGATGACCACGCTGAATTTAAATAATTGTTCGAATCTGGAAGAGATTTCCATCGACCAAGGTCTGTTGGCAGGCAAGGCGGCATCGGCAGGCGCAACGGGCATCTGGATCGACGGTTGCGACAATATCAAGATATTCAAGGGAAACCGCCAACAATTCACCAATCTGGATTTCCTGCTCAAGCCAGACGGCTCTCGCGATGCTTCTGACATTGCGAAACTTCAGGAAATCCACGCAAGCGGCGGCAGTTATACCATCAAGGATAACGAAGGTGCTCCCATCATCAGGGAAAATGGCGGCAACAAGATTAAAATCACCAATCGCATCGGCGAAATCGACCTGACGAACCTCGCCGGTTGGGATGAAGAAAACCCAAGCAGCGACAGACTTCGGAAACTGATTATCGACTGTAACCTGCTGAAAGAACTCGACTTGAGCACAAACAATATCGGTCAAGGATTGCAGCAACTGGTCTGCTCAAACAACATGCTGACCACGCTCGACCTGAGTCCGCTGACAGAGGCTGTGAAAAACGGTGTTCTGAATCTGAACGCCTGCGACTGGAAATATCAAGTCAGCTATGCGAGTGCGGAGGTCGTGAAAGGGCAATGGGAAAGCGGTGCATGGAAAACGTTTGAAACATCGGAAGAAGAGGCTGCACAGTCGGGCATTCACGACTGGGTGGCACTTCACATGGAACACGGCGGTTTCACCCACTATATGGACAACATCCTCGGCCTTTACTGGAATCTCCACGATGCCCGTTGGGATGAGGAACAAGGCATCAGCCCAGACGCTGAAAACTCAAGAAGCCTCGCCAAGGAAGCCGACTCTTGGATGTGCAGAGTAACCGAAGTGCCGACCATCGCCGGAACAAAAGACACCGACAATGAACTCCCCGGAGCAGAAAAGTTCGTCGGCGACAATCCCTGCCCTGTAGGTCACCAAGAATATCAGCACATTTTCCTACATTCACAGCCAGAAATCACAACCGATTTCGGTGCATTCAAAGACCAAGACCTCACGGGATGCGTACTGGGTTACAAGTACAACACAGGATTTGTGCAGGAGCATATCAAGAATGAAGTTACAGACAAGTTGAATCTCGACCCCGCAGAAGGCGACATCCATTATTCTTTGCAAAAATACGAATCTGGTTTCAACTATGAGATTTCCAATTACTATGCTGAAGCCGATAAAATCAATGTCAAGAAAGACAAAAATACAGAATACACATCGAACGAGTTGATAGACGAATTCGGCCACATCGTCGTGCGTGTCCACCTGAATCCTTATCTGCTCAACATCAATCCGAGGTCGAAAAGCCCGATGTCGGTGCAACAAAAGCAAGTCGATTACTTCTCCAGCACCGTCATACTCGACTACGACGCTGCAATTCCTGCTGGCGTAACTTGCTATACCACCAGCCGAGTCAAAACAACCAACAAAGTATTTGAGGTTGCAGGACAGGCTTTGGACGGACAACTTGAAATGGTTGCATTCGGTGGCGAGGAAGACTCCGATGGCAACTGGATTCTACCAGCCAATACGCCAGTTTATGTCAAGTCCACATCGCCGCAGCCTGCCGGACTCTATGCCTTCCAACCCATCCGCGAAGTCAATGTGCTCGGTTGGGAGAACGTGCGCGGTGCCTACAATCAAGAAGATTTCATGCTTCACGGTCTCGACGACCTGAATTCGGGAGAAACTTTTAGAGAGGGATATTCTCAAGAGGATCTCAACAAAGCTAAAGATCGTCTGACAGGATCAGGAAAGAACGCCGGTAACATCTTGGAAGGCTACATCGCTCCAAAATATGATGTGGACATCTATAATGAGGACTACAACAAAGTGGTTGATGCAACCAAGACTTTGGGAGTAAATAAGAGAACGGTGCTCGTCTTAGGCGTTCAAAACCAGAAATCCACATGGCCTGTCATCGGCTTCTGGCCCTACAACGGCACGACGATCCAATCTCATCGATGCTTCATCCGGTCGCACCATCTCTATCCGAGCGGGACAGGCTCAGCCAAGGGATTCAACTTCTTCTTTGTCGGAGTAGAGGATGTCGCAGATGTTACTGGCATCAATACGGTGGACGAGAAGGTAACCGACGAAAACGTGTGGTACAACATGCAGGGTGTGCGCCTCAACGCCCAACCCACGCAGCACGGCGTGTATATCCACAACGGCCAGAAAGTTGTCATCAAGTAACAGAAAGGAGACTTCTATGGAAAGAAAAAAATATATGATTCCAGAAATCGACGTAATTCCCTACAAAGATCCGTTGATGGATGTTGAAGACCCTGTAATACCCGGCTCTATGGGCGTGTCAGAGGGGATGGAATTGGGTAAAGAGTTCGACTTCGACGATAATGAAGACTACGAAGCCGACCTCTGGGCCAGCGACCGTCAGGGTTTCGGCCTGCAAGATTGGAACGAAGAAGAATAGGCATCGGCCTATTCCCGATACAGCCATCTCCCTTCCGCCAGTGAGCGGAAGGGAGATTTTTCGTCAAAATTGTGAGATTTTCGGCATTTTCCCAAGAAAAAATTGTGAGATTTTCGGCAGAAAGTCAAATTGTTTATAGATTTTCAAGCGAGAGCGAACCGAGGTGCAGCCTCATCGGGCGGAGTTCGGGCGTTTGTTCCAACATCTTCTCCACTTTGGCCTGCAACACATCCTCCCGATACCTGCCGCCTTGTTTTTTCAACTCATAAATCCATGCTTCCTTGGCGATGGAATCGACAACGATGAGGTCGATTTCGTTCTCTCCCTTCCTGTCCCACCACTTGCCCACGATGTAACGGCCTTGTTCCTGAAACTTCTGTGCGAAATATCGCTCCATCATCAGTCCCGACACGCTGCTGTAGTCGCGTCGGATGATGTCGCCGAGTGCCTTCAACGCCCTGTTTTCCACGAGAGCCTGATACTTGTAGAAGAAGCGGAACCAGAATGTCAGGAAACTGTCGTTGAGTTGATAGCGGTTTTTTTTGCTGTTCTCCTTGGCAAAAATGGGCAGCGACTTGGTGATGATTTTGTAGTAGTTTTCTAATTTGACAAGGTAACTGCCGATGTTGTGGTTGCCCAGTTCGTTTTCTATCTCGGCGCGTGTCTTCATTCCGTTGGCGATGCAGGTCAGAATGGAGAAATAGGTCGCGTAGTCGGTGCCGAACTCCTCAATCAGAATGTTTTTCCCCTCGTTGATAAAGGGCGAGTTTTCCTCGGTCAGTGCCGCCAACATGTCGTCGCGCTTCGTTTTTCCCTTGTCGAGCAGCAGCGAAACGTACCAAGGCACTCCGCCCGTGATGCTGTAGAGTGCCAACAAGTCTTCGGGCGTATAGTCGGGGTTGAAGTCTTTGAGGATTTGCTTCAACACGTCCGTCGTGAAGGGCTGTAGCGCCAGCATTTCGTTGGCTCGTCCGAAGAGCGGTTCCTCGTAGTCCTCGAAAATCCGCTTCATCAGCGTGAACACCGAACCGCTGATGATGAGGTTCAGGCGGCTCTTTCCCTTGTATAAGTCCCAGTCGCGCTGCACGTCGCTGACAATGGCGGGATTCACCTTTAGAAAATTCTGGAATTCGTCGATGACGAGTGTGAACGGGCGGGTTTCAGACAGTTGTAGCACGAATCTGAACACCTCAGAAAATGATGTCGGCTGACCGAGAACTGGCGCGTCTAATTTCTCGCGAATTTCGCGAAGATAGTCCTGACACAGCAATGTTTCGGTCTTTTTTCCTACGAAGAAATAAAGCACGGTGTCGTCGCCGCACCGTAGAGAAAGTTCCGTTTTCCCGATGCGCCTGCGACCCATCAGCACCGTCATTCTCGCCTCCTGCCTGCTCTGCCGGAGCACTTCGCCGAGCATCCGCAGTTCGTTTTCCCTGTTGTAGAATTTCATTTTCTTTAAAATAGTAATGGTGGTTATTGTAATTTCTATTACTTTTTGCAAAGGTACTGCACTTTTTTCAATCCTCCAAATTTTTTGGTGATTTCGTGAAAAAAATCACTGATTTCTTGCTGATGCGACATTTTCTTCGTCATTTTGCCGCAAAATATGCGACGTTACTTCCCTAACTCCTTAACTCCTTTAACTCCAATATCTCAAAATGTTAAAGATTCTTAAATACGGGGGGGTAAAGTTGCAAAAGTCGGATTATTCCAAATTTATTTGCTACCTTTGCAGCCCAAACCCTTTTTGTGCTCGCACGCGAACATATTAAAGAGAAGGGGGAAGGGAAATAACTAATTCAATAAAAAACTAATAAAAAATAAAACGAAATAACAAAAAAAACTACAACATTATGAAAAGGAAACAACTACTCTTAGCAATCGCGGCCATGTTGCTCCCGATGAGCATGGTGGCGCAGACAAACCAGACCGATCCCTATACGGGACTTAACTATCTTGACGATGGCGACGGAAAGTGGTACATCAATGCTCTGCAAACCACCTATTTTACCGACCAAGACTTGCGTCCGTTCTGGAGAAGGGCTTTCAACAACAATGTGACAAAATTCTACAAAGACGACTTGAATGGTGTGAAAGTAATCGGTCTGTCACATACTTGGAGTGGAGGTACAGCAACTGCACCCAATGGTAATAGTGGTCGCCAAATGGTGTTCGGTGGTATTGCGTATTTTCAGGGGCTTGAGGATCTCACCATCAAGTCTGGAAGTGCCAAGTCGGTGGTATTAGATTTGTCGAAGAACAAAAGCCTGAAATCGCTGACCTTTGATCAGAGTACCATCAAGTTGCAAACGTTGAACATCAGCAACACGCAACTGACCTCGCTGACCATCCCCACGGGTAGTGCCAGCATGCTGGAATCGCTGACGATGGGCAGTGTGCCAACCCTTACCTCGCTGACATTCGGAGGTTCTAACGACTTCACGAAACTGTCTAGTTTGGATGTAAGCGAAACGGGGCTGACCTCACTTAACTTGTCTTTGTGTACAGCCCTTGCAAGCGTCAAAATTGACAAGACGAAACTGACCGTGGGAGATAATTTAACACTTCCCAGCCCATCTGAATGGATTAAGAAAAAGACCGTGGGGGATGTTGAAACTTGGGTTCGTGGTGCAAATATTACGACACTGACGGTAGATGCTGCCGAGGAAGGAACAACTGATATTGACGTTTCGGCATATCCAAAATTGCACACGCTGACCGTGATAGGTGCCACCAGTGTAAAGTTGCCGAGCACCGTCAACACAACCAACTATTTCACCCTTACGATGACCGACAGCCCTAACGCAACAGTAGATTGGAACGGCAGAGAGGATATGTTGGTAACACTTACTTTGAACGATGTGGGAACTTTCGACGGTACGGGCTTCACGAGTCTGACAACGTTGAAATATCTGGGATCAGGATCAAAAAACCTCAAGCTCTATGCCGGTGACAACGATGCCCTTACGAAGTTGGATGTTTCCAAGAGCGGAATAACAAGCCTTGACCTCTCGGGTGGAGAAGCGCCGGATCTCGCGGAGTTTAATTGCTGGTGGTCGGATTTGGAATATTTGGACTTGTCGTATCATACAAAGTTGGAATGTAGAACCGCCCTTACAACGACTAAGCTGAAGATCATCCCCCCGTATAACTCAGGAACCAACTATCCCGCAGGCTACGGGATTCCCAATAATGACGATGGCGTTGCCACTTATCACAGTAAGGACAAATTGCGCGTTATCAAACTCCGCGGGTGTACGGGATTGGGATTGTATAATGGTAACCCCCCGGAGAACTCGGATGAGGAGGGTAGCGTTCATCTTTGGTTGTCGCCGAAAAATGTTAATTCAAATCCTGTCATTATGAGTGCATTGGAGGAAGTGGATCTTTCCGGTTGCACGAATTTAAAGCGATTTGAATGTCAAAATTCTTTGTTGAAGAATTTGAATCTTTCCGAATGCACGTCGCTGAACGTCATTTCTATCAACCAAGGAATGCTTACGGGAAATGGTGACGTCAACATTACAAATTGTAATTCTTTGACAGGTCTGATTGCCCACCGCCACCAGTGGGAAACGTTGGACTGGCTTTTGAAAGATCCCCCCTTTGATATTAGCAATCTGACCCAGATTCAGGTGAACGGTGGTAGCTACACGATGTATGGCGTTTCGGGTGCGAAGAACACAAGATATGTCAGAGAAGTTTACAATGAGGAAACTGGGCAGATGGAACCGCTGAAATATACGTGTCGCCTGAGCGAGTTGAGTTTGTCTGGCGTATCCGACAAATTCAAAAAACTTCTCTGCGAAGACAACCTGCTGACAACCTTGGACTTGGGTGCTGCTGCACCTCATTTAACATTGTTGCAATGCCGCAACAACTTGCTGACAACCCTCGACCTCAGCGGTTTGAATCATGAGACTTTGTTTGATCCAGACGCTGCTGAAGCTGACAAGTACAACTCTCGATGGAGTCCGCAGGTAGGATTTGTGCCAGTGGAAATCGTTCGTGGTGGCTATCAGCATCCTGAGATTCACGGTGGCCACGACTGGATTGCCCTGCACATGGAGAACGGTGGCTACTCACACAAATTGGACAACGAGGTCGGCCTCTACAATAATCTCTACAACGCGATGACGGAGGGTGGGGAAAAAATCGGAGCGAAAGATTATCCGTACATGATGACTGTACAACAGGCCGAAAACCATGCCGATTTTGCAAACGACTATCTGTGTCCCACAAATCACACTGGGCAGCACATCTTCCTGCAGTCGCAGGCAGACATTTACAATCACACCGGTGGCTACAAGGATCAGGACCTGTATGGAAAACTGCTGACCTACAAATACAATACGGGTTACAACCAGAATAAGACTACAAATCCGATTTCGGGTTTGGAAGACCTGCCTGACGGAACCCCTATTACTCCTGAGTATGGACCGAGCAGGTATGATCCGCACATCACCGTGCGTATGCACATCTGGCCCTTTATTCTCAACGTCAATCCAGCTTCGCTTTACACATTTAAAAAGAAGTTAGAAAACTCAGAAGAGGAAGAAGAAGTTTCCTTCTATTCCAGCACCATCTGCCTCGACTACGACGCTGTGATTCCAGAAGGTGTGGAAGTCTATTTTGTAGAAGGTCTTACAGATCCGAATGCCGTCACCAGTGCATTGGGCGGATACGCTTCCAATCCAAATGAAGAAAATGCCCAGTTCGTGATGAACAAGTTTGGCAAAGGAGGCGACATTCTTCCTGCCAATACGCCAGTGTTTGTGAAAGTTGCCAATGCGGGCCTCTATGACTTCCAAGATGCTCGTGAGTTTGTCTTGAAGGGTTGGGAGAACCTCAGAGGCGACGGTGAGGAAAAAGATCATATTTTGCATGGTGTGGAAAGCAATACAGAAAGAAATATCAAGAGCAAATTAGAAACGCAGTACAACGCCGCTGTTGACTTGAAAGCATTGATGATGGAGAATGGTGGCAACATCCTGACAGGTGTTTACGGTAAAAGAAATGATGCATCGAACATCTACGATCCCCTATACAGCACGTGGGACGAAACGGACTTAACTGTCGAGAAGAGGACTGTGCTTACACTGGGTCGTCAGACAGATAAGTTCAACACTAAAATCATGGGCTTCTGGCCCTTCAATGGCACGAAAGTCACCCATCACCGTTGCGTGATCTTGGAGAGTGATTATAACAATGCAGTTTCTCGCGCCAAACAAAAAGCAGCAGAAGCAGCAGCAGGAGAAGAAGCAACAGCAAGTAGTGAGGCGACACCGAAGTTCTCTACAATGGGCGGTTCGTTCTTCTTCGTCGATAACATTTTCTTCTCGGAAGATGTGGGCGATGCCAATGGTGATGGCGTCGTGAGTATTGCCGATGTCACGGCGATTATCAATAAGATTAACGGTGTCGTGACGGGAAAATTTGTGGAAAAGGCCGCTGACGTCAATAAAGACGGCATCATCAGCATTGCCGATGTAACTGGAGTTATAAACACTATTAACAATCAATAAAGGAAAAGTATGAAAAGGTTTTTGATTTTGCTGTCACTCTTTGCAGCGGTAATCTTCCCTGCCTCGGCAGACGAGTATATCTCGGTTGAGAATTTGTCCATACCACAGGGCAAGCAGGCAGAAATGGTTGTATATTTCAATTTCAACGAAAATCATGAGTATGTCAGTTACCAGTTCACCATAGAATTGCCGGAAGGCGTTTCTTTGGTGGCCGACGAATACGGCAAGGTAGCCGTCACACTGGCCGACAACCAGCCTGCGGCATTGTACACAGCGAGCCTTGTGGCTTCCACGGGCATTGTTTCGGTTTATTCTGACCCGTCCACTCCGATAGCAGGTTCTTCGGGCACATTGGTTCGCATTCCCGTAGAGGCTTCAGCAGCTTTGGAAGTCGGCACGAATCTGACAGGTCGCCTGAAGACCGTGGAGTTTACGAAGAATACGGGATCCGTGCGTACTCCGTTTGCCGATGCCACGATAAACATCACGATTGCCGAGCCTCGACTTGTGTTCGACGAGAATTCAACTTTTATGCCTACTTTCACCGCAGGCGCAAAGGAGAATGTAAAGATGAACCGCACGATCAAGGCTAATCAGTGGAGTACGATTGTGCTGCCCTTCACGCTGACAAAGGCGAAGGCTGAGGCAGCTTTCGGCAGCGATGTTCAGTTGGCGGAGTTCAGCGGCTTTACAGTGGACTATGGCGATGACGACGAAAACGTGACACCGCTCGGCATTGCCTTGAACTTCAGCACCTATACGATGAGTTCGAAGAAGCCAATGACGGGTGGCAAAACCTTCCTGATTAAGACGAGCAGCGACATCACCAGTTTCGAGGCCGACGACTGTACGTTGGTGGCAACCGTGACTGACACGGAAAAGACCGACGAATTCGCCACCGCTGGCAAGTTCACAGGTTCGTTGGTGAAGACGAAAGTGCCTGCCGACGGTCTGTTTATCGCAGAAAACAAGTTTTGGTATTCTACGGGCGCAACCAACATCAAGGCTTTCCGCGGTTGGTTTGAACTGGGTGCCGTGCTCGACAAGGAAACAGATTTTAGTTCAAAAGTTGCTTTCTTTATTGACGACATTCCGACTTCTATCGATGGTCTGGTCGGTTCTGTTCGTCAGCAAGGCGATATTTATACGCTCGACGGTCTGTATGTCGGTCGCAACATCCCGACAGAGCGTCTGAAGAAGGGCATCTATATCGTAAATGGAAAGAAAGTAGTAATTAAGTAATGATGAAGATGAACAAAACATACTTTAAGCCCAGTATCAAAGTGCTCATGGGGTCGACCGACGAACTGCTGACAGGCAGTTTGAGCGGTGATGTCGATGGAAATGTCGAAATCGGACATGGTGGCGTTGATACTGACGGAAGTAAAGACCCCGAGGCCAAGGAATTCTTTGGAGAAGGTTTTCAAAGCGAAAGCGAATGGATTGACTGGTGATAGGGAAGAAAAAACATATAAGACAATGAAAAGATTACAGTATATCAGACCTGAGATAGAGGTCACACCATACCAGGAGCCGTTGATGGAAATCGGAGGTTCTACGGGAACCTTGGATGATTTCGCAAAAGAATTCGATTTCGACGACAACTACGGCGATTTCCTGAGTTCCTTCGAGCGAGGCAAGGAAATCGAACCCCTTCGCGAAGACTAATCATTAGGATTTTTATCCTGAGACATAAGCGTAAGAAAATCGGTGCTAACTTCAGCGAGTTAGCACCGATTTTTTTATTGTGGAGTTCCTTGTCTCATATCAGAATTAATTCTTTAGGCAACCAATCGGAACGACAAATACCCCGTCCTCGCGCCGATAAGCATACTGGCCTCCTGTGAGAATCATCAAGAACGAGGGTTTCAGCATCCGTTGTTCGTCGATGTCTTGTGACAGTTTGAGCAGGTGTTTCGCCGCTTCGTCCTCTTCGTTCATCCCCAACTTCACCTCGACGGCAGCCCATCGCCCGTCGTGCAGGGCAATCACCAAGTCACATTCCAGTTCCTTCTTGTCGTGGTAGTGGAACACATCGCCGTCCAATGCCTGCGCGTAAACTCGCAGATCGCGTGCGCAAAGGTCCTCAAACAGCAGGCCGAAAGTGTTGAAATCTTTGAAAAGTCCCTGTGGACTGGTGCGCATCAGGGCAGTGGCAATGCTTGGGTCGGCGAAATGGCGCTTTGGCGATGTCCGTATGGTTGTCTTCGACCTCAGCGCAGGCGACCATGCGGGCACTTCGTCAATAATAAAAATTCTGCGCAGGGCGGTCATGTAGGAGGCGAATGTATTGGCGGCAATGGTCTGATCGGTCGCCCTTACGTCTGCCATCAGCGTTTCGTTGGAGGCCATTGTCGAAATGTTTCTGGCATACGATTCCAATAATTTCCTAACGCGCAGAGGGTTCTTTTCCACGCCGTCCACGCGGTGAATGTCGAAACGAATGACTTCCTCGATATAGTTTTTTGCCATGCGCAACGCGGCCCGTTCCGTGAGTTTGATGCTTGCAGGCCATCCGCCTCGGCAAATGGCATAGGCCAGTTGTTCGATGGTCAAGTCGGAGATTGCCGCAATGTCGGGCTGCTCGTCGAATAACGATTGCAGGCTGACTTTTCCGTTTGATTCTCCCGATTCCCACAGCGACATGGTGCGCATACGCAACGGAGCAATGCGCCCTACGCCCGTGTGCATTCGCCTTTCTTCGTCTGCCATGTCGATGTTTCGGCCATCGTCTTTGGGAGTGGCAGAACCAGTCAGGATGAACTGTCCGACTTCCCCTCTCATATCAACGGCAAAGCGCACCGCATCCCAAAGCACGGGTGCTTCTTCCCATTCGTCGATGAGCCGAGGCGTTTCTCCCTCTAATAGCAATGAGGGTTTTGTGGCTGCGATTTGCTTGTAGCGTTTTGAGTTGTCGCGATCTTGCATGAACAATGCACTTTGTGCCGCATGACGGGCGGTATAGGTTTTTCCACACCATTTTGCGCCTTCAATCAACACGGCTCCCGAGGCTTCCAATTGCTCTTGTAATTCCATGTCGCAGATGCGAGGCTTGTAGTCTTTTATATTCATAAATATAGCATATTTTGATGACGCTACAAAGTTACTGATAATCTTTGAATTATCCAAACGAATTGATAAAAAAGTCATGATTTTATTGATAAATTTATCAAATAATTTTTATTTTCATTGATAAGTTTTTCCGATTTCTATTGATAAATTTGGAAACATTCCCATTGGCAACTATCTATTCTGGACTCCTACTAATCCTCACGTTCCTGAAAATTGGCTATATAGAAAATCGGTGCTAACTTCTGCGAGTTAGCACCGATTTTTTTGTGGTTTTGTCGTCTTACTGCCCCAACAGGTGGCGGATGGCGGCTTCGAGTTGTGGGTCGCGTCCGTTGATGTAGTCCTCGGGCGAGTTGTAGACTTCGATGTCGGGCCAGAGTTCGGCGTTTTCGGTCCACTGGCCGCGCAGGTCTTTCTTGCCGACCTGCGGAATGCCGAAGACGAGCGAGCGGTCCATCAGCGTTTCCCACCACACACTGGTGGCGGTGCCTGCGACGGGCGTACCGACGAGTTTGCCGATGCCGAGTTCGCGATAGACCCACGGGAAGCCCTCGCCGTTGCTGTAGCAGTCTTCGTTCATCAGGACGCACGAGGTGCCGACCCATTTCGCCAACGGGTCGCGTCCGACATACTCGCCACGCGGCAGGAAATTATGGTAGAGTTTGCCGCTGAGCAGCGTGCAGAGGTCGTCGTGGAGCCAGCCGCCGCCGTTGTAGCGCTCATCGACGATAACGCCCTCGCGGTTGCGGTTTTCGTCGTTGAGGATGTCGCTGTAGAGTTCGCGGAAACTCTCGCTATTCATCGATTTGATGTGGACGTAGGCCAGACGACCATTCGACAGGCTATCAACGAGGTGGCGGTTGTGTTCCACCCATCGCTTGTAGAGCAAATCGCTGAGTTGTCCGCTGCTAACGGGCTTGATGGTCACGTCGTTGCGCTGCTTCGTGTTCGGGTTATAGACCGTCACGCGCACGGGCTTGCCTGCCTTTCCGTCGAGCATCCAGTTATAATCTTCGCCAGCCTTGATGTCGTTGCCGTCGATTTTCTCGATGATGCAACCGGCGGTGACACCCGTTTTCTTCACGGCGAATGGACCGCGCTTGATGACTTCCTCGATGCGCAGGCCGTCGCCCTCGTAGTTCTGGTCGAAGAAGAGGCCGAGTTGCGCCGTAGAAAGACCCGACGAAGCCGGACGATAGCGCGCACCCGTGTGCGAGGCGTTCAGTTCACCGAGCAATTCGCTGAGCAGGTCGCTAAAATCGTAGTTGTTGCTGATGTGGGGCAGGAATTTCTCGTAGGTGGCGCGATAGCCTTCCCAATCGACACCATGCAGATTCGGTTCGTAGAACTTGTCTTTCACCTGTCGCCAAACGTGGTCGAAGAGGTAGCGACGCTCCTCGTAGGGTTGGAAGTTGAACGGAGCCTCGAAAGCAATGACTTCCGACTTGTTCTTGCCTAAATCGACCTTCTTGATGGTGTTTGAACTGAGGAAAATGTTCTTGAACGCCTCATCGACCTGCATTCTCGCACCGCCCACATCTTTCAGCACGAGTTCGGTCTTGTTTTCGAGGAAATCGCGCTTCCAGAGGTCGAGTCCGCCCTCAAACGATGCCTGATAATAGAGCGTGTCGCCCTTCGGCGAGAGGATGGCATCGCCCATGTGACTCGACGCGGTGGTGAGGCGCACGATGCGATCGCGGCAGTTGTCGAGGTCGAGTTGGAGAGGAGCCACTTTCGACTTTTCGGGCTTGTCGGCATCCTTTCCTGCCGGTTTTTTGCCTTTGTTTTTATCGTCTTTCTTGTCTTTTTCAGCATTGTTGGCAGCCTTTTTCTTCTCTTTTTCCGCCTCATCCAAAAGTGCTTTTTCTTCCTTCGTCATACGGAAACGGTCGTAGGCTTCGAGGTCGAAGAACATCAGATAGGCATCGTCCTCCGAGCCCCAACTGCCGTGCGAGCGATAGCCTGCGCGGTCGCTCTGGTAGAGCATCGCCTTACCGCCGAGCGCCCATTTTCCGCGTCCGTCGCTGTAGGCACTGTTCGTCAGGTTGTGGATTTCGCCACTGCCCGAGGCATCGACGATGGCAATGTCGGTGCTGTGCCAACCGCCCTTGCCGATGTAACCCGTCATCAGCCAACGGCTGTCGGGACTCCACTCAAACCACAGGTCGCCGTCGCTGTAGGAATAGTTGAATTTTCCGTCCATCGCCGTGTGAACCTGCTTCGTGGCAAGGTTCATCACGCGCAGCGCACCGCGATCTTCAAAGAAGGCGACCATTTTTCCGTCGGGACTGTATTTCGGCTGTTGCGAGGTCAAGTTGGTCTGCGTGAGGCGTTCCTCCTCGAGTTCCGTCGCATAAGTAAAGAGTTTTTCATCCTTGTTTTTGATGCCCGTGCGGAAAATCTGCCACACGCCGTTGCGCTCGGCGGCATAGATGACGCTGCGACCGTCGGGCGAGAAACTGACATTGCGCTCCTGCTCGGGCGTGTTGGTGATGCGCTTCGTGGTTTTGTAGTCGATGGAAGTCACATAGACGTCGCCGTGGGCGATGAAGGCGATTTCCTTGCCCGAAGGCGACAAGCCGATTTCCGTCGCGCCGTTGGTCAGCGTCTGGCGCACGAGGTCGCGGTCGCTGCGGTCGGCAACGATGCTCACGCGCACTTTCTGCGGAATGCCACCCTCGCGGAAGGTGTAGATTTCGCCGTCGTAGCCGTAGCAGAGCGTGCCGTTTTTCGCCGCCGTGAGGAAGCGCACGGGATTACCCTTGTGATGGGTCAATTGTGTGCCGCCCTTCTTCCAAACATTAAACGTGCCGTCCTGCTCGCTCAGGTAATAGTACGAGCGTCCGTCAGCAGTCCATACGGGCGTGCGGTCCTCGCCGCGAAAATCGGTCAGTTTCGTGTATTTTCCGTCCTTCAACAGCCAAATGTCGCGTGTCACGGCACTCTGATGATGCTTGCGGAATGCGTCCTCGTAGCCTTTCACATCGTGGTAGAGGATGTCGCCGTCGGCGTTGATGCTGATGTCCTCCATCGTGATAACCGAAAACAACTTCGGACGACCGCCCTCGGTGCTCACCTCATAGACCTGCGGAAAGATGCTTTCCGCCAACAGACTGCTTTTCACCGTCGGCATCATCGCCGCACGAAACAGCACGTGGCCGTTGTCGCGGAAGGCAATCGGCGTTTCCTTCACGCTGTTGGTCGTCAGACGCTTCGGAACGCCGCCCTCGCGGTTGATGAGATAGACATCGAAGTTGCCTTCACGGTCGGAGGCAAAGGCGATCTGCCGTCCGTCGGGACTCCACACGGGCCACGCTTCGTAGGCCGCATTCGTCGTCAGTTGTCGAGCCTGTCCGCCCGTCGCAGCGACGGTGTAAAGGTCGCCTTTGTAAGAAAACACAATCGTTTCGCCGTCGGGCGAAATGGCCGGATAGCGCATCCAGAGCGGTTTTTCCTGCGCTGTGGCGGTCGCGGTTGTCAGTGCAAGGACCGCCGAGAAAAAAATCTTTCGAATCATAAATGTTATTAGTAGTTTAGGGTTTGTTGCGATGCAAAGTTACGCATTTTTTGTCGAATAAAAAAGTGGAAAGCCATAAAACTTTCCACTTTTCTCATCAACATTATTTTATCACGCGCGCGTGTGCGCGAGAGCGTTCAGTTATGCTTTCTCGACCTCTTGCTTGATCTTGCGACCCATCACGCGGTAGGCGATGGGCGAAGCGATGAAGATGGACGAGAGCGTTCCGAAGATGACACCGAGCGTCATGGCGAAGGCGAAGCCCTTGATGCTGCTGCCGCCGATGAACAGGATGCAGAGCAACACGATCAACGTTGAGAACGAGGTGTTGATGGTACGAGCCAGCGTCTGGTTGATCGAGTCATTGAAGACTTGCTGGATGTCTTGTTTCGGATGGAGTTTCAGATTCTCGCGGATACGGTCGAACACCACCACCTTGTCGTTGATGGAGTAGCCGATCACGGTCAGCACGGCACCGATGAAGGTCTGGTCGATCTCAAGCGAGAACGGCATCACGTATTGCAGCAGCGAGAACAGACCGATGACGGTGAGTGCGTCGAACACGAGGGCTGCCGTCGAACCTACGGAGAATGCCACGTTGCGGAAGCGCAGCAGGATGTAGAGGAAGATGGCAATCAGGGCGATGAATACGCTGATGAATGCACCGTGAGTGATGTTCTTGGCAATCGACGGACCGACCTTCGTAGAACTGATGATCGAGCCACCTTCGCGAATGTCGGGGTTCTTGAACGATGCCACATCTGCCTGACTAACCAGTCCAGCGGCCTTCAAGCCTTCGTAGAGCATGGCCTCGGCCTCGTCATCGACGGTTGCGCTGTTCGATTCAATCTTGTAGTTCGTGGACATACGGATGGTCTTGTTGTCCGTACCGAGTGCGAGTGCGCCGTTGTTGGCTTCGGGGAAGGTCTTGGCGAGAACTTCACGCACCTGCTCCGGCTCAACGGGTTTCTCGAACTGAATCACGTAGTTGCGACCGCCCGTGAAGTCGATGCTGCGGCTCAGACCCATCGTTGCGAGGCTGATGGCGAACACGGCGATGGCACCGAGCACGATCCAGCGCGTCGTATTCCAAGCCGACATGAAGCGGAACTTCGTGCCTTGCAGCAGGTTCTTCGACCACGGCGTGCTGAAGGTCAGACCGAGCCAGCGGTCTTTGTTCATCTGGTGTTCATAGACGATGCGCGTGAGGAACACGGCGGTGAAGAACGAGCAGATGATACCGATGATCCAAGTCGTGGCGAAGCCGCGAATCGGACCTGTACCGAACATATAAAGAATCACACCCGTGATAATCGAAGTCAGGTTGGAGTCGAAGATGGCCGAGAAAGCGTTGTCGTAACCGGCTGCGACAGCCTGTTTGATGCGCTTGCCGGCGCGAAGTTCTTCCTTGATGCGCTCGTAGATGAGCACGTTGGCATCGACCGCCGTACCAAGCGACAGCACCATACCGGCGATACCGCTCATCGTCAGTGCGGCTTGGAACGAGGTCAGGATTCCGAGCGTGAAGAAGATGTTCACCAACAGGGCGAGGTTGGCCATCATACCCGGAATGATGTTATACATCAGGAGCATATAGATAATCAGCAGCACGAAGGCGATGATGAACGAAACGACACCTTGCTTAATCGACTGTGCGCCGAGCGTCGGACCGACCACTTCTTCCTGCACGATACGTGCGGGAGCAGGCATACGACCCGACTTCAGCGTGTTGGCGAGGTCTTTCGTGTCTTCAACGGTGAAGTTACCCGAAATGGACGACTGACCGCCGTCGATTTCGCCGTTCACACGCGGAGCCGAATAAACCACGCCGTCGAGGACGATGGCGATGGCCTTGCCGACGTTAGCCTTTGTCAAGGCTGCCCAGCGGCGCGAACCTTCCGTATTCATCGACATCGACACTTCGGGAGCACCCGTGAAGTGGTTGAACTGGTCGGAAGCGTCGGTGACGACGTCGCCTTCCAACGGAGCACGACCCGAACTGTTGGTCACTTTCAAAGCGTAGAGTCCATAGATGTTCTTGGCCTGAATGCCGTCCTCGGGCTTGGCGCTCCAGAGGAGTTTGCAGTCAGAGGGAATAATCTGCTTGGCAAGTTCCGAGTAGATGATCTTATTGACTTCAGCCGTGTCGCGCACGTTGGCATAGCCCACGAGCGAAAGCGAACCCTGACCTGTCGTTTGCAGAATGGCGAGCAGCGGATGTTGCTTCTTGGCTTCTTCGAGTTGCTTCGAATCGGTCGAGGCGGCCTTTTCGCCTTCGCCCTTCACTTGGAACTTCTGCTGAGCCTTCGCGCTGTCGGCCTTCACTTCCTCGGCCTTTGCCTCAGTTGCCTGTGCGGTCGTGTCAGCCTTCGCAGCGGTGCCTTCGTTGGCTACGCGCGTGTCGAGTTGCACGAGGAAGGGAATGATTTCCTCAGCGTTGTAGGTCTCCCAGAATTCGAGGTTGGCAGAGCCTTGCAAGAGCTTACGCATACGCTCCGGCTCGCGGATACCCGGCATTTCCACCATAATGCGACCGTCTTGACCTTCGAGTTTCTGGATGTTGGGCTGTACCACGCCGAACTTGTCGATACGTGTGCGAACCACGTTGAACGAGTTGTCGATGGCGTTCTGAACTTCTTCGCGCAGGGCTTTCTCGACTTCCTTGTCGGTGCTCTGCGGCGAAACTTTGCCCTGCAACTGCTGCGTGGCGAAGATTTCAGCCAGACGACGCTCGCCGGCGTTCTTCTTCCAAGCCTTCAAGAAGAGCGAAATGAAGTCGTCCTGACTGCTTTCCTCTTCGGCTTTCGCCTCGTCCATAGCCTTCACGAAGGCAGCGTCCTTCTTGTGGTCTGCCAACATATCGACTACGTCTGGAACGGAAATTTCCAGAATCACGTTCATACCACCTTTCAGGTCGAGTCCGAGTCCGATTTGCGTCTCAAGACAGTTCTGATAGGTGTAAGTACCCAGATACCTCACAGAATCTTTGTAATCCTGCTGTTTGATTGGATCTTCAATCTTCGCGGCCTGCTTGTCGAAGTAGCGCGTGGCAGCCGAGAAAGACAAGTAGAAGATGCTTGCCAGCGTCAGTAAGACGGCTGTTACAATTACAATTCCTTTGTTTTGCATTTTTGTTGATTTTTTTATTTGATTTGTACTTATTTCCAATTTTAGCGCACAAAGTTACGCATTTTTTGCGATTCACGGAAATTTACGGCCTATATTTATCGTTTTTTTACGGTTTTGGGCGTTTTTTTAGCCTGCAAACGATGGGATAGTGGTCTGAAAGCTTCGTTTTCGAGTCGATTTTGCAACTTTGCGGTTCCCAGTCGTCGGAACAGAAAATGTGGTCGATTCGGACATAAAAATGATTGTCGTTGTAGCTGATGCCGGGTCCGTTGCCCGCTTCGCGATAGCAGTCGGTGAGCAGGTTGGCGATGGAGCGTCGGCTGTGGGAAATCGGGCCGTCGTTGAAGTCGCCGCAGAGGATGATGCTCTTGTCGCGATGTTCCTTGATGAAATCGACCAACGCCTCGACCTGCGGAACGCGCTTGACGGTGGCTTCGCCCAGTTTTTCGGCGATGCGCTTCGATTTTTCGGTGGCGAAATCGCCCGAATAGTCGCCTTTGACGATTTTTTTGAAGTTTTCGCGGTCGTCGTGGGTGAGTTGCGTCGATGCCAAGTGGTTGTTGATGACGATCACGGTGTCGCCGTCGATGTCGATGAAGGCTGCCGTCGAGTGGCGACCTTTCTTGATTCCTTCCGGCACATCCTCGCACTTCAGAATCGGATGGCGGCTCAAAATGGTGATGTAGTCGGTGCCGCCACTGCCGTAACGCGAACTCACGTAGGGATACATCGCCGAAATCACTTGGTCGTCCTCTTTCTTGAAATAAATCTCTTGCAGGCAGACGATGTCGGCATTTTCCTTGCGCAGATAGTCGATGACGCGCTCCTTCGTGTCGTCTTTCGCACGCTCGTAGGCGAAATAAACATTGAAACTGAGCACTTTCAGCGTGCTGTCGGAAACCGATTTCGGCAGGTTCAGCGGACAATAGGTTCGGATGGGACTATAGCCAATGAGAAAACCCGCAATCGGAATAATCGACCAGCGTTTCTTGAAGATCAGCCAAAAAACGAGAAATCCGAAATTGATGATTAGAAACAGCGGAAATGTCAGTCCGATGTTCGACAAGCGCGGAAAATCCACGGGATTGAGTCGGTCGGAATAGCCCACGAGCAACATCAGCACGATGGTGGCGATGTTGGCTCCGGCAATCATGTTCCGAGTGAAATTCTTCAGTTTTTTAAACACCTTGATATTTGACTATTTGACAATTAGACAATTAGACAATTTGACGATTTTACTATTTAACCTTTTAATTCTTTAACCCTTTTCACCCTTTCTTGCTCTGCTCAAACAACTTGCGCTTTTCCTCGCTCGTCAGGCTGTCGTAGCCATTTTTGCGAATTTTGTCGAGGATGCGGTCTATTTCCTCCTGTTCGCGCTGCTTTCGGGCGTTGTAGTCCCAGTCGGGATTGCCCGTGCTGGTTCTCGAACCGCCCCACGATGCCTTGTCGGCACTTTTCTTCGACCGTTTTTCCCACGACGAGCGCAAGTTCTCAAAGAATTGTTCGCCCTGCGACTTGCCGTAGCCTGCCGTCGGATGCTTCCGCCAATAGCGAATCATAAAGAATCCGAAGACCATTCCGCCGAGGTGGGCGATGTGGGCCACACCGTCGCCCGTCGTCGAAATCGCCAAGAACAATTCCAGTCCGGCGTAGAAAATCACGAACCACTTTGCCTTGATGGGAATCGGCAGCGGGAAAATAAAGATTCTTTCCTCCGGGAAAATCATTCCGAAGGCCAGCAGAATCGCATAAATCGCACCCGACGCGCCGACCGTCGTCCAATTGCTCAGTCCGGCGGCATTGGCTCTCACCACAGCCGTCACGCCAAACTCGGCGATTTGATCCGAAGCCATCATATAGAACTGCCCCAACTGCGCCGCTTCCTGAAAAAGTCCGGCTCCGATGCCGCAGGCAATGTAATAAAAAAGGAATTTCTGCGGTCCCCAGACGCGCTCGACCACGCAACCGAACATCCACAACGCGAACATATTAAAAAAGAGGTGTTCCCAACCGCCGTGCATAAACATATAGGTGACGAGTTGGTAGATATGGAAGTCGGACGACAGGAAAAAGTGCAATCCGAAGATTTCGTTCAGGACGTAACTGCCCCGAGAATCGACACCCGAGAATGTCGTGATCAGGAAGATCAAAATGTTGGCAATCAGCAAAAATTTTGTGACCGTTGGTATCTTTTGAAACATAACTTTGATTTTTTCGTTTTACGGCGCAAAAGTACGAAAAAAAAACGTGATTTCGTGCAAAAAACCGCTTTTTGACACAAAATTTCAAAAAAAAAGTCATTTTTTTACGTTTTTATTTGTTTTTTTCAGACGAAAGCCCTAAATTTGTGGCAAAATTTGTGTTTTATTTTATTTAATGTATCATTTTTAATCAAAAAAAGTATGAACAAAACAGATTTGATTGCAAAGATTGCAGAAGGTGCTGGTCTCAGCAAAGTTGATTCGAAAAAGGCACTCGATGCCACGTTGGAAGCTATTAAGGGCGCCCTCAAGAAGGACGACAAAGTTCAGCTCATCGGCTTCGGCACATTCTTCGTGAAGAAGCAGCCCGCTCGCAAGGGCGTGAACCCTGCTACGAAGGAGAAGATTAAGATTGCTGCCAAGAAGGTTGCCAAGTTCAAGCCGGGCGCAGAACTCGCTGAGGCTGTGAAGAAGTAAAAATTTTTTATTCATGATGTTTGTGAAGGCGGCTCCGATGAGGGGTCGCTTTTTTTGTCGCCTTTTTGTCGAAAAATTAAAAACTTTCATCCTTCATCGTTCATCTTTCATCTTTTATTTGCATAAATTTTTCACGCTCGACATAATAAATTTCATTTATTCTGTCCTCGCTTACTCAAAATTTTGTACCTTTGCAGCGAAAAATTCAGAAATTATGGAACAGACAAAACAAATCCTCTTGGTTTACAATACGCTCACGCGCCAGAAAGAGCGCTTCGAGCCGTTGAATGCGCCCCACGTGGGCATGTATGTGTGCGGACCGACGGTCTATGGCGACCCGCATTTGGGTCACGCTCGGCCTGCGATTACGTTCGACATCGTTTTCCGCTACCTGAAGCACCTCGGCTACAAGGTGCGCTACGTCCGCAACATCACCGACGTGGGCCATTTGGAGCACGATGCCGACGAAGGCGACGACAAAATTGCGAAAAAGGCTCGGCTCGAACAGTTGGAACCGATGGAAATCGCACAACACTACACGAACCGCTATCACACGGCGATGGATGCGCTCGGCGTGCTGCGTCCGTCGATTGAACCGCAGGCGACGGGCCACATCATCGAGCAGCAGCAACTTGTGCAGCAGATTCTCGACAATGGTTTTGCGTATGAGTCGAATGGCTCGATTTATTTCGACATCGAAGCCTATAACAAGGCTCAACAGCCATCACCCAACAACCAACACCCGACGCCGTATGGCATTTTGAGCGGTCGGTCGCTTGAAAACATCAAGGACGAGAGTCGCACGCTCGCCGGCGTGGGCGAGAAGCGCAATCAGGCCGACTTTGCGCTGTGGAAAAAGGCTTCGGCGGAACATATTATGCGTTGGCCGAGTCCGTGGAGCGACGGTTTCCCGGGCTGGCACTGCGAATGTACGGCGATGGGACGGAAGTATCTCGGCGAGCAGTTCGACATTCACGGCGGCGGAATGGACCTCGTTTTCCCGCATCACGAGTGCGAGATTGCGCAGGCGGTCGCCTCGCAGGGCAAGCCGATGGTGAAATATTGGATGCACAACAATATGATTACCATCAACGGCCAGAAAATGGGCAAGTCGCTCGGCAATTTCATCACCTTGGAGCAATTTTTCACGGGTCAGCACGAGTTGCTGTCGCAAGCCTATTCGCCGATGACGATTCGCTTCTTCATCCTCTCGGCGCACTATCGCTCGACCGTCGATTTCAGCGACGAAGCCCTGCAAGCCTCGCAGAAAGGTCTCGAAAGACTGCTCGATGGTCTGAAAAACCTTGAGCGAGTGCCTGTTTCCGAGCATTGCGACGCGGAAACCGAGAAATTCGTGAAATCGCTGCGCCAACGCTGCTACGACGCGATGAACGACGACTTGATGACGCAACTCGTCGTGAGTTATCTCTTCGAGGCTTGCACCGTCATCAACAAACTCATCGACCACAAGGCGACGATTTGCGCCGAATGTCTTGAAGAGTTGAAAACGACGATGAAACTTTTCGCAGAGGAGTTGCTCGGACTGAGCGAGGAACGAGGAACGAGGAACGAGGAGCGCGAAATGGCCTTCGGCAAGGTGATGGATATGGTTTTGGAACTTCGGGCGAAGGCGAAAGCCGCGAAAGACTGGGCCACCAGCGACAAAATCCGAGACGAACTCGCCGCCCTCGGCTTCGAGGTGAAGGACACGAAGGACGGCGTAACGTGGAAACTCAATCGGTAGTCTGATTATTTTTCATCCAACATAGCATCGACAAGGAGTTTGCCGTCGGCGAGAAGCCAGGTTCGGTCGGCAAATTCCTTGGCGAGGGCGATGTCGTGGGTGGTGAGGAGGATGGCTTTGTCGTGTTCGTGAGCCAGTTTTTTCAAGAGTTCAAAGACCTCGCGCTTGCTCGGATAGTCGAGAAAAGCGGTCGGTTCGTCTAATATAATAATAGGTGTCTGTTGGGCGAGAGCCTTCGCAATCACCACTTTTTGTTGTTCGCCGTCGCTCAGGGTTTCAAACGGGCGGTTGGCGAGAGATTCGATGCCGACGAGTTGCAGCGATTCGGCGACAATGCGGCGGTCGTTCTCGCGCAACGTGCCCCAGAAATTCGTGTGGGGCGTGCGACCGAGCCCGACGACTTCCGATGCCGTGAAATTGCGGAGGTCGGGACGCTCGGTGAGGACGAGAGCCACCGATAATTGATAATTGACAATTGACAATTGATAATTGACAGTTGAAAATTGCTTTTCCCTTCGGCCAGCGACCGTTGGTTGACCGTTCAGCGGCGGTTGCAGACCGGCGAGTGTGCGGAGCAGCGTGGATTTTCCCGTTCCGTTGCGTCCGAGCAGACAAGTCAGTTTTCCGCTTTCGAGCGTCGCAGAAAGTCCTTCGGCCACGACTTTCGTTTTTCCGCGTCCGATTTTGTATCCAATGGTCAGATTTTCAAAAAAAAGTTGCTTCATCGGGTGCAAAATTACGAAAAAATGGCGACTTTTCGAGTTTGTAACAATTTTTATATTTTAAACTGCATATTTTCCTCATTTTTATTTGGAAGTTTCAAATAAAACCTGTACTTTTGTCGCCGAATCGACTAACAACCTAAAAATTAAATTATCAATATGATGGAAATGAAAGAAGCAATGGCCGGAACACTGGAATCCGGCGACATTTTCGTTCAGATTTCGCCTGCCAACGAGCCGGGGCTCCAGATTGAATTGGACTCGACGGTGGAGTTTCAATTCGGCAAGCAAATCAAGAAAGTGATTTCTGAAACGCTCGAGGGGCTGAACATCCGCGACGCCCACGTGAAGGCGACCGACAAGGGCGCTCTCGACTGTACGATTCGTGCCCGTGTGACGGCTGCAGCCGTTCGCGCCACTGGAAACGATGTTTGGAAATAAAAAGAGAAATACTATGCAACGACTCAGAAGAACTATGATGTTCGTCCCGGGCAACAACCCCGGAATGATGCA
>JAFYJH010000071.1 GCA_017538195.1 Prevotella sp.
GTCTAATTCCTCCTTAGAAATGAGGTTTTGAGCACCGACTTTCACCTTCGTGAGGTGGTTTGTCCTGACAATAACGCAGATGTTGCTTTTGGTCAGACCGTATTTCTCGGCTGCTTCGGTTGTGGTGTAGTATGCATCACTCGCTTTCAGGTCGGGATGATATACCTCGTCAAGATGTATCTTTGAATAGTAGGTCTTGCCATATTCTCGCTTGGTGGGGATATGGCGGCGATAGGCTTGGGTACGCAAGGATTCCTTGGTAGTGGAATAGAGGGATTCTGCCTCATCCGTTGTCAGCCATTCCGTCAGGGCTTCTATCTCGGCAGTAACTCCGAAGAGTGCATCCATATGCTTTCGGCTGTAATAGTTCTTGCCTGAAATCTTGCACATGGGTATGTTGTTTCTCTTGGCTGATGCGTAGAGCCAAGACTTCTTTACCTTGTAGGTAGCCATGACATCCTCACCGGAGATATAGTCAAGAGTTTCTGCAAACCTCATTGGCGATTCACCAATCTGATTCTTGTCTTTCTTTGACGAAAGGGAAGAGGAAATCTTTGGCTTGGATGTTGGCAGTACACGATGATAAGGATTACCAGCAAGCATCTTCTCGATGTCTGCCTTTCGGATGAAAGCCATTCGGTTGCTGATTCGGGATGCAGGTAGCTTACCCTCGTTTACCAACTTGTAAACGTACTGACGTGAACATCCCAAGAGGATGGCAGCCTTGGAGAATGTAAGATACTCCTGGCTGGCGATGTCTATAACAGGCTGTACTACCTTCATAAAGTCCTGTTGTTTCTTCTTGCGCTGAGCCTTTGCTGCCTCGGCACAATGTTCTGAACAATACCTCTGCGAGCCGCTGTTACAAGTGAACTCCTTGCCGCAGAAGGCGCATTTTCTTGTCTTTCTCATTTGACTCCTTTTTATGTGGTTTTACAATCATTTTCATGCAAACCGCCACGGAGTGAACCTTCGTCAATCATTGACACCTATTGTCAACTCTATCCACGATGTCGCGTTCTTCAAATGAGGCCACTTCCTTGCTCCTTTTCCTCTCGTTCTTCAGTCAACTGTTGTACATTCATGTCAACCTTTGTCAACCCAGTCCACGAGATGGCAAAATAAAAGCCCTCAAAATTCTCCGCGGTAGAAATGCGTTGCAAAGGTAAGCGGATTTTTGAGAACCACCAAAAAGCAAGTTCGAAGTGTTAAAATCTAAAAGTAGTTGAAATACAATGATTTATCTCTATGTGTTTTTCATTGTTTATGGTAGTTTTGAGGTCTCTAAATACACCCAGCGAACGCTTCTTTGCCGATGCTCGTCACGGAGTTCGGGATGGTTATGCTCGTCAAACCTGTGCAACCATCGAAAGCATAGCTGCCGATGCTCGTCACGGAGTAAACAACACCGTCATAAGTGACTTCGCTCGGAATTTTAACATAACCAGAATAACTTCTCCCAGATGTTACCGTGGCGGTTTTCGCCGTTGTATTAAAACTATATGCAATGCCATCAATAGTTGCGGCATTCGTTACCAATGGCAGTAGTGCCAAAATGAATAATAATACCTTTTTTTTCATAATTTGAAAATTTAAATTATCTAAAAATCATATTTAATTTAGTTACTTTTGATAAGAATTGTAAATCGAGATTTTATTTCCTCATAATCAATAAACCTAAGATTTCCTTTATAATATTCGCCGATTACGTTTTGAATAGTTTTTTCAATGAATCGTATCAATGGGTAAACATATACTATGGTGTCTGTTCTTTCACTTTTTTCAAGATAGTCTCCATCCCAAATGTTTTTCTCGCTTGGAACCTTAATTACATCTTTGCTTTCTTCATGAAAGTTTAAATTGAATTTATGCGTACCTTTTTTGTGATGGTCAAGATTAACAAGCCCGAAAGTATGCCCCAAAGAATTGCGTAGGTTTTTTAAAGCAATACGTTCTTTTTGAGATAGTCCTGGAGAAAAAAAGTTTATTGCATTTACTATTCCATTGGATTCTTTTTCATTTATTTTGTCTTTAATGTAGAAAATTGTACCAATTTGTTCAAGGCATATTAAATAAGAAAGTAGAGCCGAAAAAATATCGGCCTCATCAGAAATATAGTGTTTGAAATCTCCTTTGTATATTCTTTCCAAAAAATCCTGACGTAAATTAAATGTTGCGTTATCGATTTCTCCATTTTTTTCTATTCCACAATGAAATCTTGCACTTTCTAATGCAAGTTGTAACGTACTTTTCCTATCAGAAATATTCCTTATTCCAAGAATAAGTTCTATTAATTCTTTTTCTTGCTCACTATATATCATAGTGTTGTTATTTGTTTCCATTTTGAAATATCACCTTATGCCTCCCAAGTTCTGGTTTTAATTTTTTTATTTTTTATTTCGGCTAATATACAAAGAAGCGTGGGAGTCAAATCTATTACTCGTCCCACAGATAGAGGCTCTGGCATTGCCCTAATAGTCTATGACGAGCAACGCTGAAGCCCACGCGATATGTAGAAATGATAAATACTACATACCCAATGAGCATCATCCGTTGCTTTGTTTTCGACTATTAGTTTTGGAACTGCCAGATTCCTACCCGTCAAAAGACAAAGCGTAAGATAACACCTTTCTATATATAGCGTCCCATCCCTCCGCTTCGGCTAAGCCTCCGTTTCGGAAATAAAGACGCTACAAAATTACACGAAAAATTCCAAACCGCCAAACGATTCGGACAAAATTTTTATTTTGAGCAGAAAAATAATAAAAACTTTGCTGTTGTATTATTTTCCAAATAAATCGGAATGGGTTCCTGTTTTCAGGAACAAGAGCGTTAATTCCCTGTCGTTCTGCTCCCAAGTCATCAGCCAGTCCATACTTTATATTCCCATTTCCTTGTAAAAATCATCGAGTGACTCATAGGTCGTCACGCCGATTCCCTTGTGGGCATCTTCAATGGTTTTCATCGTTTTGTCGTTCAGATAGCGTCCCGTTTTGGGGTCATAGAGCCTCGGTTTGGCAGTGGTTTTCGCCTTCTTGACAGCCGTCACGCCACGCAGCATTTTGATGGCTCGCGTCACGTTGGATACGTTCACGCTGCCATCGACTGTGACTAAAAACTGCTGTGGAATTGTCATTGTTGCCATAGGTTTAATTCCTTTCTTTTAAATTCGTCGGTGCAAAGATACGAAAAAATTTTGAAGTGCAAAAAAAAAAATGTAATTTTGCAGCGGAATCAAGACGAAACGAATATGAAAATTGGAATTATCGTTGCGATGGAGAAGGAACTCCGGCAACTGAAAAACGTATTGGGCGACGACCCGCGATTCCGGCTGATGCAGTGCGGAATCGGGAAAGTGAACGCGGCATTGGGCGCACAGCAACTCATCAACGAATTTCGGCCCGATGCCATTGTTTCGACGGGCTGCGCAGGCGGCAACGGCGACGACTTACAGGTGCAGGATGTTGTGGTCGGCGCGGAGGTCTGCTACCACGATGTGTATTGCGGAACGGCCATCGACAACACGACGCAGTTCGGGCAGGTGCAGGGGCTTCCGTTGCGGTTTAAGGCGGACGAATACTTGCTGAGCAAAGCCCCCCTTTCGTCCCCCGAGGGGGACACTAATGCCTTTGTTTCTGGAGGAAATGAAGCCCCATCGGTGGCTGTCCACAAAGGTTTGATTGTCACGGGCGACTGGTTCGTGGATTCGCGTGAGAAAATGCGCGAGATTATCGGGAATTTCCCCGACGCACGAGCCGTCGATATGGAGTCGGCGGCCATCGCGCAGGCGTGTTATTTAAACAAGGTGCCGTTCATTTCGTTCCGCGTCGTCAGCGACATTCCGCTACGCGACACCGACGCTTCGCAGTACCACGATTTCTGGAACACCATCGCCGAAAATTCGTTCCACATCACCCGAAAATTCGTCGAATCACTCTAATCAATTGTCAATTATCAATTAACATCATGGAAGTTATTCAAAGTTTTACGATAGACCACACGAACTTGAAGCCGGGCATCTATGTTTCGCGTGTGGACAAGGGTTTCACCACTTTCGACCTGCGCATCACCGAGCCGAATCAAGAGCCAGCCGTTGCGCCTGCCGCCATCCACAGCATCGAGCATCTGATGGCGACTTGGTTTCGCAATTCTCAGGCGAAAGAAAATGTCGTCTATGTCGGGCCGATGGGCTGTCTGACGGGTATGTACATCATTATGACGGGCGATTACAGCGTCGAGGATATGCGCCGGCTGACCATCGAGTGTCTGGAATGGATTTTGACGCAGACGGAAGTGCCTGCGACTACGCCGCAGACCTGCGGAAACTACCTGCTCCACGACCTGCCGATGTGCCATTGGGAGTGCCGCCGATACTTGAACCGACTGAAAAACGATTTCCACTCGGAATACACGAAACTGGAAGTCACGCTCAACGACGGTCGCCGCTTTGCGGATGCTTGATTTTTCAGGAGTTATCGCTTCGCTTAGGAGTTAGTTCGCTGCGCTCACGGAGTTAGAAGGAGTTAGCAGACATTACTTTTCGCCATTGGAAAAAACTATTGTCCTTTAACTCCTGAGGTCGCAGACCTCTTAACTCCTACTAACTCCTTTTAACTCCTTTATTTCACAACCTTCTGTCCATTTCTGATATAAATTCCGCGTTCCGGCACTTTGTTCAATCGCTGACCGGCAAGGTTATAGACGGCTTTCGGCGACTGTTCCTCGCGTTGCGGAAGGCTTGCGCTTGCAGCCAATTTTCCCATATACTGACCGATGAAGAACACGACGCCCGTCGATTGCTCGGTGATGAGATAAAGGAACGGGCGCGTGGCGTGGAACGTGGCGTAATAATCATTGGCAGAAAGTGCTTTTTCACCGATAATCGTGACGGCAGCAGCCTCGGAACCTTGTTCATTGACCTTGATTTTCGCCACTTGTTTCATCAGACTGATGTAAATTTGTTCATTACAAAAATAAGGAAAGTCAGCGTACGTCGGAATAAATGCCGTCGGCATTCCCAGATTCGACATAATTTCCTTCAAATCTTGGTCGGTTTGGGTCTCGAAACGGGGAAGTTTCACAGCAACCGAATAGTTTTCACTGAAGTTTTTCCAGTCTTCGTCCGTCATTTTCTCCAAAATATCGGCAACCGTCTTGCCTTCTTTCGGCAGGAAAATCGACATGCTGTAAGCACCGAGTCCGTATGGCAGATTCACGGCCTGATAAAGGTCGTTTTCTGCATATCCAATATCATCGTAGAAAAGACGATTCATCATCGGCACGGCATCGCCACCGTTGAACGGCTCTTCCGTCGTGGATTCGGGGTCAAATTCGTTGGTCCAGTCGCCTTTGAAATAGATGGCGTTGAGCAGATAACTCACGGCCATCGGGTCGAATGATTCCGCGTCGAGAATCTGCTTGATCATTCCGTTCGTGTGGTCGCTCGCCCACTGGTTGATGACGTCCATCGTCTTGCCGTCGGTGAAATTGCGGGCTTGCGGCTGCGCGTCGTAGAAGGTGTTCACGGTCTGCACGAAAGCGTCCTGCAACCTGTAGCCCATCCCTTCGTTCACGAAAATCGTGTTGCCAATCGCCACCTTCGTATCGTCCAATTTCGGTGCTTCGGTGAGCATTTTTCGGCAAAAAGCGTTGATGGCATCGGCACCAGCCTCGCCGAAGCCCAAAACCTCGTTGATTTCCTGTTGCGTCCGACCTGTCGCGCCGTTGTTTAACATTCCCAAAGCGTAGGTGATGCTGAGCGGCGAGAGAATCGCGTTTTCCTCCGTGCGAGCCTCGCGGAAGAGCCTCAGCGCGAAGTTGTTGTTCGCCTTGACCAATTCGCGCTCGGCGTCGGTCAGCGTAATCTCCTTCGGTTTGCTGCCGTCGGAAGCAGGTTCGTGGCCTTGCGCAAACGAAACGGCGGCTACGGCCATCGCAAACAGAAATAAAGTAAATTTTTTCATACGCATTTGATTTTTAACGATTTATCGACCGCAAAGATACGAAAAATTCATCTTTTCTCCAAAATTTTATATTTTTATTGTATTTTTTCTGTTTTTTTCGTAATTTTGCAGCCGAAAAATTAAAAAACTGAAAGTTATGAGTCAGATTTTACACCATCCGATCATCGACATTCCCGAAAGGGAGATGACAAGTTTCAAGTACGAAGGTCAAAAAATCAAGGCTGCGAAAGGCTATACCATCGCCGCCGCCCTTCACCAAGCCGGTTTTCCTGTTCACAGCCATTCCGTTGATGGTCGCAAGCGAAGCCTCAACTGCGGCATCGGCAAGTGCGGTGCTTGCGAAATGTTGGTGGATGGAAAAGTCCGCCGCATCTGCATTACGATGGTCGATGGCGTGAAGGAAGTGCGTCGAATTGAAGACGAAGCGAACATCATTCCCGAAGTCAAAGAACCGCAAGCGCGTGAGGTGAAAATCTACAAGACTCAAGTGGCCATCATCGGTGCAGGACCGGCAGGTTTGGCGTGTCGCGAACAACTCAACGCATTTAATATCAGTAATATTGTCGTTGATAACAATGCCAGTATCGGCGGACAGTTCAACATGCAGACCCACCAGTTCTTCTTCTTCGAGAAGGAAAAGAAATTCGGTGGCATGCGTGGCTTCGACATCGCCAAGACCCTTGCCGGCGACAACCACGAAGGCATCCTGCTCAACAACACCGTTTGGGACTTGCTTGAAGGCGGTCGCGTGGCCATCAAGAACATCGAAAACGGCGAAATTGGCTACATCGATGCCCAACACCTTGTGGTCGCCACAGGTGCGGTGCCTTTCATGCCGACCTTCGAGAACGACGACGTGCCGGGCGTTTACACCGCTGCCGTGTTCCAGAAGATGATGAACCAAGAGCACACCTTATTAGGTAAGAAAGTTCTGACGGTTGGTGCTGGCAA
>JAFYJH010000072.1 GCA_017538195.1 Prevotella sp.
TCATGGGAAAATATTGACGGTTCGTATCATTCTACCACTCAGAGGCCAATATCCACATCCCCAAAAAAGGAAGGGGAAAAGGCCTCAGGCTTCCTGTACTACCTTCTGTCTATGTAAAACTCTCAAAGAACTCTATCTTCTTATTCTCTATTTCGCCGACACCTATATATTATATATAATGTGTACGGCGGGCGCAACGCAGAAAACATCAAAATTTCAGCGAAGCGGGTGCAAAGGTACTGACTTTTTCCGAACCCGCAAAATTTTTTGGAGAAAAAATCTCGAAAAAAAATATTTTTTAACTTAATAGACCTTTAAACGGTCGCCAACTTTGATTTGATGGTCGGGATTGAGGTGATTTTTCTTGTACAAAGACTTCAATCGGATGCCGTATTTTTGGGCGATGGAATACATGCTTTCGCCCGCCTGAACAACATGGGGCGTTTTTTTGAAGGCTTTGTCGGCTCGCTTCTGCTTTTTCTTCAGATAGACAATGTCGCCCTCGACGAGCCTGTCGTTTCGGTTCCGCTCGTTGTACTTGGCAAGTTTCCGATAGGAAAGCCCGACTTCCTCGGCAATCGACTTGAACGTGTCGCCGTTTTGGGCAACGACGTAGAGATTTTTATTGTAGATTCGGATGATGTGCTGGTCTTGCACGGGCATCGTGGGATGGTGCTTGGAATCGGGCGAGTCGTACTGGTGGAGCTGATAGAGTTCGATGAGTTGTATCAGCTTTTGGGCGTACTGCGGATTCGTCGCATAGCCACATTCCTTCAGACCGTAGGCCCAACTTTTGTAGTCGGTTCGGCTGAGTTGGAACAGGCGTTTGTAGCGCGCGGAAGTCGCCAGAAAACGGCTGTGATCCTCGAAACTTTCCTTCGCCGAGTCGTATGCGCGGAAACATTCTTGCGACTCGTCGTCGTCGTGATAGACGGCTCGCCCCGACCATCCGTGACACTTGATGCCGAAATGGTTGTTGCCCTTCCGACACAACTCGCTGCTTCCCGCGCCACTTTCAAGGATTCCCTGCGCCAGCGTGATGCTCGCCGGAATGTTGTAGCGACGCATTTCGTGGATGGCGATGTCTTTGTATTGATTGACATAGTCTTGATACCGCTTGACGATTTGCTGCGCATCGGCAGTGAGGCAGCCGAAGGCAAGGGCGATGATGGCAAACAGGATTTTTCTCATTTTTCGCTATATTTTTAGGTTTATACGCATCAAATTGGGTCAAATTTTGTACAAAAGTATATAAAATTCTAAAAAAACACAAAAAATGTTGGTGTTTTTAAGAATAATTAGTATATTTGCAGAAAAAATAAAGGAATAATATGACAGAAGCGAAAGATTTGATTATTTCCATTGGTACGAATGTTGAACAAAGTATCAATATGTTTATGGGCAAACAGCGCCTTGAGGAGTTGTTTCACAGCGTCCAGTACAGCACTGAAGTTTGGTCAGACGCGATTGACCTGCCGGAATCCGACCGATTCCTGAATTGTCTGGCGAGAGTTCGCACGGTGCATGGTTTAAAACAGGTTCAGCAGGCTTTGAAGCAGATTGAGCGCAGGTGCGGCGTGAGTCAGGCGATGAAGCACACAGGAATCGTGAAGTTGGACCTCGACATCCTGCTCTACGGCAACGAGCGTTTCCACGAAGAAGACTGGGAACGCCCCTATATCCAGCAACTCATGCGGGAGTTGAACGTGAAGTGACGACGAGAAAGGAGGCCGCACAATGAAAAAATGGTGGAAACTGGTTTTTCTACTCCTATTTTTATTCGCGCACGCGCGCGTGAGGGCGCAAGTTTTTGACGACTTTTTCGAGAATCGCACGCTGCGAATAGACTATACTTTTTCGGGCGACGCGACGCATCAGGTCATTGCCTTAGACCAACTGAGCGTTGCGCCCGGATGGTTCGGGAAGCGCGTCAGACTCGCCGAACTGCCCGTCGAAGGGAACGGACAAATCGCCGTGCGCAGTCGGAAAACGGGCGAGATTGTCTATCGCAACTCGTTTTCGACGCTTTTTCAAGAATGGCAGTCGTATCCCGAAGCCGAAAAAACGTGGCGGTCGTTTGAGAATGTTTTTTTGATTCCGATGCCGACGGACACGGTCGATGTAACCGTCAGTTTGTTCAACAACCGACGCGAAATCACTTCGACCATGACGCACGAAGTCGTGCCGACCGACATTCTGATTCGGCGCATCGGAGAACGTGATGTTACACCCTTTTCCGTCGTGCAAAACGCGAAAGACGACACGCGCTGCATCCATATCGCTTTCGTTGCCGAAGGCTATCGCGAAACCGAGATAGACACGTTTCTCAACGATGTGAACATCGCGGTCGAAGCCATTTTCTCGCACGAGCCATTCCAGTCGATGCGCGACCGATTCCAGATTGTCGCCGTCGAACTTCCATCGCAGGAAAGCGGCACGAGCGAGCCCCACAACGGCATCTGGAAAAACACCGCGCTGCACTCGCATTTCGACACGTTCTACAGCCAACGCTACCTCACCACGCTCCACCTCAAGGACATGCACGACCACTTGGCAGGCATTCCTTACGAGCATATCATCGTGCTTGTGAACACCGATGAATACGGCGGTGGCGGCATTTTGAACTCGTATAATCTCTCAATGACGCATCATCCGAGGTTCCGACCCGTTGTCGTACACGAATTTGGGCATAGTTTCGCTGGTTTGGCCGACGAATATGCCTACGAAACGGAGGAAATTCCGATGTATCCGCACGACATCGAGCCGTGGGAGCCCAACATCACGACATTGGCCGATTTTTCCCAAAAATGGAAGTCGAAACTCGGCGAAAACACGCCCGTCCCTACTCCACTCGACCACGGTAAAATCGGCGTTTACGAAGGAGCAGGCTATAGCCAGAAGGGTGTCTATCGAGCCTTCCCCGACTGCCGGATGCGCACCACCGAACACCCCGAATTTTGCGAAGTGTGCCGTCAGGCCATCCGAAACCTCATCAATTTCTACACGGAATAGCATGAAAAAGGCTTTTTTCGCCATTGCCACCGCGTTTCTCCTGACGACGATGCTGTCGATGCGGCCCGTCGCCGACGAGAATGTCAGCGATTCGGAACTGCTCGGCAAGGCCATCGACTATTTCCAGAGCGGCAAATTCCACGAGGCACTACTCATTTTCGACAAACTCGACCGCCGCTACAAACTCAATCCCCGATTCCGCGCCTTCATCGCCGTCTGTCACTACTACGACTGGAACGACGAGCAGACCTGCGAATACCTCGACTCGCTCATTCCTCAACTCGAACCTTTCGCGCCTCACGAGCGGTCGATTTACTACTACATCAACGCCGAGAGCCATTTCAATCTGAAGCAATACGAGCAGGCCATTCCCTACTACGAGCAAGCCCTCAACGTTTGCTACGACAACGAGAAGTCCGACGCGTTCTACCGCATGGGCTACTGCTACCTTTTCAACAACGACACCGCCACCGCCGCCGAGTATTTTCAGGCTGCGCTCGACTATTACCAACGCTTCCGCAACACCCAATCCGACCAACCGCGCATCGCCCAGATTCAGAAAATGATTCGCAGTCTTTCGCCCGAGTACAACGCCGTTTGGCAGGCCGAAAATCAGCAAATCAGCGACCCGCAGGCCGTCCGCGACACCCTCCGCCACCGCATCATCAACGACATCGACCTGAGCGACATTTTCCAGAACCAAATCATTGTCGAGGATACTGTCGAGTAGAAGTTTTTTGACAATTTCAAGAACTAATCATCATTTTCATTTTTAACGACAATTTTTCCTCTTAAAAACAAAAAATCTCCGAATCGTTTGGCGGTTCGAATATTTTTCAGTATTTTTGCAAACAGAAATCAATCAAACCGATAACATTATGCCAGAAATCAGTAAGTTTTTCGGAATCATCGTCAGCCTCTACTGGCGCGATCACAATCCGCCGCACGTTCATTTTACATACGGCGAATACGAGTGTTGCATCAGTGTGCTCGACCGCGTCGTCGATGGCAAAGCACCCTCGAAAGTCATCGCTATGATGAATGAGTGGATGGATTTGCACGAAGCCGAAATTCTCACGCTCTGGGAAAAGGCGCAGAAAGGCGAAAAACTGGGGAGAATTGAACCGTTAAAATAAAAATAAGGAGGAAACGACATGCTGAAAATCACCGATGCCGATTATGTGAAAGACTACAAACTGCTGCTCTCGTTCAATGACGGGACGCGCAAGTTGGCCGACCTCAAGCCCTATCTTACGGGCGAGGTGTTCGGCGAATTGCTCGACCACGACAAGTTCATTCAATACGGCTTGACGGGCTACACCATTGCGTGGGCCAACGGTGCCGACCTCGCCCCGGAATTTCTTTACGAAATTGGTGGAACGGCCTAAGAGACAAAAAAAAAACAGCAAATCATAATTTTTAATTTTTAATTCATAATTTCTAATTTTTAATTTTCACGGCCTATGACATAAAACGAACAAAAGACATATAGAGAAGAAGCGTTAGCTTTGATTCTTGTTTCGGACAGTTGGGGAATTGAAAGAAATCAATCAAGAAATGAGGTTGACGGTTCACGCCGAAGGCGTGGGCTGTTGCTCGTTTAAGATTGATAGGTTATCCCCAATGCCTCCGAAACGTAGACGAGAAGTAATGAGTCCACGTTTTCTTTTTCTGTCTATTCCTAAAATGTTTTGGGACTCGTATTTATCAATAACAAGTTTAACTAAAAAACAGAAAATGAATATGAAACTAAAAACTTTTGCAGTAATGTTGCTTGTCTCCTTTTTTAATCTTTCGGTCTTTGCCCAGTCAATGTGGCAAAAATATCATACCGTTGGAGGCAATGAAGGCAAAAACTATGCCGTTATTATCAACACAAAATTGACAAAGAAACAATTAATTGAAAAAACGGTAGAATCTTTGGAAAAATATGGGGTTCTCAAAATGTCCGACATAAAAGTCGATGAAATTAGTGATGACATATCTGAGTACACGATGCCATTTGTTCTTCGACAATGCCTAACGAAAGCAAATGGGATGTTAAATGTTGCTTATGTCGAATGTGCCACTAAACTTTATGGTAATATGCGTTTTGAATTTTATGAAAACGGCAACGTATTAATTTGTTATCAAGATTTTCACAATAAGGTTTTGGCAGTAGATAAAAAATTTCTTTCAAAAGAAAGTGCATTGCATGATGAATATCTAGCAGAAATTAGTGCGTGTTTAGCGACTATGGGTATTTATAAATTATTAGTGTGGGCAAATAAGGGACTCGATGGAATAAGTGATTTTTACAAAGAATTGGATGATTATTTTGCCGACATCGACAGTAAATATAAAGTTTATAATCGAATGGTATCAAAAGGGGTTGCAGAATGGCTAACAGGAGAAGAATTTGCCAACTCTGATTATCCTCTAAAGAGTAACCAAAAGAAACTAAAAGATCGTGTGGAGAAAGGCATTTTATTAGGAATTACCGATGCACGGTGGAGAGAAAAAATTGTTCCTTGTTTTGATCAACTTTTTATTCGTATAAACAGTTATTTGGAGGGCGAAATAGTTGGAGTAGCTGAAGATGGAAATCAAACATGGACTTTAATAGATGGGAAAGTGCTTCCAACTGACCCCAAACTACAGAAACAATACATCAAAAAAGGAAAGACTTATTTTAATCAAGAATAACCATGAGATATAAATGTCTGATAGTATTTCTGTGTTTTTTCACAACAAATAGTTTTTCGCAGAGTTTTGAATCTCTTAAGAGGTCAAAGGGAAAATCTGCCTTATATGCTGCCGTAGAAGGTACTCTTGCAGGCACGATGCCTGTGCAAGAGTGCCTTCAGGCAATTGCGACTGGCGAACTGAAAGAACCGTATAATGGGAAAATTCCCATTTATCTTGTGTTGGATTATCTGGCAAAACATCCAAAATCGGAGTGCAAGGTCGCGGAGCAATTGCTCGATGCCTTTACAGCACGACATGATTTTGACGTGAATTTTCGCTATGGGTCTTTGTTGCCGCCCCTTGCCTATCTTATTCGGGAGAATCATTCGTTTTTGCGTGGAAAATATAGTACAGATTACATTTCCGACCATGTTCTATGCAAACTGATAGAAGCAGGAGCGTCCATTAACACTTACTACTCGGAAGGGAGTTCTCTGATGACCTTTGCCATTGAGACAAACAATCAATATCTGCAAAAATATTTTGTAGATAAAGGTGTGAATCTTCAACATACGGACAGCAAAGGAAATAATGCTGTGCATCTCGCTATTAACAGCGGAAATGTCCCGCTGCTCAAGCAAATGGCTTCAAGTGGTTCTAAAATAAATGTGCATTCATTTCAAAATAACACAGAGGAAATGCGGAACAAGCAGCCAGAACTTTATGACTTTCTTGCCAATGAATGTTCGCGCCATGCAGAAACTTATAATGACATTGTGTTATTTCATAAAAAGTTTTCAAATAAGAAAGCGTTAGTTCAACAGAAATATGAAGCTTTGGCACAGGCAGAAACAAATAATGCGAACGATATAAAAACAATCAATGCTGTACGAAGTCGTTATCCCGATTTGGGAAAAATCACCGATTCAAAAAAACTAAGTATATATAGGAAAGATGTGGCAGAAATAGAAAGAATCAA
>JAFYJH010000073.1 GCA_017538195.1 Prevotella sp.
AAAAAATGCAAATACTTGCCATCAACCCGGGGTCCACATCGACCAAAATCGCTGTTTATTCCAACGAAAACCCCATTTTGTTGAAAACCATCCGTCACTCGACCGAGGAATTGTCGAAATTCGACGATGTCATCGAGGAATTTCCCTTTCGCAAGCAACTTGTCATCGACGAGTTGAAGCGCTCGGACATTCCCTATCAGTTCGACGCCGTCATTGGTCGAGGCGGACTCGTAAAACCGATTGCCGGCGGAACTTACGAAATCAACCAGACGATGCTCGACGACACGCACAGCGGTATCGCGATGCACAACCACGCTTGCAATCTGGGCTGTCTGATTGCCTACGAAATCGCCCACGAAATACCGAATTGCCGTGCTTTCATCGCCGACCCGGGCGTGGTCGATGAACTCAACGACTACGCGCGAATTTCGGGTTCGCCGCTGATGAATCGCATCTGCATCTGGCACGCGCTCAACCAACGCGCCATCGCCAAGCGTTTCGCGAGGGAAATCGGTCGCCGATACGACGAAATGAACCTGATTATCTGCCATCTCGGAGGTGGAATCTCGATTGCCGCCCACGACCACGGACGCGCTGTCGATGCCAACAACGCCCTCGACGGCGAAGGTCCGTTCTCGCCTGAGCGTGCCGGAAGTCTGCCTGCCGCCGACCTCATTCGCCTGTGCTTTTCGGGCAAATACACCGAGCAGCAACTGCTCAAGCGCATCGCAGGTCAGGCTGGTGTCGCCGCGCACCTCGGCTGCAACGACATGCGCGAGGTTGAACAGCGCATTTTGAACGGTGACGAACACGCCAAACTCATCGTCGATGCCATGATCTACCACACGGCGAAGAACATCGTGGCCGAAGGAGCCGTGCTCTGCGGAAAAGTCGATGCCATCCTGCTCACGGGCGGTCTGGCGCGGTCGGAATACATCATCAACGGACTGCGCGAGCGCATCAGCTTCCTCGCGCCCATCCACTGCTATCCCGGCGAAGACGAAATGCAGGCACTCGCCATGAACGCGCTCGAAGTGCTGCGCGGTAAGCAGGAGGCAAAAATCTATGTTTGAGATGAACCAACAAGAGATTATCAACACCATCGCGCTGACGCGAATCGGCTATTTCGGAATGGCCGGGCTCGTGGAATTGTATCAGCGCGTGGGCTCGGCGACGGAAATCGTGGCCAACAGGCAGGACATTCGGGCGATTGTGCCCGATGCGTCCGACCGATTGGTGAGCGCATTTGCCGAGATGGACGACGCATTGCGAGCCGCCGAAACGGAGTTTGCGCAAGACTTGGAAATGGGCATCACGCCGCTTCCGATGGCGGACGAGCGTTATCCGCAACGGCTTCGCGAGTGCGCCGACGCGCCGATTCTCTTGTATTACAAAGGCGAGGCCGATTTGAACCAACTGCGCATCGTCAGCATCGTGGGAACGCGCCACGCGACGGCCTACGGGCAGGATCTCGTGCGAAAATTCATCACCGAACTACGCCAACTTTGTCCGCAGGTGCTCATCGTGAGCGGACTGGCCTACGGCATCGACATTTGCGCCCATCGCCACGCGCTGCAAAACGGTTTTGAGACGGTCGGCGTGTTGGCGCACGGGCTCGACGAACTCTATCCTACCGCCCATCGGAAAACGGCGGAGGAAATGCTTGCGCAGGGCGGTCTGCTGACGGAATATATGTTCCAGACGCGCGTCGATAAGTCGAATTTCGTGCGTCGGAACCGAATCGTGGCAGGGATGGCCGACGCCGTCGTGCTCGTGGAGAGTGCCGACAAGGGTGGCGGCCTCATCACGGCGCGCATCGGACGCGACTACAACCGCGAAGTTTTTGCCTTCCCGGGTGCTGTTGGAGCGAAGTTTAGCGAGGGCTGCAACCTGCTGATTCGCGACCACGAAGCCGGTTTGATTCGCCACGCCGCCGACTTTGTCGAAGCGATGGGTTGGCCGACGGAAAAAGCCCTCTCGAAAGCCCACGAAAAGGGTCTTGAGCGGCAACTTTTCCCCGATTTGACCGACGAGGAGCGCAGAGTGGCCGAAACGTTGCAACGACAGAACGACCAACAAGTGAACACGCTGAGCGTGCAGGCCGACATTCCCGTCGGACGGCTCTCGGCCATCTTGTTTTCGCTCGAAATGAAGGGCGTGGTCAGGGCGATGGCAGGGGGAACTGTTCATTTGATGAAGTGAGGAGTGTTTTTCGTGAAGTGTGAAGTGATAAATGAAATAAAAATATGAGAAAAGGATTATTTGTGGGTACTTTCGACCCGTTTACGATTGGCCACGAGTCGGTGGTTTCACGGGCTCTCGGCTTGTTTGATTTGCTCGTCATCGGAGTGGGCAAAAATTCGGCTAAAAAACCCGTGCAGTCGGCAGAGGAGCGCGTTTTAGCGATTGAACGGCTCTATGCCAACGAACCGCGCATCGACGTGGTGGCTTACGACGGTTTGACGGTCGATTTGGCGCAAGAATGTGGAGCGCAATACATCGTCAAGGGTGTGCGCTCGGTCAAGGATTTCGAGTATGAACGCAGTCAGGCCGACATCAACCGCCGACTGACGGGCATCGAGACGATTCTGCTCTTCGCCGAGCCGGGACTCGACAGCATTTCCTCGACGCTCGTGCGCGAATTGCAGAGTATGGGACGCGATGTCAGTGAATTTTTGCCATTATCGTGAAGTGTGGAGTGTGGAATGTGAAGTGTGGAGTGTGAAGTGAATTATGATTAGTTATCAAACAGAGGGCGTGCGGATGCCCGACATCAAAAAACGCGAGACGACGCGATGGATCAAGGCGGTCGCGGCGACTTACGGAAAGAAAATCGGCGAAATCGGCTATCTTTTCTGCGACGACGAGAAAATTCTGGAGGTGAACCGCGAGTTTCTCGGCCACGACTACTACACCGACATCATCACCTTCGACTATTGCGAGGG
>JAFYJH010000074.1 GCA_017538195.1 Prevotella sp.
CTTCACTTTCTAAAGTGTTCCACTTCGATTTCTACCGCATCAAGCGGCTCGAAGAAGTCTATGATATGGGTTACGAGGATTATTTTTACCAGAAAAATGCGCTCTGCCTCATCGAATGGCCCGAATTGGTCGAGGAACTGCTGCCCGACGATGCCCTGCGTGTCGAAATCAGCGAGCAGCCCGACGGAACGAGGAAATTAAAAGTTAAAAGTTAAAAATTAAGATCCAACGGTCACGACCGAAGGGAAGTAATCATATCAAAAAAATAAAAACGATGAAAAAAGAAAATTTCCTGAAAGTGATTGCGGCATCGCTTTTAGCCGTGTTAGCAACGCCATTTGCCCTGCTTCTCACGTTTTGGAAGAAAAAGGGGGAAGATTCCGCTGAATCTCGCAACAAAACCGTCGATGAACTGATTGCCCAATACGGCGACCCCGACGATTTGGTTCTGCTCGATGCCTCGCGTGGAAACGAAGCCGAGGGCGTTGTGCTCGTCTATGACAAGGGCGATTTCCTCATCATCAACGGCGAGAAAATCAACAAAAGCGACATCTCTGAAGTGACCTTCAAAAATGCCGCCATTGCTTACCTTCCTGACGATTATCAGGTGATTCTCAATTCAAAAAATCCGAAAATTCCGCCGATTCAACTTCACGTGGGCTACGAACGCAAGTGGGCGATGAAAATCGTCGAGCAGTTGCAGCACCACTTGTCGCTGGCTTAGAGCAGGGCGCGGAACTTCTCGTCGAGTGTCGATTTCGCTGCTGCGCCGACGAACTTGTCAACCAATTGACCGCCTTTGAAGAAAAGGATGGTCGGGATGTTGCGAATGCCATACTTCATGGCCACTTCGTCGTTTTCATCGACATCGCACTTGCCCACGACGATTTTTCCGTCGTAGTCCTCAGCCAGTTCGCTGATGACGGGGCCAAGCATACGACACGGACCGCACCACGGTGCCCACATGTCCACTACGAGAGGCAGTTCGCCGTTGCGATAGCTCTCAAAATTCTCATTGGTGATTTTTACTTCCATAATTCTTTTTTTTTTTTAATGTTATAAATATGAATAATTCTCTGTCGGAAAGTTCATTGCAAATGTCGTGCCAACTGCCATTTTGTCAGTTGATGTGATAGTCCATACCCTCGACTGACTCGATAAATTCAATGAGTTTCAAGTTCATGTTTACCGACTTGTCAGAGCGCAATTCGATGTTCGAACTATGTTCGTAATCGGCGATTTGGAAGTATAATTCCGTTTTCCCTTCGTTCTCTTCAATCAGCGTGATCAAATCGCCGGCAGCCGTTTCGTCGAGAGTGTTTCGGTCGAAACTAATCGTGAACCGATGGATGTCTTTTTCCTTCACCGTCTGCAAGAATTTCACATCGGTGATGGTCAGATTGATGAAATTGCTATTGGCAAATTTCTTGAAATATTTTCCGCGCACAAACACGGTGCAACTCTCCTTGAACATACCGCTCCACTTGGCCCATTCCTCGTCGAACAACGCCAGTTCGCCAGAGCCTTCGAAGTCCTCGATGGTGACGAATCCGCAAGGCGTTCCGCGCTTCGTCATCGATGTTCTGACTGCCGTGACAATGCCGCTGACAGTCATTTCGCCATTCTTCATTTTCTTCATCAATTCTTCCTTGTTGGCCAGTTCTGAGCAAAGCGTGTTGCACATCGATTTCAAGATAAACCTGTATTCGGCAAGCGGATGCGACGACAGATAGATGCCCACAAGGTCGCGCTCGCGGTTGAGTCGCTCGATGTTGCTCCACGGCTCGGCGTTGGGCACGGGCGGCGTGGCAATCAGCACTTCGTCGGCATCGCCGAAAAGCGAAGCCTGCGCCTGTTTCTGTCCTGCCTGATAGAGTTGGCCGTAGCGCATGAGGCTTTCGAGGAAAGTGGCTTTGCCGTCGGATGCGAAAAATGCCTCGCGAGGCAGTCCGAAACTGTCGAAACCGCCGCTCAGCGCCAGACTTTCAAACGCTTTTTTGTTCACCGTGCTGTAGTTCACGCGCTGTGCGAAGTCGAAAATCGTCTTGAACGGACCGTTTTTCTCGCGCTCGTCGATGATGGCTTGTGCCACATTGTCACCCATGCCCTTGATGCCTGCCAGTCCGAAGCGAATTTCGCCCTTCTGGTTCACACCGAACTGCTTGTAACTTTCGTTCACGTCGGGACCGAGCGTGTCGATTCCCATCTGCTTGCACTCGTCCATCAACTTCGTGATTTCGGTGATTTTGTCGCGCCGACGGCTCATGATGGCGGCCATGAACTCCGACGGATAGTTGGCTTTCATGTAGGCTGTCTGGTACGACACCCACGAATAGCAAGCGGCGTGCGACTTGTTGAAGGCATATTGGGCAAACTTCTCCCAGTCGCCCCAGATTTTTTCGAGCACCTTGGATTCATAACCGTTTTTCTTGCCGCCTTCGATGAATTTCGGCCTCAATTCATCCAGATCTTTCTTGATTTTCTTGCCCATCGCCTTGCGCAACTTGTCGCTTTCGCCTCGCGTAAAACCGCCCAAAAGTCGCGACAACAACATCACCTGTTCCTGATAAACCGTAACGCCGTAAGTGTCTTTCAAGTACTTCTCCATGATGGGAATGTCGTAGGTGATTGGTTCGACACCGTGTTTGCGGCGGATAAATGATGGTATATACTCCATTGGCCCCGGACGGTAGAGCGCGTTCATGGCGATGAGATCCTCGAAAACCGTCGGTTTCAATTCGCGAAGATATTTCTGCATTCCGGGCGATTCAAACTGGAACGTGCCGATGGTGCGTCCTTGTTGATAGAGTTTGAAGGTTTTGGAATCGTCCATCGGGATGTTGTCGAGGTCGATGTCGATGCCGTGCCGCTGTTTGATGATGGCGCAAGTTTCTTTCAACTCCGACAGCGTTTTCAGACCCAGAAAATCCATCTTGATGAGTCCTGTCTGCTCGATGACGTGGCCGTCGTACTGCGTGCAATTGGTTTTTGTGTCCTTGAAGTCGGGATCGGCAGCGGTCGAGAGCGGCACCCAGTCGGAAATCGGGTCTTTGCAGATGATGAATCCGCAGGCGTGGATGCCCGTTCCGCGCACTGTTCCTTCGAGCATTTTCGCGTATTTGATCGTATTGCGCAACTTCTCGTCGCTTGATTTTTCCGCCTCTTGCAGTTCGGGTGTGTATTTGATGGCATTTGGCAGGTTCATCTTCGTCGGTTTTCCGTTTTCGTCGGGCAGTCGCTCGGGAATCGCCTTGCACAAGTTGTTTGAAACGTCGAGCGGCACTTTTTCGACTCGCGCCACGTCTTTGATGCTGTTTTTCGTCGCCATCGTCTGGTAGGTGATGATGTGGGCGCAGTTTTCGTGGCCGTATTTGTCCTCGACCCATTTCAACACGCGACCGCGACCGTCGTCGTCGAAGTCGGTGTCAATATCGGGCAACGAGATTCGGTCGGGATTCAGGAAACGCTCGAACAGCAGGTCGTATTTCAGCGGGTCGATTTTCGTGATGCCGAGGCAGTAGGCCACGACGCTTCCGGCAGCCGAGCCGCGTCCGGGACCGACCACGACGTCGAGTTCGTTGCGAGCCGCGTTGATGAAGTCCTGCACGATGAGGAAGTAGCCCGGGAAGCCCATCGTTTTCATGATATGAAGTTCAAACTTGATTCGTTCATCGACTTCCGCAGGCAAACTCGTGGTTTCATTTGTGTCCCCCTCGGGGGACGAAAGGGGGGCTTTGTATAATCTTTCAGCTCCCTCATACGCCAATTTCGCCAAATAGTCGGCCTCGAATTTGATGCGATAAAGTTTCTCGTAGCCGCCCAAACGCTTGATTTTCGCCTCGCCTTCCTCGCGTGGCAGCGGATTCTCGCCGTTTTCGTCGGTCGTGAACTCGCGGAAAAGGTCTTCCTCCGTGTATTTCTGCCGCCATTGCTCCTCGGTGCCGAAGTCCTCTGGAATCGGGAAATTGGGCATAATCGGGTCGTGGTTGAGGCTGTAAATCTCGACTTTGTCGAGGATTTCCAACGTGTTCGACAGGGCTTCTGGCACATCCGCGAAAATTCGGTTCATTTCCTCGCGCGTCTTGAACCATTCCTGCTTCGTATAGAGCATTCGCTTCGGGTCGTCGAGTTCGCTCTGCGTCGAAAGACAGAGCAGATGGTCGTGCGCCTCGGCGTTGTCGCGATCGACGAAATGCACGTCATTCGTACACACCAGTTTGATGCCGTACTCTCGCGCCAACTCAATCAGAACTCGATTCGCTTTCTGCTGCTCTGGAAACGTTTCTCGATTGGCCCGCAAGTTGGGGTCGGTCACTTCGTGGCGCATCAGTTCGAGGTAGTAATCGTCGCCGAAAATCCGCCGATACCACTCAATCGCCTCACGCGCTCCAGCGATGTCGTCGTTCTTGATTTTGCGCGGAACTTCGCCTGCCAGACACGCCGAACAAACAATCAAACCCTCGTGGAATCGCTCCAAATCGGCGCGGTCGGTTCGCGGTCTCGAATAGAAACCATCGACCCACGACCGACTGACCAATTTAATCAAATTTTTGTAGCCCGTCAGGTTCTTCGCCAGCACGATGAGGTGATAGCGGCGGTCGTCGCCTTGGCTCTTGTCCATATCCTCTTTCCGGCGGTTGGCGACATACATCTCGCAACCGAAAATCGGCTTGAAAGGCTCTTTCCCTTCCGCCTTCCGCGCTTTGTTGATTTTCTGGCAATAGTCCGAAAATTCCTTGATGCCGAACATGTTTCCGTGGTCGGTCACAGCCATGCCGCGCATCCCATCGGCCACCGCCTTGTCCACTAATCGCTCAATGCTCGCCTGACCGTCGAGTATCGAATAATACGTATGTACGTGTAAATGAATGAAATCCTCCATATTGATGATGAAAAATCAGTTTTGAGCAACAAAATTACGAATTTTTTGGACGAAAAAAGCATTTTTCGACGATAATTTTTCATTTTTAATTTATTTTTATTACCTTTGCAAATTGGAACAGACATCTTTATCAATCTCATGGGTGAAAAAATCAAGAAATTAAAGAAAATCAGAATACACCGTGAAGGAAACGACACGCTCATCTGGAGTTTCATCGTGATTGCTGCCATCGCTTTGCTGCTGTGGCGGCTCGACGCGAAGATTTGGTTCTGGCTGTTCGTCGTGGTTTTCGGTGCGGCATACGCCATTGTCGTCAATTTCTTCCGCTGTCCGATTCGCTATTTTCCGCAGGAAGACACGGAGGGAATCGTTGTCGCGCCTGCCGACGGAAAGGTCGTTGTCGTCGAGGAAGTCGAGGAAACGGAATATTTCCACGACCGACGGCTGATGGTTTCGATTTTCATGAGCCTTTTCAATGTCCACGCCAACTGGTTTCCAGTGGATGGGCAGGTGAAGGCGGTTCACCATTTCGACGGCAATTTCCACAAGGCGTGGCTGCCGAAGGCGAGCGAGGAAAACGAGCGGGCCGACGTGCTGATTACGACGCCCGACGGCACGGATATTCTCTGTCGGCAGATTGCCGGAGCGATGGCTCGCCGCATCGTGACTTACGCGAAAGAGGGCGAGGATTGCTACATCGATGAGCATCTCGGTTTTATCAAATTCGGCTCTCGCGTCGATGTCTATCTGCCGCTCGGCACGGAAATTTTAGTGAAAATGGGACAGAAAACGACGGGCGACCAGACGATTATTGCGAGGCTTAATGCCCCCTAAATTAGGAGGATGAAAGTCTTGAAAATTTGCCCCCTAAATTAGGGGGTTGGGGGTCTTAGATATTAAAATATGAAGGGCATCATCAACATTCCGAACATCATCACCTGCCTGAACCTGATTTCGGGTTGCGTCGCCACCTACTGGGCATTTCAGGGCATTTACGACTTTGCATTGATTTTCATCGTCGCCGGTGCCGTTTTCGACTTCTTCGACGGAATGGCAGCCCGACTTTTAGGTGTTTCGTCGCCCATCGGAAAGGAACTCGACTCGCTCGCCGATGTCGTCACCTTCGGTGTTGCGCCCTCAGCGATGGTTTTCACGTTTCTCTACCAATCCATTCTCAATTCTTCCCTTTCTTCGGGAGGAGGTTGGGAGGAGGCTTTTCCTTTCCTCGCCTTCCTCATGGCCGCTTTTTCCGCCCTTCGCCTCGCCAAATTCAACCTCGACGAGCGTCAGGCAATGGGCTTCATCGGTCTGCCGACGCCAGCCAACGCCCTGTTTTGGGCTTCGCTCATCGTGGGCACGGGCGACTGGCTCCACACGCTTCCTTACGCCATTTGGCTGCTGACGGGAATGTTGTTCGTCAGTTGTTGGCTGCTCGTCAGCGAAATCCCGATGTTCGCCCTGAAATTCAAGCAATGGGGTTGGCGAGGCAACGAAATCCGCTACATTTTTCTGCTTTCATGCCTGCCCATTCTGGCCTTTTTCGGCATCGTAGGCATCGCCGTCGTCATTGCGTGGTACGTTTTGTTGTCCATCCTGTCACCAAAAAAACGCCCAACAGCACCAAAATAGCCGCTACGGGTTTGTCCCATGTCAAAATGTCTTGTCCGATGGCTATCGCAATCAACGAAGCCACTACGGGCTGCAAGTTCGTGTAAATGCTCACCGTCGTTGCCTTCAAATATTGCATGGCGTAGGGAATCATGAAATAGCCCAGAACTGTCGCGAAAACAACGATGAAAAACATGGCCGAAGCCCCATAAAACCAGTCCATCGACGGTGAAAAATCGGTCAGAAGTCGCGTTTGTGGGATGTCGCCGACGGCAAATGGCAGCACGGCGACGCTCGACACGAGAAAAATCCACTTCATCTGCGTCACTGCCGAATAAGCCTGCGAAACTTTGCGCGTAATCAGCAGGTAAACTACCCATGTCAGCACGCTCAGAATGGCGAGCGCAATGCCCAAAAGGTCGTTGCTGCCCGTTCCCGACTGCCACCTGACAATCACCATCAAGGCCGCGCCAACGATGGCCAACAGAACGCCGACGGTTTTCAATCTCGTGATGCGCTCACCCAAAAACAAGGCAGCCATCAGCATTGTGGCAATCGGCGTGAGCGTGGCAATCAGCGAGAAATAGACGGGTGTCGTGAACTGCAACGCCCACGCTGTGAGCGTCTGCGAAATCACGAATCCGAGCAGTCCGCCAGCCATGATGACGAGCAAATCGCGCCTTTTCACGGGCTCTTTCGGTAAAAACATGGCAATCGCCCAGAAAATCAGCGTTGCCCCGACGCATCGAAACGCCATGTAGGTCATCGGTGTCACCCAGTCGTCGAGCAGAAATTTCGTCACTGGAACGCCCAATCCAAAAATCATGTTTGCCGTCAGTATCGCTATATGCGCCTGAAGCGTTTTCTTCGTGTTATTTTCCATTTTTTCTATATTTTCGATTGCAAAAATCCTGTAAGTTGTTGCTTACAGGACTTCTTCGAAGGGTGCCCAGTGGGACTCGAACCCACGACATTCAGAACCACAATCTGACGCTCTAACCAACTGAACTATGGGCACCATCAAACTTCCATTGGTTGGAAAGCGGGTGCAAAGGTACGGGAAATATTTGACATCGCCAAATATTTCCTGATTTTTTTATCGTTTGAACGAGAGAAATTCCTAAAATCGGGGAAAAACCGCCGAAATCAGGACTTTTCTCTTGCCCAAAAGATGTTTTTTACTCTGCCTTCGGAGCTTCTGCCGGAGCCTCGCTTGCTGCGGGAGCGGCCTCGGCTGCGGGTGCAGTCTGTTCGCCGGCACCGAATCCCTGCGTATTGACGGGATTGGTCGTCATCGTTTCGGTGGCTGCCTTCTCGAGTACGCTCTGCTCGGTCGAGGCGGTCGGGGCCACGTAGGCGCAGACGACGCTGAACACGACCATTGCGGCGGCCAGTGCCCACGTTGTCTTTTCAATGACGTCGGTTGTCTTGCGGACACCCATGATTTGATTCGACGAGGAGAAATTCGAGGCCAGTCCGCCTCCCTTTGACTCCTGAATGAGCACGATGCCGATCATCAGCAGTGCTGCAATTACGATGAGAATTACGAATAATGTGTAAACCATTTTTTAATTAATTTTGTTTGTTATTGATGATCAATTTTTCCAAAAATCGGATTTGGTCTGCAAAGTAAGCATTTTTTTTCGGATATAGCAAATTTAATCGCTGAATTATTTCCAAAGCCTTGTCAAATCGCCCCTGTTTGATGTAAATTTTGGCCAAAGTCTCGGTGAAAATGCCTTCTTCGGTGTCATTTTCGTCGTTTTCCGACGAATGGTCGATGTCGGGCGTGTAGTCGATTTCTTCCTTGAGTCGGATTTTGCCGTTTTCGTTCTGGATGAAGTTGTCGATGAGGCTCTGTCCTTTCATCTGGGGCTCTTTTTCGGGTTCGATTTCTTCCTCTTTCTCGACATCCAAGAGGTAGGAAACGTAGTCGATGGCGGCGTCGGCGGGCGTGGGCTTGCGCTTTTTGCCCGTTTCGGCGGCTTTTTCCTCGACTTCTTCCTTGGGAATCGACTCCAGAAAGTCGTTGATGAGGGTGATGGTTCGGTTTTCCTCGCCCGACTCCGACGGCACGGACTTCGGCTCTTTTCCGAACTTGTAGTGGGCGGCTTCGACGAGGTTGAACAGCACTTTTCGGTCGCTGAAATAGACGGCGGCCTTGCGCAGTTCGGCATCGAACGAAGCGTCGTGGAGCAGGTAGAGGTTCTGCAACATCAAGAGCCGCGCCGACTGGTAATAGGGATGCTGCGCGAGCAGGCTACGGAGTTCGTAGAGCGTCTCGCGGTTCAGCTGTTCGGGGTGGTTGATGAGTTGCGTCAAATCCATTTTCTTATCTTTTTTTTACCAGTTTGCCACTGTTGCGTTGAAAATTTGGTCGGTCAGTTCCTTCACCATCTGCGTGACGAGTTCTTCCTGCACCGAGTTGAGCGACTGGGTCGATTCGTAGGTCGTGGTTGCCGTGAAACTGCGCTCGAAGTCCTCGGAGTGGTTCACGTTGTTGGTGAATCGCACGTTCACGGTCATCGACAGTTCGACTTGCGCCGAATATCCCTCGCTCGACACCGACTTGTTTCGCTGGTTGTATTGCGTGATTTCGCCTTCGATTTTCAGGTCGCCGTTGCGCTTCACCTGAATCAGTTTCGTGTGGTTGGCGTAGGTGTCCTTCAGTTGGTTGTTGAACAGCGGTGCCATCGGCCCCCAGACGTAGTTCGCACGAATCGGGAAATCGGCGATTTGGATGGTTTTCGTCTTGCTGTAGTCGATGCTTGCTCCGTTGAATTTGTAGCTGACAGAGCAAGAAGTTAAAAGTAAAAGGGTAAAAAGGGAAAAAGGTAAAATCGTCCAGAAACGAGAAGGCAAAGCCTTGCGCAGACGCTTGTCCACACAAAGACTCGACCGACTGATTTTCTGTAGTTTCATCTCTTTTTTCACCTTATTTATTATTTACTTTATTTTTTCGAGTAAGTTCTCTTTTTATTACTCCAGCCCAAACTGCTTCAGCCTCCGATAGAGCGTGCGGTCGCTGATGCCCAGTTCCTGCGCGGCTTTCTTGCGATTTCCTCCGTTGCGCTCGAGGGCTTTTTCCAGCATCTGCCGCCCCATATCGCTGAGGTTCAGACTCTCCGGCTCGCGAATTTCCTCCGCCTCCGCCTCCTCGATGTTGTTTTCTTCCGATTGTTCCGTTCTCACGGTCGGCATCGTGCTCGACGACGGCCCGATGGTCGTGATTCCGCCAAACGAAGCCGCTCCGCCCAGTGCACGAGCCTCGTCCATCTGTTTCCGCAAGCTGTTCATATCGCGACGCAGGTCGCTCACGTTCCCACGCAGTTCGTAGAGGATTTTGTAGAGCAGTTCGCGCTCGCTCTCGTACGAATGTTCGCCCGCGTTGCCGATGACGGCCAACTGCGTGCTTTCGGGGTCTTGCGGAATGAATTTCGACAGCGTTTCCACGTCGATTTCACGCTGTTCGCTGAGAATCGACATCTGCTCGGTGATGTTCTTCAACTGGCGCACGTTTCCAGGCCATTTGTAGCGCAGCATCTGCTGGGCAGCCGCCTCGGTCAGCGTGATTTTCGGAAGATGGTATTTCTCGGCCATTTGCAGGGCGAAAAGTCGGAACAGCAGCAGAATGTCCTCGCCACGGTCGCGCAACGCAGGCATCTGAACGGGAATCGTGTTCAGGCGATAGTAGAGATCCTCGCGGAAACGCCCCTCGCTGACGGCCTTCTGCATATTCACATTCGTCGCCGCCACGATGCGCACGTCGGTTTTCATCATCTTCTGACCGCCCACGCGGATGTACTCGCCCGTTTCCAGCACGCGCAACAGCCGAGCCTGCGTCGCCAAAGGCAGTTCGCCCACTTCGTCGAGGAAAATCGTGCCCTTGTTTGCAACGCCGAAATAGCCCTCGCTCTCGCCGATGGCACTTGTGAACGAGCCTTTTTCGTGTCCGAACAGTTCGCTGTCGATGGTTCCCTCGGGAATCGCGCCGCAGTTGATGGCGAAATATTTCTCCCGACGACGCGGCGAATGGTCGTGGATGACGCGCGGAATAATCTCCTTACCCACGCCGCTCTCACCCACGATGAGCACACTCAAATCGGTGGAAGCCACTTGCAAAGCGACATCCAGCGCACGGTTCAAAGCATCGCAATTTCCCACGATATTGTACCGCTGTTTCACCTTCTGTAATTCAGACGTATTCATTTTTGGCTGACAAAATTACACATTTTTTGCGAAACAACTGCAAATTTGGCAGTCATTTTTAATTTTCTTTAAATCTTCGCCGCCTATTTACAGCCATAATTGGGTCGAAAATCAAAAAATCTTGGCGACTGTGCGACTCGTCACAGAAATTTTTCGTACCTTTGCAGTCGATTATGAAATTCGACGAGGTCATCGGACAAGAGGAAGTGAAGGAACGCTTGCTCCAGATGGTGCGCGAAGACCGCGTGCCACACGCGCTGTTGCTCTGCGGACCGGCGGGAAGTGGAAAACTCGCGCTGGCTACGGCTTTCGCATGTCACCTCATTGCGGAAAGTACGCGCCGACCGTCGCTGATGGGCATGGAAATCGACCCGCAGGCGGAGGCGATGCTGGCGAAATTGGAGCATCCCGACCTGCATTTCTCGTATCCGACGATCAAAACGTCGTCGATGGGTTCGGAGCATCAGCCCGTGAGCGACGATTTCGCCCGACAATGGCGCGAATTGATGTTGCAGAGTCCGTATCTCTCGATGGACCAGTGGATGGCGGCGATGGACGCGACGAACCAGCAGGCGATCATCACGGCTGCCGAAAGCGACGAACTGGGTCGAAAACTCAGCCTGAAATCGAGTCAGGGCGGCTACAAGGTTTGCGTCATCTGGCAGCCGGAGCGCATGAATCTGGCGAGTGCGAACAAACTTCTAAAGTTGCTCGAAGAACCGCCTCGCCAGACGGTTTTCGTGATGGTGAGCGAGGTGCCGGAACGCCTGTTGGAAACGATTCGAAGCCGCACACAGCGCATCAGCGTGAAGCGAATCGAAACGCAGACCATTGAGGAGGCTCTCGTGCAGCGTCGCGCCCTCGAACATGACGACGCCCACCGCATTGCTCGACTGGCAGACGGCAGTTGGCCACGCGCCCTCGAAGCTCTTGATTCGGACAACGAAAGTCAGCAGTTTCTTGAGGTTTTCATGTCGCTGATGCGCTTCGCCTATTCGCAGAAACTCGTCGAACTGAAGCAGTGGAGCGAGGACGTGGCGGCTTTCGGACGCGAAAAACAGAAGCGGATGCTGAGCTATTTCATGCGGCAGGTGCGCGAGAACTTCATCTTCAACTTCGGCAAGCCCGAACTGAACTATCAGACGCGGTCGGAGGAGGATTTTTCGCAGAATTTCTCTCGCTTCATCAACGAGGCTAATGTCTTGGGAATCTGTGAGTTATTCGAGAAGGCACTGCGCGACATCGGGCAGAATGCCAATGGAAAAATCGTCTTTTTCGACTTGGCATTGCAAACGATTATATTGATTAAAAAGAAATAAAAAATATGGATTACAAAGATATGAAATATCAAGTGATGCGCAGTTGCGACCGAGGTCTTTGCGCAAGAGGTTGCGGACGGCAGGACAAGCAGTTGAACAGCTACGACTGGCTGGCCGACATTCCGGGCAACACCGACACGACCGACCTCGTGGAAGTGCAGTTCAAGAACACGCGCAAGGGCTATTACCATAACGTGAATAACCTCGACTTGAAGAAAGGCGACATCGTGGCCGTCGAAGCCAATCCCGGACACGACATCGGCGTGGTGACGCTGACGGGTCGCTTGGTGGAACTGCAACTGAAGAAGGTTCACATCAAGTCGCCCGACGACATCCGCCGCATCTACCGCCACGCCAAGCCCATCGACATGGAGAAATACCGCGAGGCAAAGGCTCGTGAGCACTCGACGATGATCGAGAGCCGCCAGATTGCGAAAGGACTCGGACTCGACATGAAAATCGGCGACGTGGAGTATCAGGGCGACGGCAACAAGGCCATTTTCTACTACATCGCCGACGAGCGCGTCGATTTCCGCCAACTCATCAAGGATTTGGCCGCCGCCTTCCACGTGCGCATCGAAATGAAGCAGATCGGAGCGCGTCAGGAGGCCGGTCGCATCGGCGGAACAGGCCCTTGCGGTCGCGAGCTCTGCTGTGCCACGTGGATGAAGAATTTCAGCAGCGTCGGCACCAATTCCGCCCGTTTTCAGGACATTTCGCTCAATCCGCAGAAACTCGCCGGAATGTGTGCGAAACTGAAATGCTGCCTGAACTACGAAATCGACAACTACGTGGAGGCGGGTCGTCGATTCCCTGCCCGAAACATCGTTTTGCAGACGCAGGATGCCGATTATTTCTTCTTCAAGGCCGACATTCTCGCCGGACTCGCGACTTATTCGACCGACAAAAACGTGGCAGCCAATCTGGAAACGATTACCGCCCAACGCGCCCGCGAAATCGTCGAAATGAACCGCAACGGCGAAAAACCGATTTCGCTGAACGACGACGAGGGACAGAATGTTTCAAAACCCACAACCGACCTCTTGGCAGGTGCCGATGTGAGCCGTTTCGACAAGGCGAAAAAGAAGAAAAACAAGCAGCGCAATCCGCGCCGCAACGACTACGACAACCGCCGTCGCGAGGCATCGGGCGAAAGGAAACCGAGAGGATGAAACGACGATGCTCAAACGCCCTGTTCATCGTGCTTTCCGTGATTTTCACGGCGTGGACGATGGTGGCGTGTGTCGGTGGAAAGGTCTTCGACGAATACGAGCAAATTCCCGTCGAAGGCTGGGACAAAAACGACACGCTGACTTTTTCCGTGCCTGCCGTCGCCGCCGATGGTGTCTATGACATCGGACTCGGTTTGCGCACGACGGGCGACTATCCGTTTATGAGCCTGACCTTGCTTTTCGAGGCGAACATCATTGCGAAAAAATCGGACAATTTTTCTTTCGGGAATCCTCCCAAACGGCTTTCGCGCACGCTGTCGTGTCCTTTGGTGAGCAGTCGCGGTCGGGCGCAAGGGCAGGGCGTGAGCCTTTATCAATACAATTTCCACGTTGCCACGATTTCCCTCCACGAAGGCGATTCGCTGCAAGTGAACATCCGCCACAACATGAAGCGCGAAATGCTGCCCGGCCTGAGCGATTTGGGGCTGAGCATCACCCGAAATCGTCATTAGAATTGTCCGAAAACGTTTTTTGAGACGAAAATTTGGAAAATTCCCGAAAAAACAATATCTTTGCAGGCGAAAATCATCAAAATTTAGGAAATCATGGCCAATGAAGACATCGTAAGAAGATGGATTGAACAGGTGAACGAGGACATCGGTTCGGCAGAATGCCTTTTTCAGGGAGGACACTTCCTGTACGTCGGCTTTCTATGCCATCAGGCCATTGAAAAGATGCTGAAAGCCTACTATATGGCCACGCACGATGACGACCCGCGCTACACCCACAGCCACATGCGCCTGTTGGAAGATTGCGGACTCATCAGCGAAATTTCAGACGAACACATGAGGTTTCTCGACTTCATGGTGCCTATGTATATCAAGGCTCGCTATCCCGAAAAGAAAGAGGAAGTGGCCCGAATGCTCGGCAAGGGAGTCTGCCAACACATGATCAAAGAAACCAAGGAATTGACACAATGGATAGAGGAAAAACTCTCAGCCGCGACGAGGCCATCGGCATCGTCCGACGCTACAAGCAAGTGATTCGTCCGCGCTACAAGACGGAGCCGAAGGTCATGATGTACGGTTCTTATGCCAAGGGCTATGCCACGCCCGACAGCGACATCGACGTGGCCGTCATCGTGCCCGAGTCGGAGATTACCGATTCTTGGGAGCAGTGGGCGGACATTGTCGGCGATGTCCGCAAGGTCAGCGTCCTAATTGAGCCGGTACTGATGGAAGACCAAGAAAACTCCATGCTCTACCGCGAAGTGATGCGAACAGGCATTGCCATCTGAAGTTTTATAAACCCTCTTTTTTAATTTATAATTTCTAATTTTTAATTTAAAATAGTTGCCTATGACATAAAACGAACAAAGACAATATAGAAACTGAAGCGTTAGCTTTGATTCTTGTATTTCGATAATTGGGGAATTAGAGAAATTGCCACAAGAGTAATTGCTGATGTTCACGCCGTTCGGCGTGGGCTTTTACTCGAATATGTGGCAATGGTTATCCCCAATACCTCGAAATACGTAGACGAAGTAATTGAGTCCACGTTTTCTTTTTTTGTCTATTCCCAAAATGTTTTTGGACTCGTATTTTTCAATATCAATAACAAGTTTAACAAAAAACAGGAAATGAATATGAAACTGAAAATCTATATCATTACCATATGTTTAGTATGGTTACATTTATCGTTCTGTAATGCACAAATTGGTGAAAATGTAAATGATGCCTTGTATCCTAATAAAGAAATAATAATGCCCGAATTTCCTGGAGGCAACAAAAAACTAATAGAATTCTTATCAAAAAATTGTCATTACCCAGAAGAATCAATAAAAGCCAAAATTGAAGGGCGTGTCCTCGTGCAATTCATTGTTGAAAAAGATGGTAGCATAAGTAATCCAAATGTTATGGTATCAGCAAACGATGCTTTGCTTGATGCAGAAGCCGTACGCGTAGTAAATTCAATGCCGAAATGGAAACCTGGACGACACAGAGGAAAGCCAGTTCGAGTGAAATATAACATACCAATTTCTTTCCGAATGCCGAAAAATGAAGATATTAGTGATAATTCTCTAATGAAAGCAGGGGCTATTGTTGCCACAGGTGCTATGGTATATGGGTTAGGTAAACTAATTGTGAATGGGGCGAAATCCTCCTCTGGTAGTGGTTCTTCCTATAGTCCTTCTTCCAGTTCTTCGAGTTCGTCTTCAAGTTCTTCCAAATCCGAGTCAAGTTCAAATGTTGATATAGAACGTATTACAATTTCTGATTTTAAATACAAGGTTATTGATGATTGGCATCAAGGGACTTTTACTTCGAACTTTGAGAGAGATTACCTATTTAGTGCTATTGGACGAGATTCTTTTGAAGAATATGGAACACTTTTTAAAGCTGGCAATACCTATTATATTACTAACGGTTATAGTAGTTGGTACTATAACAATCTTGAGGATGCCATCGTCGCGCTTTATGTCTACAAAAGATATGGTAAAATAAGAAAAAAAGGACGTAAATAGTTCTATAGCAGAAGTGGTTGTAGTATAAAGAGATTATCTTTAATCCCAATGAAAAAGTCGGAATCGTAATGGCAGTTCCGACTTTTTTGTATACTTATGGCATTTCAACCAATCCCCCGATTTGATACACCGCCGCCGAAACCACCCACGCGACGAGCGTCGTATAGACGGCGGCGAGGATGGCCCAACGCCACGAGCTGGTTTCGTGTCTGATGGCGACGATCGTGGCGATGCAGGGGAAGTAGAGTAGCACGAAA
>JAFYJH010000013.1 GCA_017538195.1 Prevotella sp.
AATTTTGAATTATTGCCTAAACTCCAGCGATAAACGCTCTCCACCACCTTCGCGGCTGCCAACGAGAACATCGAAGCCTCGTCGTAGTCGCCGTAAGCGTGAAGCGAATCGACGCTGTAATGCTCCCAAAGCCAAGCGTAAACCTCGTTTTTCTGCTCGTAGAACGGCGTGAAATCGACCAAAACGGCCACAGGACGACCCGGAATCGTCCACCGCCCCACTCTCACGCGCAATCCATCGCGCTCCGCCGTCGGTTTCCACGCGTCGAGCGGCGTCGTTTCTTCCGAAAAATAAGCATTTTCCTTGTTGTCAGCGAAATCCGGGCCGATGAAAACGATTCGGTCCGTCATCGCCTTCTGCAAGGTCTTGGCCCTCGTCGAGAGCACCGTGTAAATTCCTCCAACCTTATTGCAAACCTCCCAACTCGACTCGAAAATGTAGTCGGGAGCCAATTTTTGATTATCCATCTGTCAAAATCTTTTTTTCGTCTGTCTAAAGACAGAAATCGACCGCAAAGGTACTAAAAAAATATAAAATCGGGGGCAAAAATCATAAAAAAATACGAACTACTCGCATTTCTTGATTTAGATTAACTACCTTTGCCGACAACTTACAAAAAAAACGAAATGAAACGAACTTTTTTCATAGCGACGGCATTGTTTTTCGCCCTGTCGGTTTTCGCACAAGACGGCACGGCGTTCAAGGGAAAAATCGTGAACGACGAATACCAGATTTGGATTGAAATGGACTTCGACGCGCAGGCCGTCATCGTGCCTGAACAGGAGATTTTCGGCGAAGTGGCAGGCTATCTCGGAGCGAAACGCGACCCTCGGAAATGGATTGTGACGAGCGTCGAAATGAAAAACAAGACGACCGCCCGACTCGAAATCGTCAATGACTACGGCAGCGAGGACCTCACCGCCACGCTGACGCTCAACAGCGACGGCACTTTCACGCTCAAGCAACTCGACGGCAGCACTATCAAGATTGCGGTCAATAAAAAGTGGGTGAAATTGCCAAAAACGCTCGTGTTTAAACGGCAAGACGATTAGTTGGATTTCAACAACTGCGGAATATTTTCGTGCGGATGCGCGTGGGCGTAGTTCGCCGCTTTTTTCACGAAGGGCGTGTTGAAATGCGCCTTTCCGAGAATCTGATTCGTCGCCCACATCACCTTGCCCATGTGCTCGTCGCGATCTTCCTGCGGACGAGTTTCAAAATCCTTCAAAGGATAGCGGCTCAGCAGGTAGAACAAAATGCAGTCGGGCACGATGTTGGCGCGGGTCATCGTGGCGCGTTCCTGCTCGTCGTAGAAGCGCGTGTAAGGCTCGAAATCGGCTCCGAGATACTTGTCGAGCGAGATTCCGATGGTCGAATCGCTGATGACAACGCTCTGGTTGAGCGCTCCAACTTGCGTGTAGATTCGCGGCACCGAGAGCTCGGGAACATTGCGCCGAAGCCGTTGGAAAGCACTCTCCATCGCCTGACTGACATCCGACAAATCGGCATATTGAATCTGCACCTCGTTCAGAATGACTTGCAGCGTGGTGTCCTGATAAAAACTGAGAAATTGGCTGTTGATGTGCGGGTCGCTGACCTCGCCGAGTTGCAGAATATCCTCGATGAGCGTGCGCGTCTCGGTCGGATATTGCGTACTCATCTGCTGCAGCGCAGCGTAGTCGCCCGTCGTCAAGTAGCGGCTTTGCAGTCGGTCGAAACGCTCAATCGTCACGGCATTGTCGTGGCGGTCGTCTTCCGCAGAGTCCAGTTTGAACTGGCACGACGCGCAGAAAACGACGACGGCAATGAGGTATAGGCTGAATTTTCGCACCGATTTTTCCGTTTTTTAGTGATTCCTTCGATTTTCGCTGCAAAATTACTAATTATTATTTATTTCTGCAAGTTTTTTGCTAAAAAAGTTAAATTTATAGGCAAAATTCCGCGATTTAACTTTAATTTATTGAAATTTTGGAAAAAAAAGAAGCCGAAAGCAAAAACTTTCGGCTTCTTTTTTAGGAGTTAAGGAGTTAAGAAGTTAAAGAAGTTAAGCCAAATGCTAATCTCACTTCTCACTCCTCATTTCACGAATCTCTATTTCATCACAATCACCAGCGTAGCCTTATAGTTTTTGCTACCCGTGATGTTGGTCGTCAGCGTGAAAGTGCAGCCGCCAGTCGAGAACTTGACGGCAATGCTGCTCTTGTCGGACATGAACTTGTTGCCAAATTCCGAGTCGCGAAGCCTCAGCATCAACTGCTCCTGATTGGAACTCGTCCATTGCCACGAGCAAACTTCAGTGCTTCCGTCGCCGTACTCAATGGAGAACATTCCAGTCTTGTCGAGCGTCATTCCATAAATCGTCTTCGACAGTTCAGCCTCTTCCTCTTCAGTCAGGTTAGCACCGCGATCCTGCGCTTCCTTGACGAAAACAGCCAGATTGCCGCTCTTTTCCGTCATCGAGAAATCGACATCGCCCTCGCAAGTCAGTTTCATCGTCTGCACCTTCCATGTACGGGCGATGTTGGTCGTGTTCACGGTGGTGGTGATGGTTTCAACCACTTTCTGCGCCACAACGGGGTCGGTCGTGATGAATGTAAACGTTCCGAGGAACGGAATTTCCACCGCGAGGTTAATCGTCAGTTTGACCGAACTCGTCGCACGGGAGCCAACGTTGATAACCTTACCCTTCAACTGGCCATTTTTGCTGATGGTGTAGGTGTCGCCCTCGATTTTCACATCGTAGGAAACAAACTTTTTCTTACCCTCGCCAGTCGTCACTCCAATCACGGCCTTGCCGCTTTCGGTGAAGTTCAAACTCGTCAGGCTAACCAATTCGTCCGTAACTTTGCCCTTTTCAAGAGTGAATGAGGCTGCTTCGTCAGCATATACGGGCTTCGGGAGCGTCACTTGGGTGTTGTCGTTGCCGCTGCCGCCATCGTCGCTGTCGGAACCGCAGGACGTGTTGCTCATAGCCACAAATGCAGCCATCGCAAGGAAAAAT
>JAFYJH010000075.1 GCA_017538195.1 Prevotella sp.
AAGGTACATTTTTTTCGGAAAAGAAAAGCATTTTTAACAAAAAAAATCAACCTCGTCGGCAGATTTTTCTTGAATTTTGACATTTTTCCGACAAATAAAATCGATTTTTGCCATTTTGAAAGTCATTTCGGACTACTCCACGCGAAAATTTTGCGAATTTTTGAAACCATTGAGGAAGTCGCGAGCCGACATCCGTTTTTTTCCAGCCAGTTGGAGTTCGAGGATTTCGAGCCATTCGTCGGCGGTGGCGACGAAAATTTGCGATTTTTCCACGAGCAAAGTGCCTGCGGAAGCCTCGCAAAGACGATTTGTTTTCTGCGTTTTGTAGATTTTCAGGTCAATCGAAGTCGCGTTTTTCTCGTTTTCGACGGTTTTCGGCGAATTTTCTGAAAAATTATCGGAAACGAGTGTCGTCCAAGCGACAGGAACAGGCGAAAGGCCACGCACAAAATTGTAAATATTTTTCGCCGACTGATTCCAGTTGATTCGACAGGTTTCTTTGAAGAGTTTGGGAGCAGAATTCAATTGAACATTGAACATTGAACATTGACGGCCTCTCCCCCGCCCCCTCTCCAAAAAGAGAGGGGAGTCTTCTTCATCAGAAAGAGATTCCATTTTGCTTTCTAAACGTAAAGAAGAAAGGATTTCTTCTTGAGAAATAGTGTTAATTTTTCCATCATTTTCGATGACCAAATCGACGGTTTCGAGGGCGATTTCTGCCCCGAGATTCATCAGTCCGTCATAGACGTATTCGACATCGGCTTCGTCGGGAATCGGAAAGCGTTTTTGTAAAATAATTTGACCAGTATCAATATCGTGGTCGAGGAAGAAAGTCGTCACGCCCGTTTCGGTTTCTCCGTTGATAATCGCCCAGTTGATTGGAGCGGCACCGCGATACTGCGGCAACAACGCCGCGTGAACATTGAACGTGCCAAATCGGGGCATCGCCCAGACGATTTCGGGAAGCATCCGAAACGCCACAACCACTTGTAAATCAGCCAGATAACTGCGAAGTTGCTCGACAAAATCGGCATCTTTCATTTTCTCGGGCTGCAACACGGGAAGCCCGACCGAGAGCGCATATTCTTTCACCGCAGGCGCACGCAACACCGAGCCATGTCGTCCGACAGGCTTGTCGGGCTGCGTCACCACCGCCACCACGTTGTAGTCATTTTCCACCAACGCTCGAAGTGTCGCAACAGCGAACTCTGGCGTGCCCATAAACACGATTTTTAGGTCTTTTTTTGTCATTTTTCCGATTTTTTGCGTGCAAAGATACAAATTTCTTCAACAAGTTGGACGCATTTCAATAAAAAGTTGTACCTTTGCAACAAAATCAGTTAAAAAATCAATGAAAGTATGAAAAAGAGTCTTTTATTTGCGGTGTTGTTTTCGTTTACGATCAACACCACGGTTCAGGCACAATTGAAAGAAGAAGCCTACGATTTGTGGGATTTGCTCATCGGTGGAAAAGTTGGTGCGTCGGCTTCCACGCTGACGAAAACTGGCGGCGACGTGAAGATTTGGCCTACGGCTGGTATCTACACGGAAGTGTTTGTCAATCCGCACTTTTCAATGACCTTCGAGGCCGCTTATTCGCGCAAAGGTGCCAACAATGTGATTGTAGATGAGTGGAAGTTTGGGAATCTTTCGGAGGAGAATCGTCAGCTTTATCAAGAGCAAGTTCCTTACGGTTCGGCGCACCCGTACACGTTTAACCTTGATTACATGACGACGAGCTATTTCCTGAAATATTACATCAAGCAGGATGTCGATGTTCCCGTGCAGTTGGCTTTCTACACAGGTCTCAGTTTTGGAACGCTCGTGAATGCAAGGGCGAAGGTCGATGACACCAGCCACAACCTCAAGGATCATCTGCATGGCGGTGATTTCAGCGTTCCTCTCGGTGTTGAAGTGCTTCTTGGCAGAAATTTCACGATCGACGGGCGATGGAATTGGTCGCCGCGTAAACTTGCTGACAGCGAATTGGGAGACGTACTGCTCGGCCCTGCCCGCAACCAGTATTTCTCGCTGACATTGGGCTATAAATTCTTGGTATTCTGAAACAGGAAGACGACATCAGGAAAGCGGTGGAGGTGATGCGTCGAGGCGGCGTAATCCTCTACCCTACCGACACCATTTGGGGCATCGGCTGCGATGCCACCAACGCCGAGGCCGTCCATCGCGTCTATCAGTTGAAACAGCGCGAAGATTCGAAAGCATTGATTTGTCTTGTGGATAGCGAAAGCCGTCTGCAACGCTATGTGCGCAATGTTCCCGATGTGGCGTGGGACTTGATGGAACTGGCGACAACGCCCGTCACCGTCATTTTCGACAATGTCAGCGGAGTGGCCGAGAACCTCGTTGCCGACGACGGCAGCATCGCTATGCGCATCACGCGCGAACCTTTTTCTAAAGAGCTCTGCTACCGTTTCCAGAAGCCTATCGTGAGCACGAGTGCCAACATCAGCGGCGAGCCTGCGGCACAGAATTTCCGCGATATTTCCCCGACTTTGTTGGAAGCGGTCGATTACGTTTGTTGGAGTCGGCGACAGGAGCACAAGCCCCACAAAGCCAGCAGCATCATCAAGATCAACGCGAATGGAGAGTTCAAAATCATCCGACAGTAATGCGATTCAGGAGAAAATCTTGAAGTGGACGGCGCGCATCCCCGAAAAGCAGTTGATGATCATCCTCGCGCTGCTCATCGGCTTCTTTGCGTCGGTTGCCGCCTTTGTTCTCCATCGCTTCATCCACCTCATCCAGTCGCTGCTCACATCGAAATTTTCCGTCACTTCCTCGAACTGGCTCTACCTCGTTTTTCCCGTCATCGGCATCTGGCTGACGATGCTTTTCGTGCGCTATGTCGTCAAGGACAACATTTCGCACGGCATCACGCGAATTCTCTACGCCATTTCGTCGCGCCAATCGCGCTTGCGAGGGCACAATTGCTGGACATCGGTCGTCGCGTCGGCCATCACCATCGGTTTTGGCGGATCGGTCGGTGCCGAGGCTCCGATTGTACTCACTGGCTCGGCCATCGGCTCGAATCTCGGTCGATATTTCCGTTTCGACAACAAAAAACTGATGTTGCTCGTCGGAAGCGGTGCTGCAGCGGCCATCGCAGGCATTTTCAAGGCTCCGATGGCAGGTTTGGTTTTCACTTTCGAGGTGCTGATGGTCGATTTGTCGATGGCTTCGCTACTGCCGATTCTCACGGCGAGCGTCACGGCGACCTGTTTCACCTATATTTTTATGGGCAGCAACGCCCTTTTCACGTTCCGACTCGACAACGAATGGCAACTGCGGACGCTCTTGCCGGCGATTCTGCTTGGCATCGCCTGCGGATTGGTCAGTCTGTATTTCATTCGGACGATGGCCGTCTGCGAAGGCATTTTCAACCGATTCCGCGACAACCGATACATCCGGCTCGCCCTCGGCGGAACGCTGCTGAGCCTGCTGATTTTCCTGTTTCCCGCACTCTATGGCGAGGGCTACACCGCGCTGAACATCCTGCTCAACGGCGAAAACGAGGCCGACTGGAGCCAGATGCTCAACAATTCGCTGTTCTACGGTCACGGGAATATGCTTCTGTGGTACGTCGCGCTCGTCTTGCTGACGAAAGTCGTGGCGACCTCGGCGACCAACGGCAGCGGCGGTGTCGGTGGAACGTTTGCGCCGTCGTTGTTCGTGGGCGGATTCAGCGGTTTTTTGTTCGCCAGACTTTGGAATATTCAGCAATTCGGCCCCATTGTTTCCGAAAAAAACTTCACGCTGCTCGGTATGGCAGGCGTGATGGCAGGCGTGATGCACGCACCGCTGACCGGCATCTTCCTCATCGCCGAAATCACGGGCGGTTACGCGCTGTTCATTCCGCTGATTGTCGTCAGCGTGGCAGCCGTCATCACCATCAGTTTGTTTGAGCCGCACAGCATCTACGCCATCCGACTCGCCCGACAGGGAAAACTGCTCACGCACCACGTCGATCACTCGGTGCTGACGCTGATGAGCCTCGACAGCATCATCGAGCGCGAATACACCGCCGTGCAGCCCGATATGCCGCTCGGACAACTGATTCACGTCATCAGCCAGAGCCGAGGCGACTTCATTCCCGTCGTCGATACCGCCGGACGACTTTTAGGCGAAATCGACGTCACGCAGATGCGCCACGTGATGTTCCGCACCGAACTCTACGGTCGATTCACGGCGAGCGACGTGATGACGCCCGTTGCCGCGAGGCTCACCACAGGCGACCCGATGACCGATGTGATGCAGAAATTTGAAGCCACCAACGCCAACAACCTGCCGGTTGTCGAGGTTGATGGCACTCTCAAAGGTTATATTTCTCGCGCGCGTACATTTAATATGTATCGCAAGATCGTGAGCGATTATTCCACCGAATAACTCTTAATAAACGGGATATTTCGCCTTGTGGGTGACGCAAATCATCGTTCCCGGGTTCACGCCGCACGGAAAGCGATTGACGAGGGCACCGTAGGAATTGTAGCAGACCACATAGCCGTCTTGCGTGTAACTGACTGCCATATTTCCATCGGCATCGGGATATTTTTTGCGCGATGCAATGAAAATGTAGCCCATCAACGGGTCGATGGCAATCGCACAGGGCGAATCGATGTCGCGACCTTCAATGAAAGCCGTTTCTTCCTTGGTCGTCACGTTGAAAACCGTGTAGGAATTCACCTCGTTCCAATTTTCGTCGTAACTCGACTTGATGAGAAAAAGATAGCCGTTGGCGTAAGCCATTTGGGTGGCGTTGGTCAGTGTCGTCACGTTGTCGAAGAGGTCGATTTGCTGAATCGTGGCCGGAACATCGCCGTAATTGCCCCAAGAAGCGAGGAAAAGTTTGTCGCCGTCGGCAATGAGTTGGTTCGGGTTTGCCACGACGGTGATGTCCTTCTCTTTTTCGAGCGATTCAGCACTCAGTTTCACGAGATTCGTGTTGTAAGTGTAGTCGGAATTCCACGCATTGCAAACGTAAACCGAGCCGCTGCGATAGGCGATTCCCTCAAGGTTTGCGCCGATTTTTTCGGATTTTTTCACTACGGAGAGCGCAAGCGTGTCGATTTTCGACACCTCGCCCGTGTAGGACGACACGAACACCGATTTTCCGTCGGTGCAGAGTTCGCGCGGAGCCGTGATTTGGATGGGTTCCAAGGCTTTCAGCGTTGTGGCATCGACCACTTCCACGCGATTTTCATCCGTCGTGGCGATGTACATTTTCGAGCCGCAAACAATCGCGTGGTTGGGCGTTCCGCCGAGTTCACGCTCGTTGATTCGCTTGAAAATGCCGCGTTCCACGTTGTTCGACAGATAGTCGAGATAGTCCATCGAGCCGTTGATTTGGGCGAAATAACTTCCTTCGTTGAGGATGAGAACGCCGTCGGCAACGGTCACTTCCTTGTACTCCTTCGGCTCATTGTCGAGGTTGCAAGCGGTGAGAACAAGTGCGCCTACAAAGAGGCTGACCAGAAATTTTGTGTACTTTTTCATTGTTTTTTGTGATTTTAATGAATGAATATTGTTAGATTTTTATTGAAAATTGCGCCCTCCACGAGCGACCCGGCATCGGATAATGCGCGACGATGTCGTATTGGCGGTCGAAGAGGTTTTGCAGGGTGAAACGAAGCGTAAATTTGGATTGGAACGTGCGCCAGAGCGACAAATCGGTCACGGAAAAGCCGTCGATGCGCGTTCCGGCAGCGTGATCGACGGTCGTCCATCGTTCCGACTGTCCGCTCATCGTGGCGGCGATGTTCGCCCACGGATTTTCCCACGCGAGCGTGGCGGCGAAGGTATGAAGTGGCGTGTACGGCAGTTGGTTGTGGTAACTCGGCGAGGCTTTCACGGTGCTGTTCATGGCGCGTTGCAGGCTGTAATTTCCGTTGAAAGTCAGTTTTTGAGTCGCGTTAAGAGCGTAGGATGCCTGCGCCGTCGCGTCGAGGCCGAGAATCGTGGCGCGGTCGAGGTTGGCGATGCGCCAGACGAACATATTGAACGGCACGGCGACGATTTTGTCCGTCACCCGATTCGCGTAGAAATCGGCGGTCGCCGAAGCGTTCCACCTGCGCGAATCGCCTTGTTGATCAGACTTCCACGTGATTCCGAGATTGAGTTGCGAGGCTCGTTCTGGTCGCAAATTGGCGGTTCCGATGTGGTAGAAATAGAGTTCGTTGAAGGTCGGCAGGCGGAAAATTCGCTTCGCCATCAGCCGCAAATAGACCTCTTTTTGCGGAAAAAGTCGGTAGGACAGGCTCAGCGACGGGTCGAAAGACGATTTTTTCGGGTCAATCGACGTTTTTTGAGGGTTCATCGACGAATTACCGCGATTTTTTTCCTTCGCTATGCTGAGCAAGCCTCGCGCCACCATCGTCAGCCTCGGAAATTCGGCTTTGGCTGCGATTGATTGCAAAACTGTTGTTCGATGCGGATGCGAGGCGTACATCGAGAGCGTGCTGTTCAGCGAATTTTCCATCACGTCGAGCGAATAATCGAGCGACAGCCACCGCGTCGGCGCGTAGAGCAAGGCCGCCGAAGCATACGCTTCGCGCTGCCAATAGCACGCATCGCCAAGTCCGCTGCCGGGCGTGCGATTCTGGTAGTCGGTATGCGCCCAATTGTACTTCGCGTTCACTTGCAAGGCCCATTTTTCGCTGAAAAAAGAGCGCAGTCGCATCTGTCCGAAAGCCGTTTGCTCACAGAGCCGCTCGTGGTTTTCATTCGTGTAGTAATGCACGATTCCGGGCAGTCGGCGGTGGTTGTTGTCGTAGTAGAACTTGGCTGAAAAATCGTTTTTCGGATCGATGTTCCAATGCAGATTCAGTTCGCCGCGTCCCGCGTTCATTCGGCTGTTCGTGCGCCTTTCTCGCGTCGTCAGCGAGATGTTTTTGAGCGTGAAAGGATAGTCGTTATCGGCGTGGAAGAACGTGCCCGATGCCGAGAGCAAAAATCGCTTTCCAATCGGCTGTTGCAGGCGAATCGAAGGACTGATGAGGCCG
>JAFYJH010000076.1 GCA_017538195.1 Prevotella sp.
ATAGCCCAGACGGAGTTTCAGGTTCGACAGCCAACCAACGTTGCGGAGGAACGGCTCCTCGTTGATGCGCCATGCGAAGGCAGCCGACGGGAACAAGCCCCACTTGTTGTTCTGGAAGCGCGATGTACCGTCGTTACGCAGGGTGAACGTGAGCAGATAGCGGTCCATGAACGTGTAGTTCAGGCGGCCATAGAACGAAACGAGATAACTCTCGGTCTTGTAAAGCGGCGTTGTGTTGTATTCCGTGCCGCTGCCGTCGTTGGCGAGTTTTTTGTTGGTTGTTTCGTTGTAGAAATGCTGCCACGAATAACCGCCGAGGAAATCAAAACGACTGTAAATCTGGGGCAACTCGCGAGCGTAGGCCAGATAGAATTCCAGCGTCTTGTCTGAGCGCTTCTGAGTGTATTTTTCCCAGAGTCCCGTGCCGTTTTGCGTCTTGTCGTGGTAGGAAATTTCGCTGAATTGGTCGGTGACGTTCCATCCCGAAGTGGTCGAGTAGTCGAGACCGAGGTTCAGGTTGGCGCGAAGTCCTTCGAGGAACTTGAACTTGTAGTCGAACTGCGCATTGCCGATGAAGCGGCGGATGTAGCTGTCCTTGTTCTGCTGTTCCAATTGAGCCACAGGGTTCAGCGTCGCCATCGTGTTCGGCGCACCGTTCTGCATCCAGTAGTGGAACGAGCCGTCCTCGTTATAGACGGGCTTCAGCGGATGTATTTCACAGCCGAGCCAATCGCTCCCTCGTCGGCAAACGAGTTGTGGGTGAACACGCCCTTTCCGTTCAAGTTGATGGTCAGACGGTCGTCAATCAGCGTCGGCGTGAGGTTCACGCCGATGGTTCCACGGTTCATGTTCGTCGTCTTGAGCGTACCGTCGTTGTTCAGGAAGCCTACGCTGACGCGATAGGGCATCTTGAAAGCCTTGCTGTCGGAAACATAGCCGCCAGTCACGCTGGCATTGATTTCCTCCGAGAAGGCCGTGCGATAGATTTCATCCTGCCAGTCGGTGTTGTAATAGACACCGTTCACGCCCAGAGCCGCCACAGCATCGGCATTGTCGCCGTAGTTCGCCATGAAGAAATCCTTGAAAGCGTCGCCCTGCAACACATCGACCTTCTTCGCAACGGTTTTCACCGCAACAGTCATATCAATGTTCACGCGAGGCTTCGAGCCAGCCTTGCCCTTCTTGGTGGTGATCAGAATCACACCGTTAGAGGCGCGGCTACCGTAGATGGCGGTCGCCGAAGCGTCTTTCAGAATCGAGAAACTCTCGATGTCGTTCGGGTTGATGGTGTTCAACACGTCGCCACCGCTGATGCCCGTCGAACTGATGGGCAGACCGTCGATGACGATCAGCGGGTCGTTAGAGGCCGACAGCGACGAGCCACCACGAATGCGAATGGTCGATCCGGCACCCGGAGCACCGCTGTTGGTCGTGATCTGCACACCGGGCGTCTTGCCCTGCAACAGGTCGGCGGGCGACGTGGCCAGACCCTTGTTCAACTGGTCGGCCTCGACCGACATCACCGAGCCGGTGGCATCGCTCTTTTTCACCGTACCGTAACCGATGACCACCACGTCTTTCAGCAGTTGGGCATCGTCCTGAAGTACGATATTCACACGAGGAGCAGCGGCAACACTCGCCTCCTGATAGCCCACGAAGTTGACCGTGATGGTCGCGCCGCTGTTGGCTTGAATCTGGAAGTTTCCATCGTAGTCGGTAATCACGCCGCCCTGCTGTCCTGCGACACGCACGGTGGCACCGATGATGGGTTCGCCGGTAGCATCCTTTACATTGCCATTGACAGTAATTTGCTGTGCAAAGGCAGTGACAGAGAGAATCAGCCCACAAATCAGTGTGAGCATCCTCTTAGGCATAAATTTTACCTGCTTCATCATTGCTTTAGTTTGATTAGTTATTAGAAATTTTGATGTTAGTATTATCACCGTAGTAACGATTCACGGTGCAAAGATAATTTTCTTTACATAGAACCAAACACAATTCAAATAAAAATTATAATTTTGCAGCGTGCAAACGATTGCACTGCGAATTATCCAATAATTTGAACAGGGTGGAAAGCGGTGTCGGTCGTTTTGCCTAATTTTGCAGGCAGGAGAACTCCGCCTGATGACTAAAAAAAACGAAATGAACGAAACTACACCTATCACGATGAAGGACATTGCGCGGGAACTGGGAGTTTCCGTGGCGACGGTTTCCCGTGCGCTGAAGGATTCGGAACAAATCAGCCTGAAGCAGCGCGAGCGCATCAAGGCATACGCCCGCGAGCATCATTTCACGCCGAATTTTCTGGCCGAATCACTCCGACATTCGCGTGTGCGGCCTCAGAAAATCATCGGAGTCATCGTTCCGCAGTTCACGCATTTCTATTTTTCGTCGATTCTCAGCGGCATCGAGAAGGAGGCGACGGCCTACGGCTACAGCATTCTCGTGGCCCAGAGCAACGAGCAATACGACCGCGAAGTGCGCATTTGCAAGTCGTTCTACGAGCATAAGGTCTGCGGCGTCATTGTCTCGCAGGCGAAAGACACGCAGCAATACGACCATTTCCAAAGCCTGATTGACCGCGGCGTGCCGCTCGTGTTCTACGACCGAATCTGCACGGGCGTGAATGCCTCGCGCGTCGTCGTCGATGACTACATGGGTGCCTACAACGCCGTGACGCACCTTTTCAACACGGGCTGTCGCCGCATCGCCTACTTCGGTTCGCCGATGACACTGCAAATCTCGCGAAATCGCTACAACGGCTATCACGACGCACTGCTGAAGCAGGGTCTGCAACCACGCGAGGAGTGGATTCGCATCTGCGACAATCGCCACGATGCCGAGTCGATCACGCCCGAGATTCTCAGTCAGGAGGAAATTCCCGACGCTTTCTTTGCCGTGAACGACGAGACGGCCATCGGAATCCTCTACACGGCGAAGCGGATGGGCTATCGCGTGCCCGAAGACATTTCCCTCTGCGGCTTCACCAATGCCCCGAGTTCGATGTCTTGCGACCCGATGCTCACGACGGTTGAGCAGCGCGGTGTCAGTTTGGGCGAGGAGGCTGCCAACATCCTTATCAGTCAGGTGGAAGGAACCTTGCCACGCGACCACGTGGAGAAGCGAATCGTCAGAACGCGGCTGATTATTCGGGGAACAACGAGATGAAAGAAAGGTTATAAGGTTAAAAGGTTAAAAATTAAAAAGTTGAGAATATGAAACAAAAACCGAATCTGAAATTTTGGGAACTCTGGAACTTGTCGTTTGGGTTCTTCGGCGTACAGATTGCCTACGCCCTGCAAAGCAGTAACATTTCGCGCATTTTCCGCACGCTCGGTGCCGATCCGCACAATCTGAGCTATTTCTGGATTCTGCCACCGCTGATGGGAATCCTTGTGCAACCGATTGTGGGTACGCTCAGCGACAGAACGTGGACGCGCTTCGGTCGGCGCATACCTTATTTATTTATAGGTGCTGCCGTGGCCGTGGCCGTGATGTGCCTGCTGCCCAATGCCGGGTCGCTCGGACTGGCGGTGTCGTCGGTGATGATTTTCGGTCTGACGATGCTGATGCTGCTCGACACGTCCATCAATATGGCGATGCAACCGTTTAAAATGCTCGTCGGCGACATGGTGAACGAGGAGCAGAAGGCCAAAGCCTACTCCATCCAGTCGTTTCTCTGCAACGCCGGTTCGGTGGTGGGATTCCTTTTTCCCTACATTTTCGCCGCCGTTGGCATTGCCAACGTAGCCGCTGCAGGTGTCGTGCCGCCGTCGGTGGTTTGGTCGTTCTACATCGGTGCTGCCATCCTCATCCTTTGCGCAATCTACACCGTGCTGAAAGTGAGGGAATGGTCGCCGAAGGAATATCTCGAATACAATCCCGTGAGCGAGGAGAAAGGAAGCAAGGCCGACTGGCTCACGCTGCTTCGGAATGCGCCCACCACGTTCTGGAAAGTGGGTTTGGTGCAGTTTTTCTGCTGGGCAGCCTTCCTCTATATGTGGACTTACGTGGTCGATGCTGTCGCCGAAACCGTTTGGAACAGCACCGATTCGGCTTCGGAAAGTTATCAGATTGCCGGAAACTGGACGGGTGTGCTCTATGCGATTCAGGCTGTCGGTTCGGTGGTCTGGGCAACCTTGCTGCCACGCTTCAAGAACACGAAGATGGCTTATGCCGTCAGTTTGGCTTTGGGCGGAATCGGTTTCGCAATGATTCCTTTCGTCCCCGACCAATACGGGCAAATCGTTCCGTTCCTGCTCATCGGATGTGCGTGGGCGGCCATGCTCGCCATGCCATTCACGATTGTCACCAACGCCCTGCAAGGCTACGGCCACATGGGTGCTTATTTGGGACTCTTCAACGGCACCATCTGCCTGCCGCAAATCATCGCTGCCATCTGCGGCGGAACCATTCTTCACTGGGTGGGCGGCAGTCCGTCCACGATGATGGTGGTGGCCGGCGTGTTGCTTGTTTGCGGAGCTGTTAGCGTAGGATTCATTCGAACTAAAAAAGACTGATTTATGAATATCTATTTTCACATCGAATATTGGACGAAGTTTGGCGAAGAACTCGTTCTGAACATCGTGAAAGACGATGATTCCGTCGTGCAATACCGTATGACGACCGCCGACGGAGAGCATTGGACTTGCCGTCTGGAACATCAGCAGATGAGCGACGAGGTGTTGGATTATTTTTACAGCGTGGAGTGTGAAGGTCGCACGAAGCGGCACGAATGGCGCACGGTGGCGCATCGTTTGGAATTGTCGAAGCCGAAACTGCCGACGGAGCGGAATTTCTATGTTTACGACCATTGGATTGACATTCCCGAAGACAGTTATCGCTATTCTTCGGCCTTTACGGATTGTCTTAGGAGTTCAGAAGTTCAGGAGTTCAGGAGTTCAGACAAATGCCAACCCCCAACGCTCCGCCTTGTCGTCCGTGCGCCGCAACTGCGCGGCAATCAGCGATTGGCGGTGCTTGGCGACAACGTGACGCTTGGGCTGTGGAACACCGACAACGCCGTCGCCATGACCGAGCACAATTACAACGAATGGGTGGCCGACATCGACGCGACCATGATGCAAAATCGCAGCGTCGAACTGAAATTCATTGCCATCGACGAGCGCGGAACCGTCATGTGGGAGTCGGGCGACAATCGCAGCGTTTTTGTGCCGACGATGAAGCCGGGCGATGTCGTGGTCGTCGAACTTTGCCAAGCCTCTTTCGCCGTCGAAAACGAGCGCGTGGCAGGAACGCTCGTGCCCGTGTTCTCGTTGCGGTCGAAAGGGTCGTTTGGCGTGGGCGATTTCGGCGATTTGAAGTCGATGATCGACTGGATTTCGCATACGCGACAGCGACTTCTGCAAGTGCTGCCTATCAACGACACGACCTCGACCCACACGTGGAAGGATTCCTATCCTTATTCCTGTATTTCGGTCTTTGCGCTGCATCCGATTTACGCCGATCTGCGCCAGTTGCCCGACATCAAGGACGACGGTCTGCGACTGCAATACGACGAACTTCGCAAGGAACTCAACGCGCTGCCGCAAATCGACTACGAGCGCGTCATCCGTTCCAAAATCGAATATTTGCGCATCGTTTTCGGGCAAGAAGGGGCCAAAATCCTGAAATCCGACGAATTCAAGGCGTTTTTCCGCGAAACTGAGCAGTGGTTGGTGCCTTACGCGCAATATTGCCTGTTGCGCGACCAGTCGAAAATCGCCGATTTCACGCAGTGGAAAGGCCACGAAACGTGGAACGAGGCCGACCGAAAATCGCTCTCGAATCCGCGCACGAAGGAGTATCAGGAAGTCGCGTTCTACTATTACGTGCAATTCATCTTGAACAAGCAGATGAAGGCCGCCCACGACTATGCGCGCCAGAAAAACGTCATTCTCAAGGGCGACATTCCCATCGGCGTGAGTCGCGTGGGCTGCGACGTGTGGATGGAACCGCGCTATTTCAACATGAACGGACAGGCTGGAGCACCGCCCGACGATTTTTCAGCCGACGGTCAGAACTGGGGGTTCCCGACTTACAACTGGGACGAAATGCTCAAGGACAACTGCGCGTGGTGGGTGCGTCGATTCCAGAATATGAGCCGCTTCTTCGACGCTTATCGCATCGACCACGTGTTGGGATTTTTCCGCATCTGGGAGATTCCCATGCCGCACAAAAGCGGTCTTGAAGGGCAGTTTTCGCCCGCGTTGGGGCTTTCCGTCGAGGAAATCAATTCGTGGGGTGTCTATGGTGCCATCGACCGTCTTTTCCTCATCGACCATAAAAATCCCGACAAGCGTCATCCGCGCATTGCCGCACAGAAAACCGAAGCCTTCCAAGGGCTGCCGGAACAGGAAAAAAATGCCTTCAACCGCCTCTACGACGACTATTTCTACCGTCGCAACAACCAATTCTGGTATGGCGAGGCGATGAAGAAACTGCCGCGACTCGTCGAGGCGACGCGGATGCTCGTCTGTGCCGAAGACCTCGGCATGGTGCCCGACTGTGTGCAATGGGTGATGGACGAACTCCGAATTTTGTCGCTCGAACTCCAGTCGATGCCGAAGGAATACGGTGTGCGCTTCGGAATCTTAGAACACAATCCCTACCGCTCCGTTTGCACGATTTCCTCGCACGACACGCCCACGCTGCGAATGTGGTGGGACGAGGACGAGGAACGCGCCCAAGAATACTTCCGCGAAATGCTCGGACGCGACACCGACGCGCCCCATCCGATGCCCGGCTGGTTGGCTCGTGACATCATCGCCCGTCATCTCGCCTCGCCCTCGATGGTTTGCGTCATTGCCTTGCAAGACTGGCTCGCCATCGACGAACAACTCCGCCTGAAAAATGCCGATGCCGAGCGCGTGAACGTGCCGTCGAACCCGAATCACTACTGGCGTTATCGAATGCACCTGAACATCGAGGATTTGACGGGCTGCGAAGGCTTTTCCAACGCCATCGCGCAATTGATTACGCTCAATGGAAGATAATTTCGGATAGTTTTTGTCCCCAAAATTAGGAGGTTGGAGGTTTGAAAATTCAATAAAAATCAATTCAATACAAATTTTATGAAAAATAGATCTTTTTCTGGCGTGGGTCATAGACCCCCAACCCTCTATCTTAGGGGGCTATTACTCAGTGTCACATTCTTTCTGTCGATGGTCGCCATCGCGCAAAAAACCGTTAAATCGCCCGACGGAAACCTCGTGCTGACTTTCCGCTTGACCGACGGCGGCGTACCGACCTACAGCCTCGATTACAAGGGAAAAGCCGTGATTCTGCCCTCGCGCTTAGGACTTGAACTTGCCCGCGACAAACACGCCTCGAATGGCATGGACGAAAAGGATTTGCTCGAAGGTTTTGCAGTGAAAAACACGCTGCTATCGACCTTCGACGAGACTTGGGAGCCGGTTTGGGGCGAAACGCGCACGATTCGCAACCACTACAACGAAATGGCCGTCACCCTCGAACAGCGATGGGAAACAACTGGCGTGTCAGCCGAAGAAGGTGAGCGCGGACGCTGGTTCGACATCCAAAATCGCGAGATGATTGTCCGCTTCCGCGTCTATAACGACGGCATTGGCTTCCGCTATGAATTTCCGCAGCAGAAAAACCTTAACTACTTCATTATCAAGGAGGAACGAACGGAATTTTCACTCGCGGGCGACCATACGGCGTGGTGGATTACGGCGGATTACGACACGCAGGAATATCCTATTCAGACGACGCGCCTGTCAGAAATTCCTGCGCGACAAAAGTTGTCGTTCGACAAGCGCAACATTCGCTACCAAGATGGCACCGACGAGCGACAAGTGGATGCTGTGGTTTGGGACAACGCCTCGCTGACACCCGTCCAAAATGCCGTGCAGACCTCGCTTCAGATGCGTTCCGACGATGGTCTTTACATCAACATCCACGAGGCGGCCTGCATCAATTATGCCACGATGCACCTCGAATTGGTGAATCCTTCATCTTTTACCTTCCAAAGCCATCTGACGCCCGACGCAACAGGTCTAAAAGGCTGTATGCAAACGCCTTGTCAGTCGCCGTGGCGCACGATTATCGTGAGCGACGATGCTCGCGATATGCTCTCGTCGAACCTAATTCTGAACCTCAACGAACCCTGTGCGCTCGACGATGTCAGTTGGATTCACCCGACGAAATACTGCGGCGTGTGGTGGGAAATGATTGTCGGCAAGTCGTCGTGGAACTACACCGACCAATATCCTTCCGTGCAACTATCGACCATCGACTATCAACGCTCAACTCCCAACGGTCGCCACGCTGCCAACAACGAAAAAGTGCGTCGCTACATCGATTTTGCCGCTGAAAACGGCCTCGACCAAGTGCTTGTCGAGGGTTGGAACATCGGTTGGGAAGACTGGGCAAACCGTTGGAAGCGCGATGTTTTCGACTTCCAGACGCCTTATCCCGATTTCGACCTGAAATCGCTCAACGAATATGCCCACTCAAAGGGTGTAAAGTTGATGATGCACCACGAAACCAGCAGTTCGACGCAAAACTACGAGCGATACCTCGAAAAAGCCTACACGCTGATGAACGAATACGGCTACGATGCCGTGAAATCGGGCTATGTCGGCGACATCATCCCGCGTGGCGACCACCATTATTCGCAGTCGATGAACGACCATTATCTCCATTGCATCAAGGAGGCGGCGAAGCATCGAATTATGGTGAATGCCCACGAAGCCACGCGCCCGACGGGTCTCTGTCGCACCTATCCGAACCTCGTGGGCAACGAGTCGGCACGCGGCACGGAATACGAGGCTTTCGGCGGCTCGAATCCCGACCACACGGTCATTCTGCCCTTTACGCGCTTGCAAGGCGGTCCGATGGACTACACGCCCGGCATTCTCGAAACGCAACTCTCGACATGGAGCGGCAACACTTCGTGGGTTCGCTCGACGCTGGTCGGTCAGTTGGCGCTTTACGTGACGATGTATTCGCCCTTGCAAATGGCCGCTGACTTGCCCGAAAACTACGCGAAATTCAAGGATGCGTTCCAGTTCATTCGCGATGTGGCCTGCGACTGGGACGATTCTCGCTATCTCGAGGCCGAGCCGGGCGACTACATCACCGTGGCACGCAAGGCCAAAGGCTCCGACGACTGGTTTGTGGGTGGAAAATGCGACGAAAACGGCCATCTGACCGTGCTGAAACTCGATTTTCTTGACAAAAATCGCACATACGAGTGCACGATTTACGCCGATGCCAAAGATGCCCATTACCGCGACAATCCGAAGGCTTACACCATCACGAAAAAGACCGTGAAAGCCGGTCAGACGCTGAAAATCAAGGAGGCTCCCGGCGGCGGCTTTGCCATTTCTTTAAAAGTGAAAAATTAAAATTTTAATAACGATGAAACGAATTGGATTTTCCCTTGTCATCGCTGCCGTTCTGGTACTGATGACATCTTGCAACAATAGCGCAAAAAACGCGAAACTGCTCACGCAACTCGCTGAAAACGACGTAAAAATCTCGCGAATCGACCCAACAGACTGGTATGTCGGACTGAAAGACCCGACGCTGCAACTGATGGTCTATGGACAGGGCATCCGCGAGGCCGAAGTGAAAACCGACGACGCGAAAATCGATTCCATTGTGCGCCTCGATTCGCCGAATTATCTGCTCGTCTATCTCAACGTGAAGGGTTGCAAGGCGGGTACGCTGCCGCTGACTTTCAAACTCGGCGACAAGAAAACCACCATTGCCTACACGTTGAAACAGCGCGACATGGCAGGTGACGAGCGCAAGGGTTTTTCCAATGCCGATGTGCTCTATCTGCTGATGCCCGACCGTTTTGCACAAGGCGAAAACCATCCGACGCAAATCGAGGGAATGAACGCCTATCGCGAAGACCGTTCACAGCCTTCGTTGCGTCACGGTGGCGACCTCGAAGGCATCCGCCAACATCTCGACTATTTCACCGAACTCGGCGTGACGGCTTTGTGGTTCACGCCCGTGTTGGAAAACAATTCGCCCGACTCCGAGAACCAATATTCCACCTATCACGGCTACGCCACCACCGACTATTACCGCGTCGATCCGCGTTTCGGCACCAACGAACAATATCGCCGACTTGTGGACGAAGCCCACGCGAAAGGCTTGAAAGTCGTGATGGACATGATTTTCAACCATTGCGGACTTGAGCATCCTTGGCTTGCCGACCTGCCGAGTAAAGATTGGTTGAATTTAAAACAAACGCCTGCAACTCCTGAACTCCTAAACTCCTACGACCTCACTTCCTACAAACTCACACCCGTCCTCGACCCCTACGCCTCGGAAATCGACCTCCACGAGTCCACCGACGGCTGGTTTGTGCCCACGATGCCCGACCTCAACCAGCGCAATCCGCACGTCTTGAAATACCTCGTCCAGAATTCCATCTGGTGGATTGAAACCATTGGCATCGACGGCATCCGAATGGACACCTATCCCTATGCCGACCGCCGTGCAATGGCGGAGTGGATGCGCGTGCTCAACGAGGAATATCCCAACTTCAACACCGTCGGCGAAACGTGGGTCACAGAGCCGGCCTACACCGCCGCATGGCAGAAAAACTCCAAACTCACCACCCACCAATCATCACCCACCAATCATCATCCATCACCCAACTCTTATCTCCCGACCGTGATGGACTTCTCGTTCTTCGACAAACTCAACCAAGCCAAGCACGAGGAAACCGATGGTTGGTGGAACGGCTACAACCGCATCTACAACTCGCTCGTCTATGACTATCTTTACGAGAATCCGTCGAGTGTGATGGCTTTCATCGAAAACCACGACACCGACCGCTTCCTCGGCAACGGACAAGACACTTTGCTGCTGAAACAGGCTCTCGCCCTGCTGCTCACGATGAACCGCACGCCGCAACTTTACTACGGCACTGAAGTTCTGATGAACGGCACGAAGGAAATCACCGACGGCTACGTGCGAAACGACTTCCCGGGCGGTTTTCCGGGCGACGCGCACAACTGTTTCACCGCCGAAGGCCGCACACCGTCGGAACAGGCAATGTTCACGTGGCTGTCGCGACTGCTGCACTGGCGACAAGGCAACGAAACCATCATTCGCGGCTACCAAACCCAGTTCTGCCCGTGGAAAGGAGTCTATGTGCTCGCCCGCCGCAGCAACGACCAGCGTCACACGTCACATTCCTCACTTCACACTCCACACTCCTCACGTCACGATTCCCCATCCACCGTGATGACCATTCTCAATGGCACTTGGCAGCCCACCATGCTCGAAATCAGCCGCTACAAGGAACTTTTCGACACCGACCAACTCCAACGCGAGGCCGAAGATGTCGTCACAGGACAGAAATACGACCTGACGAAAGACCTGCCGCTCGCGCCTCGCCAGACGCTCATCGTGCAGTTCTAATGCAAAAGGGCAAAAAAAATCATTTTTTTGCCTTTTTTTATTGCCAATTCACGGAAAAAACGTAAATTTGCAGGCAGAAGAAAAATCTTTCATTTTAAAACTACAAAAACCGAACTATGGAAATCATTAGAAGCTTTGAATCCATGCTGAATCACCTGACTCAGCAGGAAGAACGCAAGCGAGTGGCCGTTGTCTGGGCTGCCGACTACAACTCGCAGGTGTCCGTGCAACGCGCATTGGAGGCTGGTTTTATCGACGCGATTTTCGTGGGATGCCAGAAGGAGGTGGAACAGAACGACGACATCATGCGCTTCGCCGACCACGTTTTCTTCGAGCCTGCCGACGATGCCGACGGAGCCGCCCGCAGAGCCGTGGAAATGGTGCATGAAGGCAAGGTCGATGTGCTGATGAAGGGCCTCATCAACACCGACAATCTGCTGCACGTCGTGTTGAACAAGGAAACGGGCATTCTTCCACGCGGTCGCGTGCTGACGCACATCACGGCGGCGATGCTGCCGAGTTACGACAAACTGCTGTTTTTCACCGATTCGGCGGTCATTCCCTATCCCACGCACGAACAGCGAATCCAGCAGGTTCACTACGTTGTGGATCTCTGCCACAAAATGGGCATCGAGGAGCCGCGTGTCGCGCTGAACCACTGCACCGAGAAAGTGAACGAAAAATACTTCCCCTTTACGGTTGGCTATCGCGAAATCGTCGAAATGGCTGAAAAGGGCGACTTCGGACGCTGCATCATCGACGGTCCGCTCGACTTGAAAACCAGCATTTCGCCCGAAAGTCTGCGCATCAAAGGCATCGACTCGCCCATCGGAGGCGAGGCCGACGCGGTGATTTTCCCCGACATCGAGGCCGGAAATGTTTTCTACAAGGCCGTGACTTTCTTCCACGGAGAAACCGCCGGAATGCTCGTCGGACCGACCGTTCCCGTCGTGCTGCCCTCGCGTGCCGACTCGAAAGCCTGCAAGTTCAATTCACTCGCGCTCGCCGCGATGATGAGTCATCAATAACTTATAACCTCATAACCTTTTAACCCAATAACCTTAGAAAAAATGCAAATACTTGCCATCAACCCGGGGTCCACATCGACCAAAATCGCCGTTTATTCCAACGAAAACCCCATTTTGTTGAAAACCATCCGCCACTCGACCGAAGAATTGTCGAAATTCGACGATGTCATCGAGGAATTTCCCTTCCGCAAGCAACTTGTCATCGACGAGTTGAAACGCTCGGACATTCCCTATCAGTTCGATGCCGTCATCGGACGAGGCGGACTGGTGAAGCCGATTGCCGGCGGAACTTACGAAATCAACCAGACGATGCTCGACGACACGCACAGCGGTATCGCGATGCACAACCACGCTTGCA
>JAFYJH010000077.1 GCA_017538195.1 Prevotella sp.
TCATCAAGGTGATGGGTCGCTCGGCTTCGCACATCGCGTTGGAGTGCGCTTTGCAGACGCAGCCGAATATTTGTCTGATTTCCGAGGAAGTCGAAACGAAGGAAATGAGCCTGAACGATGTCGTCGATTACATCGCGAATGTCGTCGCCTCTCGCGCCGCTGAGGGCAATAATTTCGGTACGGTCATCATTCCCGAAGGACTCATCGAGTTCATTCCTGCCATCAAAAAATTGATTTCGCAGTTGAACGATGTTCTGGCATTGCCCGAAGCCGATAATCTGAGCAGCGCCGAGCAAATCGACTTCGCCAAGAGCCATCTGACGAAGGAAAATCTCGCCGTGTTCGAATCGCTGCCGACAAGCGTCGCCAGACAGTTGGCACTCGACCGCGACCCGCACGGAAACGTGCAGGTGAGCCTCATTGAAACCGAGAAACTGCTCTCGGAAATGGTCGCCAAGAAACTCGAAACGATGAAAAAAGAAGGAACGTATAAGGGCAAATTCTCCGCTCAGCACCACTTCTTCGGCTACGAAGGCCGTTGCGCTGCGCCGTCGAACTTCGACGCCGACTACTGCTACGCGCTCGGAACCTCTGCCGCCCAACTCATCGCCAACGGCAAGACGGGCTATATGGCCATCGTCCAGAACACGACCGCCCCGACCGACGAATGGAAGGCCGGCGGTGTGCCCATCACGATGATGATGAACATGGAGCGTCGCCACGGCGAAATGAAGCCCGTGATTCGCAAGGCACTCGTCGATCTCGACGGAAAACCCTTCAAGACATTCGCCGCACAGCGCGACCAATGGGCGAAGGAAACGTGCTACATCTATCCGGGGCCGATCCAGTATTGGGGTCCGTCGTCGGTCTGCGACCGTCCGACCTGCACGCTGGCATTGGAACAGGAAAAATAAATGAAGAAAAAACGGAACAGCCGCCAGAAGAAAAACTCACCGCTCCATCGCTATCCGCGATGGGCGTGGTGGGTTGGAGGCATCGGCATCGCCGCTGTCTATGTCTGGCTGTTCTACACCTTTTCGTCGGGCCGACGGGATTTCGCTGGCGTGCGCTCTACGGCGACGCCCGCTATCCCGAAGGCTACGAAATCCACGGCATCGACATTTCCCACTATCAAGAGGAAATCGAGTGGGACAAGTTGCGCCACGCGATGATCGAGGGCTGTCCGCTCCGTTTCATCATCATCAAATCGACCGAAGGCTCGTCCATCGTCGATAGTTGCTTCGACGATTACTTCTACGAGGCTCGCGAGCACGGTTTCATTCGCGGAGCCTACCATTTCTGGAGCAACAAATCGACGCCTCGCGAGCAGGCGAACTTTTTTTTGGCCAAAGTGACGCTTGAAAAAGGCGACTTGCCGCCCGTTCTCGACATCGAAGTCAAGCCGAAAGACCGCTCCGTCGAGGATTTCCAGCGCGACGTGCTCACGTGGCTCCACATCGTCGAGGATCGCTACCACGTGAAACCGATCATCTACACCTACCACAAATTCAAGGAAGCCTACCTCAGTGCGCCCGTTTTCGACGACTATCCCTACTGGATTGCCCATTACTACGTCGATAAAGTCGAGTACAAGGGCAAGTGGAAGTTCTGGCGGCACACCGACGTGGGCCGACTTCCCGGCATCAAGGGCTATGTCGATTTCAACATCTACAACGGCTCGTACTACGACTTGAAAAAACTCACGATTGGTAGTGAGGAGGAGTGAAAAAGCAAATCTTGAGATGTCAAATAGACACCTCAAGTTTTTTTTGAAATATAAAAATCGACCCTAAAAGATATTTGATCTATTTTGATCTTTTTTGTTAAGTTTTGATCTAATGCCATTATTCTCGCAGATTTTGTGTTATTTTGCAAAATGTATGAAGAAGTACAGAGTGGAAGTAATGGAGATATTGAGCCGCATAGTCGAGATAGAGGCTGATTGTGAAATGACTTCTGTCGAGAAGGTGAGGAAAATGTATCAAAATTGCGACTTGATTCTGGACGATTCAGATTACATAGAAACGAAAATCAGCGTGAAAAGTTGAAAAAGCAAAGGCGAGGTGTTTGTTTTGTCAAGAAAATTGCTTAACTTTGCACCCGCTAATTGCTCACAACTTGAGCGCTGGCAAACTTTGTGGAATTAGATAGCAGTATCTATGTTCTAAGAGACTTTAACGAAAACA
>JAFYJH010000078.1 GCA_017538195.1 Prevotella sp.
CCAAGTTCGTCGCGTTCCGTAGCTTTTTGGAGAGGGAATCAACGCCATGTCAGCCTTTTGATTGCGTATCAGTCTTTCTGCCTCTTGTGGCGTTCCGACGGTTTTTACGATGGTGAAATATTCCGAGGCTGCGAGCCGCTCGATGTCGGCTTGTGTCTGGTGGTCCATCTGTGAAATGACGACCACCGTCCGCACGTTTTTCACGTCGTTGGTGATGGCGAATCCGAAAAGCAGCATCAATACGACCGGCATACCGAAGAGAATCAGCATCGTGCGCGTGTCGCGCAGAATGTGACGGGCTTCCTTGATGACGAATGACGTAAATTGCCGCATAATTATCAATTGTCAATTATCAATTATCAATTCTCGTTGCTTGTCGCGCCAAATACGTAAACACATGATCCATATCGGGCTGTCCGAAGCGCTTTTTCAACTCGTCGGGCGTGCCCATCGCACTGATTTTTCCATCGACCATAATCGAAATTCGGTCGCAATACTCGGCCTCGTCCATGTAGTGGGTCGTAACGAAAACGGTGATGCCGCGCTGGGCTGCCTCGTAGATGAGTTCCCAGAACTGGCGGCGCGTGGCGGGATCGACTCCGCCCGTGGGTTCGTCGAGGAAAACGATGGCTGGATGATGGAAAATCGCGACGGAGAAGGCGAGTTTCTGCTTCCAACCCAATGGCAGCGAACCCACGAGATCGTTTTTGTGTTCCTCGAACTTCAGTTGGCGCAGCAAATTCTCAGTTTTCACCTTGATTTCGTCATCTTTCATTCCATAAATTCCGGCGAAAAGACGAATGTTCTCGGCGACGGTCAAATCCTCGTAGAGCGAGAATTTCTGCGACATATAGCCGATGTGACGCTTGATTTGTTCGTGTTCGGTGCGAATGTCGAAGCCTGCGACTGTGCCAGTGCCGCTCGTGGGTTGGTTCAGACCCGTCAGCATGTGCATCGCGGTGGTTTTGCCTGCGCCGTTGGCACCGAGGAATCCGAAAATCTCGCCCCGTTTCACCGAAAAACTGATGTCATCAACGGCGCGGAACGTTCCGAAGGCTTTGACCAAGTGGGAAACTTCGATGACGGACGAAGCCCCCCCTACGGCCCCCGAGGGGGCTTCATTTGTTTCTGAGGCTGAGTCTATTGTGCCCCCCTCGGGGGGCGAAGGGGGGGCTGGATTGAAAATATCCTTAAATCTGTCCAAAATCACCTCTGGCGAGTCGATGCCCTGAATTTTCCCTTCACTCAGAAATGCCACGCGCTCGCAGCGGCGCACTTCGTCGAGATAAGGCGTTGAGGCAACGATGGTGATGCCTCGTTCTTTCAGCATTGAGAGCATTTCCCAAAACTCCTTGCGCGAAACGGGATCGACGCCAGTCGTCGGCTCGTCGAGGAAAAGGACGCTCGGCTGATGCACCAACGCGCACGACAACGCCAGTTTCTGCTTCATACCGCCCGAAAGAGCGCCTGCCCGACGGTTTTTGAAGCGTTCAATCTGCGAATAGATGGCTTTGATGCTGTCGTAGCCTTCTTCGATGGTCGTGCCGAAAAGCGTGGCGAAAAATTCCAAGTTTTCCTGCACGGTCAAGTCTTGATAGAGCGAAAAACGACCCGGCATATAGCCCACGCGACGGCGAATTTCTCCCATTTGTTTCACCGCGTCGAAGCCCTCGACCGTCGCCGTGCCTGTGTCGGGCAACAGCAACGTGCAGAGAATACGAAACATCGATGTCTTGCCGGCTCCGTCGGGACCGATGAGGCCGAAAACCTCGCCTTTTTCGACAGAAAACGACACATCCTGCAAAGCCTCTACCTTGCCGTACCGCTTGCTTACATGATTGACCTCGACGACATTCATCATTATCAATAATCAATTCTCAATTTTCAATTTTCAATTTTTAATTTTTAATTTTTAATTGAACTTGACTTCCCCGTACATTCCAATCTTGATAAAACCGTCGTTTTTGACGGCGACTTTCAGCGCATACACGAGGTCGGCCCGCTCGTCGTCGGTCAGAATAGATTTCGGGGTGAACTCCGAACGACTCGAAATCCACGAAATCGTGCCGTCGTACTCCTTCCGCTGACCGTCGCCGTAGTCGGCAAACACTTTCGCCTGCTGACCCACTTTGATGTTCTGCAACTGCGCCGAAGTGACGTAGGCGCGAATGAACATCCGCTCCGTGTCGGCCACTTTGAACAGCGGTTTTCCTGTCGTCACAAACTCGCCACGGGCGACGAATTTTTCCAAAACCGTGCCGGAAATCGGCGAGGCGATGTGGCATTTCTGCAACTGGTCGCGCAACTGACTCACCTGCACGTCGGTGGCTGCCATCTGCTTGCCCAATGAGTTGGTGCTCGTGTTCAGCGACGAAATCTGAGCGTCGAGTTGCTTCTGAAGCACCGCCACCTGACTTGTCGCGTCGTCGAGCATCTTGCTCGGTGCGGCTCCGTCGGCCACCAATTCCTTGTATCGCTGCTGTTCCTGACGCGCCTTCGCCAATTGCTGACGAGTCGCTGCAATCTGCTTCGTCATGTCGGGTTTTTGGCTGCGATAAACCTCTTTCGTAGCCTTCAACTGCTGGATTTTCAGCCAGATTTGCGTCGTGTCCACCAATCCGACCTCCACGCCCTGAGCGATTTCGTCGCCTTCGTTCACGTCGAATGACAACAACGTGCCGTTCTGTTCGGCATAAACGGTCGTTTCCGTCGCCTCAAACGTGCCTGTCGCGTCGTATTCCTTCTCTTTGTTTCCGCAGGCGGCAAACAAGAGTAAAAGGGTAGTCAGACCCATTTTCGATAAAATTTTCTTCGTATTCATATTTTTATTTTTTACTTTTTTACTTTTCTCCTAAAGTGTATTTCAAGTCGTAAATTTCCTTCAGCATTTCGATTTCGTGTACCGACCGCTGTACGCGAGCCGAATTTTCCGCGTTGATTTCCTTCACCAGTCCATTCACATCGATGATGCCGTGCGCGAGTTTCGATTCCGCCGCCTTGCGGATGCTACTTCGCAGTGCGATGATTTCCTCGTCGTCGGCCATCAGTTTTTGGTAGCGTTCAATGTTTTCGTTCTGCTGAATCTGCTCCAGATGGTTGTTGAAAAGGAACACCTCGCGCTGCACATGGAGTGCGGAACGCTGAACGTCGAGTTTCGCCTTGTCGTTTTTTCGGGTATAGAGTGCTCCGATGTTCCACGACAATCGAGCCCCAATCATCCCGTTCCAAGAGAACCTTCGGCGCATCATGTCCTCGAACACGTTGTAGCCCGGATAGCCGTAGTAACCCTGCGCAAAAACGCCTAATTTCGGCTTCAAAGCGGCATCCAAAGCCTTTTCCTGTACATCGGCGAGCCTCAGTTGTGCATCGATGGCACGAAGTTCGGGACGAAGCTCCCCTCTATCTCCCTCGAGGGGGAGAACCGCAGCACCGAAAGCCTCCTCTCGGGGAGGTTTGGAGGGGGCTTTCGCCTCTATTCCGCAAAACACACTCAGCATCCTCGCCAACGCCTGTCTTTGAGCCTGCAAACTCGTCGCCTGCTGCACCACGTTCAACCGCTCGGCCTTCACCGAGTTGAAATCGCTTTCCGAGGCCGTTCCACCTTTCAACATCGAAGCCAACTTCTTTTCATTCGAGGCCAACGACGCTTGCAAATCCGCGTTCAGTTTCAATTGTTCGTCCAGAAGCAACAGACCGAAATACATCTCGTTCACGCGCTTGCGAACACTGTATAACATCACTTCCGTTTGGGCTGACTGCACATCGCCCTGCCTTTTAGCAATCTCCTTCTGGCTCTTGATGGCTCCACCGTCGAACACCATTTGCTGCACGTCGATTCCCACGCGATACTGGTCTTTTTTCAGTCCTTTCAGGTCGAGTCCCATCGCCGTCAGCATCGACTGCATCTGCTCCGGCCACGACATCACATCGCTTTGCAGCGTCGCCTGAGCCGAGGCTGAAATCTGCGGCAGCCAGCCCTTCTGGATGTTGGCAACTGTCAAATCGGTCGTCTTTTCAATCAGTCCGTATTGCCGTATCAGCGGATAGTTTCGTTCCGCCGCTTGCTGACATTCCTCCAACGTCTGCGCCAGTGCTATCATCGGCAGCATCGAAAGTCCCAAAATGATTCTTCGCATAATCGTTTCTTTAAATTCACGCTGCAAAGTTACAACGTTTTTGTCAAACTTATATTATCAATCATTAGTGAAAAATGTTCTTTTTGTTCGATTTGCTGATAAATAGGATAGAAATTGAACTATTTTTATTATCTTTGCGCATTGAAATATATTATTTATGGATAAGACACCCAAACTGATGAACTACTCGCGGATGAAAGAGCTGTTGAGTCCTCATATCGCACAGATACGCGAGAAGTCATTTATCAGCCGTGAACTGGGGATGATTCATGGCGACCCCAGCGTGTTTCTGATGATCCTCAAGCAAAATCAGCCGCCCTTCAGCATCGACGACTACCGCCTTGGCGTGGTTGTTCGTGGCGAAATACGAGCCAGCATCAATCTTGTGGAACGACGAATTACTGCCGGCACATTGGTGTTTCTGGGGCCTGGCTCAATACTCAGTCCCATCAGTTTTAGCGAAGATATCGAAATCTACGGAATGACACTTTTTGCCGACTTCCCCATGCCATTTGCTACCGGACAGATGCCAATGGCTTTTAACGGACAAATCCGCGATTTCCAAATCCAAGTTGGCGAGAGCGACATCGCCACCGTTCGCCATATATTAGATACCATTTGGCAAGCTGTCCACCAGTCGGACTACAATCGCCAAACCGTGAGCAGTCTTGTGGCAGCCTTGATGCACCATTACGACGGCCTTTATCGTCAGCACACGGAATGGCTTCAGGCCTCGCAGAGTCGAGAACAGACCATCTTCGACCGCTTTATACAGCTTGTGAACCAACATTGTGCCGAACAGCACAAAATAGGTTACTATGCCAATCGCATGTGCCTGACTGAGCGCTATCTGAGCACTATTATTCGCCAAACAAGCGGCGTCACCGCCAAAGAATGGATAGACCGCGCCATCATTACTCGCATAAAAGTAGAACTGAAGCATACTGACAAGTCTGTCGCACGGATTTCCGATGATATGAATTTTCCAAATCCCTCGTTTTTCAGCAAATACTTCAAACGTTTCACCAAACAGACACCATTGGAATATAAATTATCTAACTGATATTAAATGCAGAAAATTGAAATCATAATATTCTGAATACGGAGTTTTTTTTCTAATTTTTGTGAAATGGTGATTCTTTCCGCAATACGGATAAGCGATAATTCGAGAAATTGTTGTAATTTTGCAGCCCGAAAAAAATAAATTTTAAAAAAATGAAGAATATGGAACAGAAAAAGAAGAATTTTTCGCAGAGCGAGAGCTCACACGCGACTCGGCAAAGTTCAGGCAAGCCTGGCTCTGCTCTCGCTGCTCGTTCATTTCATCGCCACTTTGCGACTCCGGGATTCGACCTCTATTGGATCCTCTTCGCGTACATCATCCTCGGGTGGTTCTATCCCGTGATTGGCCTCGTCGCGCTCATCTGCATGTTTGGCCCAGTGCTCACCTCCATTTGGCGAGGCCGTCTTTGGTGCGGCAAAGTCTGTCCGCGAGGCAACATGTACGACCGTCTGCTGTCGAAATACTCGCCCCACAAGCCGATTCCTGCCTTCGTGCGAACCTTCGGTTTCCGCCTGTTCATGGTGCTTTTCATCTTCACGATGTTCGGCATCCAACTGACGCTGACCGTTCCTTGGAGCGAGGGCGGATTGCCTATGTGGAACGGCATTGGTCGCGTGTTCTGGACGATTATCGTGATTACGACGGTCGTCGGCGTTACGCTGAATTTCATTTATGCGCCTCGCACATGGTGTTCGTTCTGTCCGATGGGAACCATTTCGTCGTGGGTGGCACCCAAGAAACAGCCGCTGCCCAAGCCCTATACCGCCGTGCACGTTGCAGCCACTTGCCAGATGAAGTGCAAGAGTTGCGCCCGCGTCTGTCCCATGCAGCTCACGCCCTACGACAGCCGAGGCCAGGAGTCAGGCTATCTGCATCCCGACTGCCTGAAATGCGGCAAATGCACCTTGGCCTGCCCAACGAAGATTATGACTCTGAATCACCCCGAATAGTCAATGACATGAGAAAAGCGATAGACCTGATTATAGCAATGTTTGCGGTAAGTGGCTGTGTGCTTGCACAGTCGCATAAGTCGCTGGTGCCCAACAAGCCCTCTGCCGTTCCCGACTATTTCTCCACCTGGAATATTCAGGGCTATGTGGTGAGCTACGACGGGCCTGCCACGGCTCGTGTGATGACGGAGCAATACATGTTCGGGGATGGTCCCTTGGAAGGATGGACCGGCTTCTTCCCCGACTTTCGCGAGGATCTCATCTTCCTGATGGACGACTCGTGGGACTTACCCGTAAACGAGCATCGGGGGGAATTCATGGGCGAAGCCCGATTGGATAGCGAGCGCTTCCCCAGTTGCAAGGGCGACCTCAGAAAACTGGTGCGTATGACGAAGCGAGCCGGCTGGAAAGGGCTTGGCGGATGGCTTTGTGCACAGGAAGCAAGCGCTGCACCCGATGCTACGACCCCCGAAGCCTACTGGACTGCGCGCCTCAAGGAGAACCACAAGGCGGGTATGGCTTATTGGAAAGTGGATTACGGCAGGCAGGAGAGGAATCAGGAGTGGCGCGAGCAATTGACACAGCTGGGGCGAAAGTATGCTCCGGGTATGCCGATTGAGCATGCCTACACTTACCCCGTCATAGAGAAGAGCGACGTGTTCCGCACCTACGACGTGGAAGTCGTTACAGCTGTCCCCGTCACCCTGCAGCGTGTTACCCGTCTGCTCAAATACAAGACCCAACCGGGAAACATGGGGCTCATCAATTGTGAGGACGAGCCGCTGATAGCTGTCGGGCTGGGTTGCGTCATCGGCTTGATGCGCCATCCCATCAACAAGCCTCTGCCAAATGGTCTGTCTGACCATGTATTCCCTCGGGCAGGTCGCAATCTGAAGGCCCGCCTGGATGAAGTGAACCGCGCCCTGAAGTGGCACCGCCTGGCAGCACCCTTCGCTGTCAACGATGATGCCCGGTTCTCTGAGCTACAGCTCACGGACGTTTGGCGCTTAGGCGAGCGGGAGACATGGGTACCCAATCATCATGCAGGTGATACGTTGCGCGAGTCGGCTCATGCCGTCATCAGCCGTTGCATGCCCCTGCCCGAGGTACATACCGAAGGAGGCACTTCTCCCTACGTTTTGGCATCACGCTATCCCAACGGAGCTGTTTGTGTGGCAACCGTGGAGCGTCTGCTATTGGAGGAACATACGTGGGCAACGCCACGTGCTGATATAACCTTGCAGATGGGTGACGCCAAAGGTCCCGTTGGCATCTTCGGCCTCTATCGCTCCCTGAAACTTTGTTATGAGAATCCTCTGCCCAAAGGCGTCCGCATCTGGGCACAAGACTTAATTGGCAAACAGCCCGAAGATATCACATCAGATGTAAGAATCATTGGTAACACCATCACCCTTCCCGGTTCGCTCCTGGAGCGTATCGGCACTCAGGCAAGTCATCCTGGCGACGAGTCTGCCCCAGGGTTGGTATTGG
>JAFYJH010000079.1 GCA_017538195.1 Prevotella sp.
CCAATTGATAATTGATAATTGATAATTGATAATTATGATTTCCTAAACATCATTTCGTGGGCATAGTCGCGAAGGGATTTTTTGCGCTCCTCAGCCACTCCGACGGCATCGAGATATTTCAGGCTCTCGTCGAAGTAGTGGGCGATGCGGTCCTGCGCAAGCCGATCGACACCTATTATATTATACAGGCGCGTGACGGCCTCGACTTTCTCCTGTCGGTCGAAGTTTTCGGTGCTAATCCAGTGCATCAGTTCGGCGCGTTGGCGGTCGTCGGCACGATTCAGCGCATTGATGAGCATAAAGGTCTTTTTGTTCGACACGATGTCGCCGCCGATGGCCTTGCCAAACACCGCCGAATCGCCGTAAACATCGAGGAAGTCGTCCTGCAACTGGAAGGCCAGACCGAACTGCTCACCGAACTTGTAAAGCAACTCGGCATCGCGCTCGTCGGCATCGGCCAGCAACGCGCCCATCTTCGTGGCACAGGCCAGCAAAACGCTCGTTTTCAGGCGAATCATCTCGATGTATTCCTCCTCGCGCACGTCGTTGCGATGCTCGAAATCCATATCATACTGCTGTCCTTCGCCAATTTCGAGGGCGGTTTCCGTGAACAGCGAGAGAATCTGCGGCAATTTCTCCGCCGAACACTGCGCCATCCGCTCGTAGGCCAGAACAAGCATCGAGTCGCCCGAGAGAATCGCCGTGTTGGCATCCCAACGGCGGTGCACGGTCTGGTGGCCGCGTCGCAGGTCGGCATTGTCCATCAAATCGTCGTGCAGAAGCGTGTAGTTGTGGTAGGTTTCCAACGCGCACGCCTGCGGAAGAATCGTCGCGGAATCGTCGCGGAAAAGCTCGTAGGACAGCAGCATCAGCACGGGGCGAATGCGCTTGCCGCCGAGCGAAAGCACGTACTTGATTGGCTCGTAGAGCGACTGCGGCTGCCGGTCGTAGGGCAACTGCTCCAAATACTGGTTGACCAGTCTTAAAATTTCGTTTGAAGTCTGCATATTTTTTCGTATAAAATTTCTTCTTAACTCCTTAACTTCTGAATCACAACTGAAACACAATCGGAATCGCCATCATCGTCCGACACGGCTCGTTGTTTTGTACGCCCGGCTTCCAACGCGGCATCATCCGCATCACGCGCATCGCCTCGCCGTCGAGCGACGAATGGACCGACCGCGCAATTTTCATCTCGCTGATGCTGCCGTCCTTGTTGATGATGAACGACACCACTACCCTGCCCTGAATCTTCTGGCTACGCGCCGTTTCGGGATATTTCAGGTTCTTCGTCAGCCATTGCACAAACATCGTCATTCCGCCCGGAAATTCGGGCAACTGCTCCACGATTCGCACGTCAATCGGCCTGTCCTCGCCGTCGGTCTGTTCCAAAGGCTTCGGTTCCTCTGGCACGAATTCCTCCGCATCGACCGTCGCCTGCGAAATCAGCGGATCTTCCGATTTGTCGAGCGGTTCCGGCGGCGTTTCCACCACCTTGATTTGGTCCGCCACCGTCGGCTGCACCACCATTTCCGGCACCGGCATCAGGTCTTTTTCCTCCTCCCACGGTTGAATCATCAGTTCCTCGGCCATTTCGTCGAGCAACGCCTCGTCGATGTCGTAGTCCGACTCCTCCGAATTCCACTGCAACGCCACGAACAACGCGGAAAGAGCCACCACCAGTCCGAGCACGAATCCCGTGGTGCGCTTCCTTTCCAAATTGGCCTGAGCCGACTTCTTTTGTTCCATTCCGACGAATCATTTCCGTTATCGGCCACAAAGGTACGAAAAAAGTCGAAAAAGACAAAAAATCCCTTTTCTTTGTTCTCATTTACGCGAAATTTTGTAATTTTGCGGCATCAACGAGAAAATATATGAAGAAATTATTGACCCTGCTGTTGCTCAGCACCATGACACTGGGCACAGCCCAAGCACAGAAAAAACAGCCCGTCGGTATGCGGGTGGAAGTGGCCGAAGCCGAAACCGACAACGGCGAGTACTCTATCTTCACCTATAAGGACAGCGACGAGGACGACAGTTTTGGCTACTACCTCAGCCTCGGACGCCTTGCCGACTTCCTCGGTGCCGATGAGATTCTCGGCATGGAGGTGAAGAATCTCCACGAGGTGACTATTCGTCTTGGTGCCACCACCGACGAGGCTTTGGCCACCATTGCCGACATCCTTGACCTCTACGACAAGGACGTGGACACCACGGTGGAGTTCAGCGGTCGCGCAGCCACCAGCGGTTTCAAACTGGGCGAGCCTGTCACTTCGACCTGCGTCGTGGTGAAGAAGCCTCTCGGCGGTAAGCGTCTGCAGTTCCTCTTTCCCGAGGGCGAGCGTCAGGGACGCGCCTACCTCTCGAAATCAACGCTGAAGGAACTCCGTGCGAACTTCAAAATCGACATTAAACTGCACCCGAAACAGCATCGCAAGTAATGAAAAAAGCATTTTTTACACTCGCGTTATTGCTTTCGGCGGCGTTTGTCGCGGCACAGGAGAGCAAGACGGCGTATAATTTTCTGAGGTTGCCCGTGAGTGCGCACGAGGCGGCACTGGGCGGCGAGAACATCAGCATCATCGCCGACGACGCATCGATGATTTTCAGCAATCCGGCCTTGCTGTCGAATGTGGCGGACAAGACGATTGGGCTGAATTATATGAACTATATGGAGGGCGTGAACACGGCGAGTGCCACGTTCAACCGAGTGGTTGGCGACAAGGCGGCGTGGGCGGTCAGCGGTCAGTTTCTGGGCTACGGCACGATGCGCGAGGTGGATGAAAACAACGTGCAGACGGGCGAATTTTCGGCGAAAGATTTCGCGCTGAGCGGCTATTTCTCGTATTTCCTGACGGAACGGATCACGGGCGGCATCACGGCGAAGTTCATCTATTCGAACATCGGTTCGTATAACTCGGCGGCGGTCGGCGTGGATCTCGGATTGAACTATTACAACCCCGAAAACGAGTGGTCGCTGTCGCTTGTGGCGAAGAATCTGGGCGGTCAGATCGATGCTTTCGACGACGAATACGACCGAATGCCCTTCGACTTGCAGGCTGGCGTGTCGAAGCGGCTTGTGCATACGCCGCTGCGCTTCTCGGCGACGTTCCACGACCTCGGCCACTGGGACTATAAATTCATCAAACACGTGGCTTTGGGTGCCGATTTGCTGCTGTCGGAACAGATTTGGGTCGGTGTCGGCTACAATTTCCAACGCGCCCGACAGATGAGTATTCTCTCGTCGATCGATCAAGAGGAAAGCAGCCACGGCGCAGGTTTCACGCTCGGCGCAGGCTTGTCGCTGCAACGCTTCAAACTCGGTGTGGCCTACGGAAAATACCACGTTTCGAGCGGTTCGATTCTCGTGAACGCCGCGTATAGTTTGTAAATGAAGAGTGAAGAATGAAGAATGAAGAGTGAAGAATGAAGAATGAAGAGTGAAGAATCAACGGTCACTGACTGAAGAGGAGTCATAAAATGAAAGATAAATAAAATGAAAAATAAAAAAATCACGATTGCCATCGACGGATATTCTTCTTGCGGCAAAAGCACGATGGCCAAAGACTTAGCCCGCCGCATCGGTTACGTTTATGTCGATACGGGTGCGATGTATCGCGCCGTGACGCTTTTCGCGCTGCGCAACGGCCTTTTCAACGACGACGGCAGCGTCAATATCGAAAAATTGGCGATTCGGATGCCCGACATCCATGTTTCGTTCTTGTTCAATCACGAAACGCAGAAGCCCGACACCTATCTGAACGGCGAACTCGTCGAGAAGGAAATCCGCTCGCTTGAGGTCAGCAACCACGTCAGTCTGATTGCCGCCGTGCCTTTCGTGCGCGAGGCGATGGTGGCGCAACAGCAGGCGATGGGCGACGAGGGCGGTATCGTGATGGACGGACGCGACATCGGCACGACCGTTTTCCCGAATGCCGAACTCAAAATTTTCGTCACCGCCTCGGCTGAGGTTCGTGCGCAACGCCGCTACGACGAACTCGTGGCGAAAGGGATGCCCGAACCCTACGAGGACATCCTGAAAAACGTGCAGGAACGCGACTATCTCGACACGCACCGCGAAGTTTCGCCGCTCCGTCAGGCCGACGATGCCCTGCTGCTCGACAATTCAAATATGACGATTGACGAGCAGAACGAGTGGGTGATGCAGCAATTTGAAAAGGCTGCAAAATAAGCATTTTCAGTCGTTGATTCGCGCCAGAATATAATCGCGACACTGTTCCATCAGCCATTTCGGGGTGCTGGTGGCGCCGCAGATGCCGATGGTTCTCACGCCGTCGAGCCATGCCAGATTGATTTCGGCAGGGCTTTCGATGTGGTGGCTGTTGGGATTGCAACGCAGGCACTCGTTGAACAGCACACGCCCGTTGCTGCTTTTGCGACCCGAAACGAAGAGAATCAGGTCGTGACGCTCAGCAAAGGCAGCGATGGCAGGCATTCGGTTGGCAACGTGTCGGCAAATCGTGTCGAAACTGCGGAAAGTGGCTTCGGGCGCGATGTGGCTCTGGATGAAAGCGATGATTTCGTGGAATTCATCCAGATTTTTCGTCGTCTGCGAATAGAGGTAGATGTCGCGTGAGAAGTCGAGTTGCTTCACGTCGTTGAGGTTTTCCACGACAACGGCGTGGCCGTCGGTCTGGCCGACGAGTCCGAGCACTTCGGCGTGGCCGTTTTTACCGAAAATGACGATTTGCGCTTCGGGGCTGCTGTCGTATTGCCGTTTGATGCGGCGTTGCAGTTGCAGCACAACGGGGCAGGTCGCGTCGATGATTTCGATGTTGTTGCGCCGTGCGATTTCGTAGGTCGAAGGCGGTTCGCCGTGCGCCCTGAGCAGCACTTTCGCGTCGTGGAGTTCGGCCAGTTGCTCGTGGTTGATGGTGACGAGGCCGCACTCGTGCAAGCGCTCCACTTCCTTGCTGTTGTGGACGATGTCGCCGAGGCAGTGGAGGATGGGTGATGGGTGATGGGTGGTGGGTGATGAAGAGACCCCTCCCGACCTCCCCTGAAGGGGAGGAGTTTGGAGAACCGAAGAAAGGACTTCCTCCGCCTTTTTGATGGCGGTCGTCACGCCGAAGCAGAAGCCGCTGCCGCTATCGATTTCAATTTCGATTTTCCTCATTTTTCGCCTTGAAAAAATCGTTTTATTCCGTTTTAATGTCAATGACGACCTTCGGATTGTTCGGGTCGTTGCTAATCATCAGGATGCGCGGATTCTGCACAAGTCGCAGGTCTTTCTCGACCGCCGTAATCTTGAGTTTGGCATATTCGCCGGGCTTCAATTTCGTCGTGTTGAGCGAGATTTGCAGCCCAATCGTCATCATTTCCACGTGGCTGATGTCAAGCGTCGATTTTCCCGTATTTTGGATGTCGATTTCGCCTTTCAACTTCTTCTTTCCGTTGAACGAACCGAGGTTGAGAGAGGTCGTCGAGAGTTGGATTTTCGGCGCGAGAGCCAGTTGCGCGTCGCTGAGATCGTTGAAATTCGGCAGCAGCAAGGCCGAGATGCTGATTTCCTTGTTGGTCGCCACTTTGTCGCCCGGACGACTGCCGAGATAGACCTTCGTCTGCTTCAGTCCGAAGTCGGGAATTTGGCGCGTGTCGAGCGTCAGAATGACCTCGCCGGAGCGTCCTGCGCGGATTTCCGAGGGCGAAATTTCAGCTTGCAGATAGTCGGGAAGATGCATAATCACGGGCTGCACGGGCTGTTCGGTATTGTTCAGAATGTGGATTTTCGCCATCGGACGGTCGCCTCGGTTCACATCGTCGAACTCGATGGCGTTTTGGTCGGTCAGCAGGTCGCCCAACTGGTAGGGATAATCGCCCACGAAGTCGGTCACTTCCTCGACGACAACGCCTTTCAGCGTGAGGATGTAGGGCTTTTTGCTGCCGTTGGCGTAGATGCCGATTTGCTTCGTGAAATGGCCCATCTGCTTGGCATCGAAAACGGTTCTGACGGTGAAAAATTCGTCGCTGCGAATGGTCGTCAGCGGATATTCGACCGTCGTGCAGCCGCAACTCGTGCGAACATTGTCGATGACGAGCGCGTGGTTGCTGCGGTTGTGAAGTTCGTAATCGACGGTGACGGGCTGGCGGAACATCACCTGCCCGACATTGATGACTTGCGATTTCGCCTCGATGTTCTGGGCGGAAGTTTGAAGTGTCGTCAGACTGCAAAAAAGCAGCGACAACGAGATTTTTATGATGTTTCTTTTCATTTCTTCTGACATTTTTTTTATTCGACAACTGTAAATTCCTTCGCCGCCTCACGCGCCGTGTATTCGGGCGAATAGGCGCATTGCACGGTGCAAGTTCCGGTCTGGTAAGTGCCTGCGCGGTCGATGTAATACTCGGTTTCGACGATGTGACGACCCTTCGCCATTCGGTCGAAATAATAGTTCGTCACGTTGTCGCGCGGAGCGCAATAGTAGCCCCAACGATAGCCGCTGAGTTGTCCGACAGGCTCCAAGCAAGCCGCCCGCTTGTCGCTGACCTGCACGAAGTCGTAGTCGCGCTCGGCCTCGATGGTGATGCGGATTTTCACGCGGTCGCCGACTTGGAGGGTGTTGGGTGTTGAGTGTTGGGTGTTGTCTGAACTCCTGAACTCCTGAACTCCTTGAACTCCCAACAGCAGCACCTCGCGCCTCACTTTCAGGCCGCTCGAAGCGTCGGAAATCTCGCGCAAAGGTTGGAACGAGCGAGCGTAAACGGCTCCCCACGAAGTTCCGTCAGAGGTTTTTTCGGCGGTGAAAGTCTTGAAATCGCGACCTTCCTGCGTATTTTTCACATAGCCCAGTCCGGCGGTCGCCTGCGAGGTTTCAATTTCGCGCTCATCGACCTTGAGAACCGTCAGTTGCGGGTTGAGCGGCGCAAGTTTTTCGCTCATTTCATCGCCCATAAACGCATACACGGCATTCACGGCATTGATGGGCGTGCTCCATTTCTGATTGCGCTTCTCCTGCAAGAGCCAACGCTGCATTTCCTCGACGGTTTTCGTGTCTTCGGGCTGCAACAGACGGATGGCTTCGATGGCGGCGACTTCGGTCGGAATCTTGTAGTCGAACCAACTGTAATAAGCCTTCCGCGTGTCAAAATATCGACCCATTTCCTCCGTATAGACGGTGTATTCGCGGATGCTTTGCAAGTATTCTTTCGCCTTCTGCGCATAGCCGTTTTTGCCGAGAATGGTGGCAGAAACAGCCTTGCCGTAGATCGTAAAGTCCTTCGTCTGCTTCGACAGCCGATTGACGAGATAATCCTTCGCCTCCTGCACGCGAGCCGACAGTTTCCGACCGTCGAGCGTGGTCAGGTAGAGCCAGTCGATGGCGGTTTCGCTCGGACGCAGGTTTTTCGCGCCTTTTTTCTCGGCCTCCTTCATTTCGGCGACTTCCTTGAGAATCTTCTGACCCATGTACGAATAGGCTTTTTCGAGCATTTCGGCAGTTTCGGGTGATGTTTTTTGGGTGTTGGGTGATGAAAGCATTGCGTTGAGTCTGACGAACATCTTGCTGACGGCGACCGTCATATAGAACGAACCCTGCATCCCAGGCCACCAACTCCACGAACCGTCGCTGTTTTGCAGTTTGCGCAAGTTCGTGAGGTTGTTGTCGAGGCGATAGCGCACGTTGTTTTCGTCGAAATAGTCGCTGAGCAGGCGTTTCTGGTCGGCTTCGTGCTTCGCGTCGGCGACCCAAGGCGTTTCGTCGAGCACCATCGTTTTCAGTTCCTGATTCTTCTCCAAACTGCTCATCAGCGAGGTTTCCGCGCCCTGTTCGCGCTTCCAAAGTTCGATGGTTTTCTTGACATTGGGCGACTGCTTGAGCAGGTTTTCAGCGAGGCTGTTGGCGTAGTAGGCCGCCGCCTGACTGATGGCGTTCACATCGCTCGCCGAAGCCACGGTGGGCAGCGTCTGAATCATCAGCCACGCGGGGTTGTTGGTGTATTCTACCGTGAGGGTGTTGGGTGGTGAGTGATGAGTGATGAGTGAGGAGTGATGATTGATGGATGAACTCCTGAACTTCTGAACTCCTGAACTCCCGAAAAGTTTCGTGAGGTCAATCGTTTTCGTGCCGGGTCCGTGCTGCGTGAACGGCACGGTGTTGATGACGAGTTCATAGTCGGGCAGAATCGGCAGATAGTGCTGTTCGCCATCCGAGAAACCGTTGCCCGACGCCGACACGCGGCAGATGAGCAGCGACTGGGCGACAATGGCTTCCGAAGCCGCATCGACATCGAAATTGACGGCTGCGGTCTTGCCCGTTTCCACGCTGAACGGCGTGTTTTGGCTGTAAACGACCTTCTCGGTTTCGGGTTCAAGCAGTTCAATCGTCGCCGTTCCCTTCACGGTTTTTTCGCCCGTGTTGAAGATTCTGGCGGCAATTTTTCCCTTGTCGCCCGTGCGCAGGAATCGCGGAACATTCGGCTGAATCATCACGTCTTTCTTCGCGACGACCTCGCTTTCCAACGTGCCGTAGCGCACGTCCTTGTCGGTCGCCAAGCCCATGAATCGCCACGTGGTGATGCTTTCGGGCAGCGTGAATTTCAGCGAAATGTCGCCGTTTGCGTCGGTCGTCAGCATCGGATAGAAGAAAGCCGTTTCGTTGAGGTTTTCGCGCATCTGAGTGCTTTCCGAAGTCGATTTTTGAGCCGCGGAATCGTCGGTTCCGGCTGAATTGCTGGCGGCAACCGAGCCTGTCGTTGCGGATTTTTTCTGCATTCCAGAATTTACCACCACTTCGCGAAGTTCGTCGCTCGCCGACTCGACCCTCATTTCATCGGGCACGGCCATCGCCTTCGATGCCGTACTACGAAGCAATACGCCGCCAGCCCGCGTGTCGTAATTGAACACGGCGCGAGGCACAAAATCGAACATTTCCATATCGAAATGGGTGAATTTGAGGGCGTTTTCCGCAAGCGTCTTGTAAGGTTGTTCACCGTAGAGGCTATAATTCGTTTCGCGGCGACCCGTCCATTGCGTCGAGGGCACGCTACGCCAGATGCTCGGCCCGAATTTCCACGAATGACGGCGGATGTCGTCGAGTGAGCGGTCGAAGAGGACGGCGACGAGGGAAGCCCCCTCCAAACCTCCCCCCGTAGGGGAGGCTTTCGTTCCCCTCCCTTCGGGGGAGGGGTCAGGGGTGGGGCTTACATGCAGCGTCCACTCTTCTTTCTGCCCGGGCGTAAGGCGATCGCGGAAGGTTTTCCACGAGAGTTTCAGACGCTTGTCGGGCAGCGGCTGGCGCAACTGAACCTGATGGGTGTAGAGTTTGCCCTCGCGCACCCACGCGCAAGTGAACAACGCTGCGTCGCCGTATTCCTTCTTGTAGGTGAACTGGCGCGTCGTGATGGCGTTGCTCTGGTCGATGACACCGCTTTCGAGCACCTTGTTGCCGCTGAACAGCGAATAGACGATGTGCTGATCTTTGTCCGACGAACCCATCTGGATGTAAATCGGACGACCGTCGCTCGGAAATTCCTCGGCAGAGGCGTAGAACCAGTCGTGCGTCGCGACGACGGGCTGTTTGTCCTTCATACTGAACACGACAATTTCCTGCTTCAGCGTATCCTCGCCGCAAGTGGCTTCGAGCGTATAGCGACCCGATTTCAGCGCGTTGAAGCGCATTTCAAAGGCTTCGTTGGCCGAAACGGTCTTGTTTTCCTTCGTTTTGAGCGTTTCATCCTTCAACGAATACGAAACCTTGCCCTCGATGGGCTTTCCGGCGTTGTTCAGATAGTGGAACGTGACCTTCGCCGTGCTGTCGGCCTCGATTTTCGCAGGCATCGTCACCGTGAAGGCCGTCGGACGGTCGCTCAAGGGCAGCGAAGTCTCGCCGTGATGGGTTTCGCCGGCGGCATCGGTTGCATCGGCCTCGACCACGAAATTATAGAATCGATTTCTCGCGCCGGATTTTCTCGACTCAGGCATTTCCATCGGAACTTTCACCTCGAAACAGCCCTCGTCGTCGGTCACGAGCGTGTCTGAAACGAGCGTTTTGTCGTTTTCGTTGTCGCCGCGCCACCACCACATCGCACGACGGCGCACGACCTTGTATTTCACACGCGCGCCTTGCACGGGCACGCCCGCGAAACTCCGCACACGACCTTTCACGGTCACTTCGTCGCCGCTTTGGTATTTCTCCGTCACTTCGTCGAACTCGACTTGGAAGGTCGGACGCTTGTATTCCTCGACCGAGAAGAAGGCCGACGTGCCCCGACCCGTCGAAAGCGAATATTGACCCGTCAGACCTGACGAGGGCAGCACAAAGTCGGCTGAAGCCTTGCCGTAGTCGTCGGTCGTGACTTTTTTCTGCTCCACGATTTCGTGGTTGGCGTTGCGCAGCGTCAGCGTAATTTTCTCGCCCGCCATCACCGACGTTTCCAAGTGGCGTTCGGTTTTGTAGGCGATGACAGCCGCGCGGACGGTCTGACTCGGACGATAGAGGCTGCGATCGGTCAGCACGTTGTAAGTGTATTGCGTCGTCGAGTTGTCGTAGAACGAATAATAGCCGTTGATCCATTGCTCGGAACAGGCTTTGTCCGCGTCGGTATAGACGAAATAAGACTTGGGACGCTCTTCCGAGAAGTCGTAGATGGTTTCGCCCTTCGCGTCGGTCGTCAGCGTTTTCTGAGTATCGCCGCCATTGCGGGCGTATGACGAAATTCTGATTTTCGCTCCCGCGACGGGACGACCCGTCGTCGCATTCACCGCCACGAAGCGAATCCGATTGTCCGGCAACGCCTCGTGAATCACGTAGAGGTCGCTCACGCGCAGCAGCATCCGCTCCGTGCGCATATTGGTGCGGTCGGTCGAAAATTCCACGAGATAGACGCCGACGGGCAAGCCTTCGATGGTCATTGAGTCCTCGATGACTTTGTAGTCGGGCTGTCCCACGTATCGGCGCGTCACGCTCTGCTGTGTGCCGTCATCGACGATGAGTTTTTTCAGTTTCAGATAGTCTTGCTCGTTCTGCGCCGCCATTCCTGTGTCGCCATTGACATTCACGCGCTGCACCGTCATCGTCAGCCGCTGACAGTTCACCAACTGGCGGATTTCCACCTTTCTCGGCTTGTTGGGCAACTGAAGTCCGTCGCCAATCGACACCGAGAACGACGGCAGCGTCAGTTGGTTTTGGGCGTTGCGCAGAATGTTCATCCTCGGCCACGCGCCCCAATGCTGCAAGGCGTAGTTGATATAGTTCATCTTCTCCTCAGCCGAAGCGTCTTCCGACTGCTCCATGAAATGATAGCGGGCAATCGCCAGTTCGCCACATTCCTTGAGGTCTTGATATTCGTTGATGAGCGAGTCCAAGGCCAACACATAGCGCGATTTCCTCACAGAATTGTCTGAACTACTGGACTCCTGAACCAACGGTCGCTGACCGAAGGGAGAAGCAACTCCTGAACTCCTGAGTAAATTCAGGGCGCAAAGGCAAGCTGCCTGACGATTTCCACGCGCCAGATACCAGTCGTGCAGCGTCTTGTAGTCGTCGGCCTCGATGCCGAGCACGTGGAGCAGGTCGCCGCCGAAAATATTGCTGTCGATGCCATCGACAAGCGCAGGTTCGTAGCCTTTCGCCGACTGCTTCGCCAACTGTTCGACCGGCTCCATCGACTTCGCGTAAAACTCCTTCGACTGCGCCTTGTAAGTGGCTTTGTCGAGGTCGCCGGACGAGCCATAGCCAAACGACGAGGCTTTTTCCTTGTAAAGCCGACCCAAAATGCTCTGATAGACCGCCGCCAGAACGCGATTTCCGCTCTTCTCGGCCCGTTCCATCTCGTTTTTCACTCGCTCCAACTCCACGTCAATCGAGTCGGGCGCAATCTGCGTCTGCACCGCAGACTTTCGCAACTGAGCCTTCAGCAGATGGCCGTAGTTACGGTCGGCACGAGCCTTTTCCGCAATCTTTCCGAGCACGTCCATTTCCGTCCTCGGCAAATCCTTCGCCTGAGCCTCGCTCACTTGTTTCCATAACGCCGTGTAACCCTGTGCCATAACTTGCAAATTCGACATCGCCACCGCGCAGATGGCCGTCAATAAAAATTTTTTCATCATTTTCCAGTTTTTTTTTAAGATTTTGGGCGGTCTCGCAACGGAATTACGGGCACCGTCCGCCTACAAATTGCAAAAATAGCGATTTTCTTGGAAACGCGGAAACTATTTAAGAAATTTTCAGTATCATTCAAAAAAAATATCGGAAACCGAAGTTCCCGATATTTTGAAAATGGATGAGCGTTTGTTATTCGTCGAAGGCGCTTTTGCCGCCGTAAAAATAGGCTTCGTCGTCCCAGAGATTTCCCCATTTTGCACGAGGTTCGTCGTCGTCGCCGCCTTCGCCGCCGTAATTGATATTGGTGTCGCCAGTGCTGGCGTTATTGATTCCGTTTTGCATCAAATCCGATTCCAGACTGCGAATCCGAATTTGGGGTGATAAATAGACTTTTTTCATGTTATTTATACGATTTTACTTGATTACCTTTTTCCCTTTATGAATATAAACGCCTTTCGCCGTCGGCTCACCTTGCAAACGACGACCATCGATCGAATACCAGTCGCCGACAAATTCTTCACTCTTCATTCTTAATTCTTCATTTAACGAAGTGGTTTCGCCGAAGTTCAGCACGAAATTCGTGATTTCCTTCGCGCCGGCGTTTGTCGATGGTTCAGCGGCCATGAGGTTGCTGCCGAGGTCGAAGAACGCGCGGAACGCCTTGATGGTCATTGCTTTTTTCGGATAGTAGAGCGTGTTTGCGTTGCCCATGTAGAGTTTCGACTTGTCCTGCGCTTCAAATGCAAACGGCGAATAAACGCCCTTGAAAATCATGCCGATGTTGTCGAAATTGAGTTCGGGAGTGGCATCGGAGAGTTGAACGCCCGTGAATTCGGGATTCTTGAGGTCGTCGCCCGAATCCCAACGCACGATATACGGCTTTCCGGCCTCCATCGCGTCGAGTCCGTCGGTGAAGTTCAGCGTCAGCGTGCCGTTGCTGAACGATGCGCTTTGGAGCGTGCGCACTTCCGCGTCTTCCAACGGTGTTCCGTCGAAACTGTTCACGGCAAAGGGCAGGCAGAGCGTGTTCCACGATTCGTCTTTGTAGAGCGTGCGACCGAACAGCGTTACATCGGCTGTTGCGGCATCGAGGTTGTCGGAAATTCGGTCTTCATTCGGATATTCGGCTCCGCGGTCGTCGTCGAGCAAAGTCAGAGTAATCGACTTATTTATTTCTTTCAGATAGACGATGAAATGCGAAATACTGGCAAAACTGCTGTTCGCGCTATTGCTGTTCGACATTGTAAATGTCGTCGATTTCGAATTGATGCCCGTCACGCTGAGATAGTTGGGCTGATTTGACGACGTATTCAAAATGTTGATGGCAACACTTTCGCCGTTTTCAGCCGTCAAGGTATAGTTTTCAGCTTCAGCATTTTTATAACCGCCGATGGTGTAGCCTGTGATAACATAGCCTTCGGGAGCGGTGATGGTGAACACATCGTTTTGCGCATTGGCAGCCGAGGGCTTCATCACAAACACGCGCTGAGTTCCGCTTCCATTCAGATACTGCCTATTTAAACCATTGTATGTGGCAGAAACCACTACACCTGCCGTACCAGAGGCGGCACTCGTCGTGAACTGATTGGCCCAATTCGTTGACGGATTCCAAGAACCAAAAGGTGCATTGTTGTTCAAATTTCCCTTCTCTACGATTTTCACCCCAACGTTTTCAAGTTCGTCACACCAATTTTCGATTTGTTCTTTCGTGACGGTGATGAAATTGATGGCATAGCCGTTGCCTGCGCTGTACGACTCGTCTTCAATGAAGATGGCCAACGTACCGTCGTTGAGTTTCTGCATCGTCGAGTAGCACGAGCCGTTGGGCTGAATGTTATAAACATCGTGCCACGACTTTCCACCATCGATGCTCATCGATAATTGCAGGCTCTCGCGACCACTCGAATTGATGTACGAGTGCAGCAAGATGTCGCGCTTTGCGCCTTTCGTCGTGCGGCTGTAATAAAGAATGTCGGCGTTGCAGCTGTTGCCCGAAATGTCGCTGGTGCGATACTGCTTGCCCCAATTAAACGTAACCGTTCCGTTGGCGTTTTTCGTGTAGGTAGCGGTATTCCAACCGCGATTTCCGTTCTGGCGCACAGAGGCAAGCAGCGAACCGTCGTTCATCTGCTCCAACTTGGCTTCGTTGGAAACAGCACCATTGGCAGCGCCATAGACAAGATTTCCGTCGATAGTCCAACTCTCGCCATCGTCAGTGGAATAGAGAAGGTAGTTTTTTTCCGAGGAACGGTCGGCATCGATCAGGAACATCAGAACGCCATCGTCGGTGCAGAGTCCCTTTCCAGAAGTCACGAAGAAATCGTTCGTTCCAGGATTGTTCGTCCATTTTCCAGAGCGAGTTGTAATATCCACAACCGGCGTCCAAGTCTGTCCGCCATCCGTCGATGTCACCATGCCGACATGATTCTGACCTTGACCAAAGCCCTTGCTGCCTGCTGCCATCAAACAAATAATATTTCCAGACAAGGTTCTCACCAATGCAGGATCGCCGTAACCGTATTTGGCTTCTGTTGAGCCGTCGCCCTCGGCAACCGTCACAGGATTTGTCCACGTGCGACCGCCGTCTGTGCTTCGTTTGACAACAACATCGATTCTGTGGTTGCCAAGGTCGGAATTGCTTGTATAGCGTTTATCGGCAGCGACAACGATGTTTCCATCCTTGTCGAGAAGCATCGCGGGAATACGATAGAATTGGCTGCCGTCGGTGGTCGGCTTGAACACGAAGTTCTGCCGGTCAAAAACCTTCATTCCCTGCCGCGACAGCGTGCCTTTCGACGACACATCGAGCGTCTGCGACTTCCCTAAACAAGTGTAGGAAATCTCCTTGAGCGAGGCTTCAAGGATTTTTCCGAGTTCTGCATCGTTTTTCACCGTGGCGCAGAGCCAGAAATGATGCGTTCCTGCCGACACGTTGCCGATGTTGATGGTCGCCGTTGTGCCAACGCTGCTTGCCGTTCCGATTGGCGAAGAAGGGATGTTGGCGATGAACTCCGTCGCCGTCGTTTCGTGGATGTAAAGGCTGCTGAGGTTGTCCTGTGCAGCGGCGTTCAGATTCACGGTAAATGTCGCGTCTGAAATCGCTTGCGAGGTTTTCACATCAATGCGGAGCATCAGCGAATTTTCGTTTCCGCGTCCGCAAGTTTGATAGCCGCGCGTCACGGTTACATCGTCCTCGAAAATCGCTACGCTTTCGTCGACTTCCTCAAGCGTGACGGGATAGAAAGCCCAGTCGTTGTTGCCATTGATGGCGGTCGGAACGGTCGTTCCCCATCCGACCACCGTTGCGTCGCCATTGCCCACATCGTTGGCATTGAGAACGACATTGGAAGTTGTACTTTGCACATAGAAATGGCCGTTTGTATTGGCAATTTTCGCAATGGTAAACTTCTTTTGAGCCGTTGCTACAACGGGAACTTGTGTTTTGTCCGTAAATTCCCCGAAATAGTTGCCAACTCCCGTCTGCAAATAATATTTTCCCTCGCCTGCATCCTTGAGGCGCACCAAATAGTGGGCAATGGAAGTCGCAGTGCCTTGTTGGGGAGCTGTCGCGGTATTAAACAATTTACGGTTATCGAAGTTCTCATAGAGATAGCCGTGAGCTTTTGGACTCGTACCTCTGTCGAACATCACATACCACTGTCCGACTTCCAAATTATTGGCAAAAGTCGAAGAAACCGTTGCGACTTTACCATCAAGTTCATCAACGAATTTCTTCTTGTAGATTTTCACCTGTTTTGTGCTGTTATTCGTCGAGTTCACATACAATTTACCACTGGAACGGTCAAGGCCGCGCGTTACGTTATTGGCATCGGGAGCCGTAGGAATAGCAACTCCCGAACTATAGTTTAGCGACCAAGCACCTGCGGCAGATTCTGCGGCAGGTGCCAAAAATTGGGCATTCACAGGAATTCCCCAGTATTTTCCTGTATAGACACTCTTGATTTTCCACGTTCCGTTGCCGTTGGAAATGAACTGATAGACGCAGTCTTCCTTCGCCGGATTGTTATTGGGAATGTTGTAATAACTTCCTGCATCGGCGATGTAAGGCGTGTTGGCCGCCTGCGACTGCAAAACATAGCTCATGCCTTCTTCGATGGCATCTTCCGACGTAATCTGATAGCCAATTTCAACAGCTTTCTGCGCGAAAACCGTCGTCAGCGAACACATCGAGAAAAGGATGGTTGCAAATAGTTTTCTTTTCATTTTCTTAATATCTTAGGGTTAATAATTGATTACTTTTCTACCATTGTGAATATACACACCCTTCGCCATCTGCTTTCCACTGAGTTTCCTTCCGTCGAGCGCGAAATAATGGTCGTTGGCAGTTGGTTCTGGGTTGTTTTCCTCAATGCCCGTCAGACCACCGAGTTGATTGTACCATTCCTCGATTTGCTGCTGTGTGACGGTGACGTAATTGATGGCGAAACCGTTGCCCGTCTTGAACGGATTGCTCAAATCGGTGCAGAAAGAAGCGTCTTCGTAGAGAATGGCGAGCGAGCCGTCGTTGAGTTTCTGAATCGTGGAATAGCACGACCCGTTGGGCTGGATGTTATAGACATCGTGCCACGACTTTCCGCCGTCGATGCTCATCGCCAGTTGCAGGCTCTCGCGCTCGCTTGAATTGATGTAGGAATGTAGCAGAATGTCGCGTTTTGCGCCTTTTGTCGTGCGACTGTAATAGAGAATGTCGGCGTTGCATGAATTTCCCGAAATGTCGGAAGTTCGATACTGCTTTCCCCATGTCATGCCATCGGAACTTCCTTTGTTCCAACCGCGATTTCCGCCCTGACGCACACTGATCATCAGCGAGCCGTCGTTCAACTGCTCGAGTTTCGATTCTCCGCCTCCGTTGTAGGCAGGATTGGGCAGCAACTCCCACGTTTCACCCTCGTCTTTGGTCGCGAGAATGTAGCAACCTCCGCCACTCGACTGTTTCAGATTGACGGCAAACATCACGGTTCCATCCTCTGTGGTCAATCCTTTGCCGGATGTGACGAAAATCGACAGTCCCCGACCTCCGAAAACATCTTCGGTGATGAGAATCGGATTGCCGTTGCGGTCGCCTTGCCATGTCTTGCCGTTGTCGTCGCTCGTGAGCATTCCAACCCAAGTCATGTAGTGCGTGCCGTCGCTATAGCCGCCCGAACCGGCATAATTGTTCTTTCCGCAGGCCATCAGGCAGATGATTCTGCCGCTTTTGGTGCGTGCCAAGGCAGGATCGCCGTAGCCATAACGCGCCTCGCTGCCGGTGTTGCCGACGGCGACGATGTTCTGACTGCTCCACGTGCGACCGTTGTCCTCGCTCCGCTTGATGCTCACGTCGATTTTATGGTTGCCGAGGTCGGCATTGTTGTTGTAGCGGCGATCGATAGCCACGACAGGATTGCCGTCCTTGTCGAGAATCATGGCGGGAATGCGATAGAAACGGTTGCCGTCGGCGGTGGGCTGAAACGCGAAACTCTGCGATTGGAACACTTTCATGCCTTGTCGCGAGGGCGTTTTCGAGGCCGGAACATTGAGCCTGTACGTTTGACCTTGATAGGTGTAGGAAATGTTCGCGAGCGTTGCCTCGAGAATGGCACCGAGTTCGGCTTCCTCTTTCACGGTGGCGCAGAGCCAGAAATGATGCAAGCCAGCCGACACGTTGCCGACGTTAATCGTCGTCGTTGCGCCGATGTTGCTTGCCGTTCCGATTGGCGAAGTCGGAATGTTAGCAATGAACTCCGTCGCCTTCGTTTCGTGAACGTAAAGGCTGCTGAGATTGGCTTGCGCAGCGGCGTTCAGATTCACGGTGAATGTCATTTCGGCAATGTCCAACAAAGGCGTCACATCCATGCGAAGCATCAAGGAATTTTCGTTTCCGCGTCCGCAAGTCTGATAGCCGCGAGTGATGGTCATGTCGTTCACCAAAATCGCCGCGCTTGGGTCGATTTCCTCAAACGTGACGGGATAGAAAGCCCAGTCGTTGTTGCCGCCGATTGTCGTCGGAACGGTCGTTCCCCAACCTACCACCGTCGCGTCGCCATTGCCGATATCATTGGCATCGAGAATGACTTTGGAAGTCGTGCTTTGAAGGTAGAAATGGCCGTCGGTGTTGGCAATTTTCCCGACGACGAGTTTCTCCTGCGGCGTTGCCGTGACGGGTACGTTTCCCTTGTGGGCAAACGCGCCGAAATAGTTGCCGAAACCTGTCTGGATGTAGAATTTTCCATCGCCGGCATCGCTGAGGCGAACCAGATACTTCGCAGCCGTGGCCGTCGTGCCCGAAGGAGCGGTCGCGGTGTTGTAAAGCGTGTGCTTCTCGACATTTTCGTAGAGGTAGCCGTGTTTTTTAGGCTGTGTGCCTCGGTCGAACATCACATACCACTGAGCCGCAGTCAGGTTGTCGGCAAAATTCGCCGACACGCTGATGGTCTTGCCTTTGAGTTCTTCGAGTACGACGGAAGACTGTGCAACAAGGCTTAAAGCGCAAGTCAGGAGCGCGATGGTTGAAAATACTTTTCTTTTCATTTTCTTAATTTTGGTTGAAAAACCATTTTTTGACAGAAAAACTCTTTATCCGCAGTGGAAATACTGCTCGACGAGTTGCGTGATTTTCTTCTGGTCGTCGCTGATGTCGGCACGGAGCGTGCGGTCGTCGAAGGCGCGAAGCTGACGGATGATGCCGTCGATCATCGTCTTCGAGAACACGCCGTGGGCTTCGTAGGCGGCACGCTGCTTTTCGAGGCAGTCGGCAGATGCGACGCACGAGTCGGGCAACTGCGCAAGCGTGGCGAGTTTGTCGGCGTGGGCATCGTCGTGGATGTTCACATCGACATAGTTCTTTTCAGCGAGTTCGAGCGCGTTCTGCATCTCGAAACCGTGACGGCAAGCCACGCACAGACCGGCCAACAACTGATAGATGTCGGCGGAACCGTCGGGCGAGCGCATTTCGACGGTCTGCTTCTGCGTCGTGTCGAACTGGGCAGGCTTTTCGAGCGGATTGGCAAGACTCGACATGTCGCCCTGCGCCGTCCAACCGAGCGGAACGCGCACGAGCACCGAGCGGTTGCGGTCGCCCCAGCAGACATTCGTCGGCGCTTCCTGATGCGGCACGAGGCGGAAATAGCTCGTCGGATTCTTGTTGCCGAAGGCGGTGATGCTCGGCGCGAGTTCCATCATGCCGGCAATCATGCGCAGTGCGTCGTCGGACAGCGGCGTACCGAAATTGTGCTTCGGCTGAGCCGTGAGCATCTGGTTTTTGCCGTCTTTCGTCAGGCGCATGTGAACGTGCAGACCGCTTCCGGCCTTGCCCGTCGTGATTTTCGGCGCAAAGGTCACGTTCAGACCCTCGAGCCACGCCAGATTGCGAATCACCCACTTGGCAACCATCAACTGGTCGGCGGCGTCGCACACGGGCACGGGCATGAACTCAATCTCGTTCTGCTCGTAGCAAAGGCCGTCCTGCACGAAGTTTCCAACCTCGGAATGGCCGTATTTGATTTGTCCGCCGGTCTGGGCGATGTAGTGCATACAGCGTGTGCGGAAATCGTTGGTCTTGGCGTAGGGACCGCTCTCGTGGTAGCCGCGTTGGTCGGTGGCCGGATAGACATCATCGACGGGCTGAATCACGTAGTATTCCAACTCGCCCATCGCCTCATATTCCATGCCCGTCACCTCGCGGAAAGCCTGTGCAGCACGGCGCAGCGTCTGTTCGGGCGACGAAGCCAGCGGCTGACCGTCCTTGTCGAAATACGAGCAGAGCAGGCACAGCGTGGGAATGTCGGCGAAGGGATCGACGAAGGCCGTCGAATAGCGCGGAAGCACGTAGAGGTCGCTCGCAGAAGCCTCGATGAACGAGAAAAGGCTCGACCCATCGACACGCTCGCCGCAGGTCAGAATCGTGTTCAGGTAGTCGCGGTCGCTGATGACGAAATTCAGTGTCTTCAGCTTGCCGTCGCCGCCGGGATACATGAAATTCACCATCTCGATACCATTCTCCTCGATGAAGCGAATGATGTCCTGTTTCGTAAACTCTTGGGGCAGTTTCTGCAAGAAATCCACCACGGGGTTGGCGTTCAACGCCAGACGATCGTTTTTTTCCATTTTTTTGATTTTTATGATTTTAAATGACTGTCATTTCATTGGATTTTCCGCCAGTTTTCGATTTCAACTTGCAAAACTACGAAAAATATTTGGATTACAAGCAAATCATCCGCTGAAATTGTTTGGATTTGCAAAAAAAACGCTAACTTTGCAAACAAAATAGTGATGATATGAAGAAACATTGTATCGACCTGACGGTGAGCGGCGTGGAGCGGATTCACGGTCGCTACGTGCTGCTGCGGCTGACGGACGAAAAGCCGTTGCCGGAGATGCGCCCCGGACAGTTCGTGGAAGTGCGCGTGAATGGCAGTCCGACGACATTTTTGCGCCGTCCGATTTCCATCAATTTCGTCGATGAGGAGCGCAACGAACTGTGGCTTTTGGTGGCGATGGTGGGCGACGGAACGCGGCGATTGGCGGAACTGAAAACGGGTGAGAAACTGAATTGCGTACTGCCTTTGGGACGCGGTTTTTCGCTGCCTGAAAGCCCCGAACAGCGATTTTTGCTCGTCGGAGGCGGTGTCGGCACTGCCCCACTGCTGCTTTTGGGCAGGGAAATCGCCCGACTCGGCGGTGAGCCGACTTTTCTGCTCGGAGCCCGCACGGAAACCGATTTGTTGGAACTGGAGTATTTTAATAAGTACGGGCGCGTGTGCGCGACGACGGAAGACGGTTCGGCAGGCGAGCGTGGTTTTGTTACTGACCATTCCGTGCTGCAAAACGAGCATTTCGACCAGATTTGCACCTGCGGTCCGCTGCCGATGATGAAGGCGGTGGCGGCGTATGCAAATCGCGTGGGAACGCCCTGCGAAGCGTCGTTGGAGAACTTGATGGCCTGCGGCGTGGGCGCGTGTCTGTGTTGCGTGGAAAAGACGGTCAGAGGCAATCTCTGCGTGTGTACGGAAGGGCCTGTTTTTAATACGAAAGAATTGCTATGGCAAAATTGAGTGTAAACATTGGAAAATTGTCGCTGAAAAATCCCGTGATGACGGCCTCGGGAACGTTTGGCTATGGCCTTGAATTTCAAGACTTTGTGCCGTTGGACGGACTCGGCGGCATCATCGTGAAGGGAACAACGCTGCATCCGCGTGAGGGCAACGACTATCCGCGAATGGCCGAAACCGCGAGCGGAATGCTCAACTGCGTGGGTCTGCAAAACAAGGGCGTCGATGAGTTTTGCGAGAAGATTTATCCGCAGGTGAAAGACATCGACACGAATATCATCGTGAACGTAAGTGGTTCAGCACCAGACGATTACGCCGAATGTGCCGCCCGAATCGATGCGCTTGAGAAAATTCCTGCCATCGAACTGAATATTTCCTGTCCCAACGTGAAACAGGGCGGAATGGCCTTCGGAACGAGTGTCAAAGGGGCTGCGAGCGTCGTCAAGGCGGTGCGCGAGCGTTACGGAAAAACGCTCATCGTGAAACTGTCGCCCAACGTGACCGACATTGCCGAAATTGCGCGTGCGTGCGAGGCCGAAGGAGCCGACAGCGTGTCGCTGATCAACACGCTGATGGGTATGGCGATCGACATCGAGAAACGCCGTCCTGTGCTGTCGATTGCGACGGGCGGATTGTCGGGGCCTGCCGTGAAACCAGTGGCTTTGCGGATGGTTTGGCAAGTGGCGAAGGCGGTGAAAATTCCCGTCGTCGGACTCGGCGGAATTATGACTGCCGAGGATGCCATTGAGTTTCTGATGGCTGGCGCAACCGCCATCGAAATCGGTACGGCGAACTTCATCGACCCGACCACGACCATCAAGGTTCGCGACGGCAGCAACGATTGGCTCGACAGGCACGGTTGTCGGTCGATTCAGGAGATTATCGGGTGCGTGGCCCCCTAAAATAAAATAATAATGTATCACAAGACCCCCATCCCCCTAATTTAGGGGGCGAAAACAATGGAAAAAATTCTGAAAATTGGCATCCTGCAACAGCACAACACGGCTGACAGGAAAGAGAATATGAAGCGTTTGGCGGACGGAATCCGCCGAGTGGCAGCCGAGGGCGCGGAACTCGTCGTTTTGCAGGAATTGCACAACGGATTGTACTTCTGCCAGACCGAAAATGTCGATGTTTTCGACCAGTCGGAGCCGATTCCCGGCCCTTCGACCGAGTTTTACGGCGCATTGGCGAAGGAACTCGGCGTCGTCATTGTCACGTCGCTGTTTGAGCGTCGTGCCGCCGGACTTTACCACAACACCGCCGTCGTCATCGAAAAAGACGGTTCGATAGCCGGAAAATACCGCAAAATGCACATTCCCGACGACCCAGCCTACTACGAAAAATTCTATTTCACGCCCGGCGACCTCGGCTTCCATCCGATTCAGACGAGCGTGGGTCGGCTCGGCGTGTTGGTTTGTTGGGACCAGTGGTTTCCCGAAGCCGCCCGACTGATGGCCTTGCAGGGCGCGGAACTGCTGATTTATCCGACCGCCATCGGCTACGACAGCAACGACACGCCCGACGAACAGGAACGGCAGCGTGAGGCGTGGACGACGGTGCAGCGCGGTCACGCCGTGGCGAATGGACTGCCCGTTGTCAGCGTGAATCGCGTGGGTTGGGAAGACTGCCCCACCCCTTCCCCCTCCCCCATAGGGAGGGGAACAACGGCGACAGAAGCCTCCCCCATCGGTGGGAGG
>JAFYJH010000080.1 GCA_017538195.1 Prevotella sp.
GCCGTCGGCCACCATCGCGACGACCTTTTCCAAATCGAGGCGTTTTTCTTGGGTCAGGCGGGCTTGCTCGACCTCGAAACCATCCCCGAAAGATACCACGAAGATGCTTTGAGCGAAGGCTATTTCGCCCGACTCCGCAACGAATATCTCTACCTGCAACGCAAATTTTCGCTGCAACCTATCGACGCGAAACGCTGGCGATTTTTGCGCCTGCGACCGCAGAATTTTCCGCACGTCCGCATCGCGCAACTGGCGCAACTCTATTATTCGCAAACGGCCTCGCTGAGCCAGATTGTGGCCTGCACGACCGCCAAAGAACTCGAAAAAGCCCTCGACACGCAGGCGACGGCTTATTGGCAGACGCATTATCTGTTCGGTGCCGCCAGTCAGAAGAGCGAAAAGCGGTTGTCGGTTGCCTCGCGTCGCCTCATCGTCATCAACACGGTCGTTCCGATGCTGTTCGCCTACGGTCGCCATCGGCGCGACGAAACGCTCTGCGACCGCGCTTTCTCGTTGCTCGAAGAGCTCAAAGCCGAGCAAAACCACATCACGCGAATGTGGGGCGAGTGCGGGCTTCAGGCGCAGTCGGCAGGCGATTCGCAGGCGCTCATCCAACTCAAAAACGAATATTGCGACCGAAAAGATTGTTTGCGCTGTCGAATCGGCTATGAATATTTGAAGAAGGGGAGTGAACCATCGGTCGCTGACCGAAGGGAGGCAAAGGGGAGTGAAAGGGGAGTGAAAGGGATTTTTTGAAATTTTGTGATGGAATTTCAGCCTTTTTCTTTAACTTTGCAGTCGAAAACCAACGAAAGAGAAGAATATGGACAAACAAAAACAAGCATTTGCTCGTAAATTATTGGAAATCAAGGCGATAAAACTGCGTCCGCAGGAGCCGTTCACGTGGGCGAGCGGATGGAAATCGCCGATTTATTGCGACAATCGCCGCGTCAATTCCTATCCAGAGGTGCGCTCGTATGTAAAATTGCGGCTGACGAACCTCATTTTGGAGCAATTTCCCGAAGTCGAGGCCATCGCAGGCGTGGCAACGGGCGCGATTTCGCAGGGCGCATTGGTCGCCGACGCGCTGAACCTGCCGTTTGCCTATGTGCGTCCGAAGCCGAAGGATCACGGAATGGGCAACCAAATCGAGGGCGAACTGGCGGCTGGAGCGAAGGTTGTCGTGGTCGAGGACTTGATTTCGACGGGCGGCTCGTCGCTGAAGGCGGTGGATGCGCTGCGGCAGGCCGGCGTCGAGGTTTTGGGAATGGTGGCGAGCCACACTTACGGCTTCCCCGTGGCTGAGGAGGCGTTCCGCGAGGCCAACGTGACGCTTTTCACCCTGACCGACTATGAACACGTCATCGCCGAGGCTGCCGAATCGGGCTATGTTTCGGAAAACGACCTCGAAATGCTTCGCGAGTGGCGGAAAAATCCGGCGGAGTGGGGCTGTAAATTGTAAATCATTGGTACATTGTACATTCGTAAATTGTAAATCAAAATTATGTCAAGCAAATTTGAGAGCGGCATCCGTCAAATCGACGCACCGCAAGAGAAAGTATATGAAACGTTGAGCAATTTGCAGAATCTGGAGCGCGTGAAAGACCGTATTCCCGATGACAAATTGCAAAATCTGGTGTTCGACAACGATTCCATCGGCATCGAAATGGCGCCGGTCGGAAAAATCGCGATGCGAATCGTCGAGCGCGAGGAACCGAACACCATCAAATTCGAGAGCGTAGAGAGTCCGATGGCGTTCAATTTCTGGATTCAACTGCTGCCCGTGACCGACGAAACCTGCAAAATGAAACTCACGATCAAGGCCGATATGAATCCATTCGTGAAAATGGTGGTGGAAAAGCCGTTGCGCGAGGGAATCGAGAAAATGGCGGATATGTTGCAGGCGGTAAAGTACGGATGAAAGATGAAAGATGAAGGATGAAGGATGAAAGTTTGATTGCAAAAGGGTTCGTGGCGGCTTGCAAACTGCTGTTTTTCGCCGTTGCAACACTCACCACCACTTCCTGTGGCGACGTGCAGAGGGAGTTCAGCACGAAACCCTGCTATTTCGTTTTTGACAATGCGGTGCACAACGACGCAACGCTCCTTTCGGCAATGACACCCTATTCAGGCGTTTTTGCGACCGTAACCCATACAATGCAAGACGGTGCGCGTTATTTCATATTCACCA
>JAFYJH010000081.1 GCA_017538195.1 Prevotella sp.
GAAGTAAGACCCACCCCCAACCCCTCCCCGCTGGGAGGGGAGAATAAAAAAAGTCGGGAATACTTTCGAGTGTTCCCGATTTTTTCGTATGCCGTAGGCATCGGACAAGGGTAGCCAGTTATGCAGGGCAGCCATCGGTTGCCCGAAATGACTGGGACATTATATGACAACAAAAACGGAAACAATGCCGTAGGTATTGGATAAAAAATCGCGTACCCAAGGGCACGCTTTATTATTTGATTGATTTCCCATCATCCAGCCATTTCGCTTCGCTCATGACTGGCTACCCCTGTCTAATGCCTACGGCATTTTCACCACGCCGTAACTCACCACCCTTATCAAATGCCTACGGCATAACCCACCCCAACCTCTCCCGACGGGAGGGGAGAGTGAAATGAGAACAGCATTTGTCTGTAACTCCTGAACTCCTGAACCAACGGTCGCTGGCCGAAGGGAAAAGCAACTTCTGAACTCCAAAGAAAAAAATCGAAATCGCTTTGGCGGTTTCGATTTTTTTTCGTATCTTTGTCGGCGAAATAATAAAAAAGAGAATGACCACACAAGCCATGACCCAGACCATCGCCGAGTATTTCAAGACGCAGCCCGTCCTGAAAGCGTGGCTGTTCGGCTCCTACGCCCGAGGCGAGGAACGACCCGACAGCGATGTGGACATCATGGTGGACTACGACCGCAATCAGCGCATCGGGCTGTTTAAAATCTCTGGAATGCAACTCGCACTGCAAGAACTCATCGGACACGAAGTCGATTTGGTCGATGCGGAAATGATGTTCCCGAGTGTGGCAAAGTACGCGAATCGTGACAAAAAACTAATCTATGAGAGAGCGAATTAGGGACAAGGAGCGATTGGAGCACATGTTGGAAGCAATCGACATCATCCAAAGTCGGACGACGGGCATCACCTACGAGGAACTGACCGCCGACAAGGTGTTTTTGGCTGGAATCATCCACTATACGATGATTATCGGCGAGGCCGCCTACAAGCTTAGTCGCGAATTTCTGTCACAATTCCATCAGGTAGAGTGGAAAGTCATTGCGAATATGCGCCACCACATTGTTCACGGCTATTATCGAGTGAATGCAAAGGATGTGTGGGATGTCATTCAAGATGATTTGACACCTTTGAAACAGCAGGTGGAAGCCATTCTCGCGGAAACCGACTGGAGCGAGTGGGAGGAGGAAAATACAGAACCACCCCCTCCCCACGGGAGGGGAATCTGAAATGAGAATAACATTCATTTAATTATCAACATTATTAACAACTAAATTTTTAACACGATGAAAAAAATCTTTACATTATTCGCGCTGCTCGTGCTGACCATGACAGGGGCACAGGCGCAGACGACCGCTACCTACGGAAAAGGTAATGGTACGTTCTACGACAAAGACGGCGAGGTTTACACTTCCGGCTTTGAGGGCAAGAAATTTGTGTCTAACACAGATCCTGCCGTTACTATTGAGAGCAGCTACACCGGCGGCCTTAACGCCGCTGACGCTGTGAACGGCGCTCGTCTTGGTACGGACGGAACTGCCTCTGACGGTGTTACAACCTACACCATCAGCGTTCCCGACGGTTGCGTTATCACGGGTTATGAACTTCAATGTTGGGCTGTGAACGCCGGCCATCCGGCAAAGACCTTCACCACGGAAGGCGGCGACACTTACGATGTGTCTTCTACTACTGCCCAAAGCATTTCGGTGACGGGGCTTAATCAGCAGAGCACCTATTTCACCATTAGCATCAATTCTGGTGAAGGAGCATGGTCGCCCGTCAAAACGAACAACTTCAAGATTTATGTCCAAGAAGTCATTGAAGGTGCTATTGAAGTGACCTATCAACTTTATGACGGTGGCGCACTTGTCGGCGAGGCAACTGTTGAGCAGGCAGCAAATAGTGCTGCCAGTGTTCCCGCTACCTTGACCGCAGGTTACTACACTCCTGCCTACGACTTCAATTATTCGTCGGAAACAGTGGGCGAAAGCAATTGCACCATCACGGTGGACATCGCTCCGAAGGCAGGTGTTGTGACCGACCTTGCCACACTGAGCAACGACAAGGTTTATACGCTGACAAGCCGTCGCGGTTCGCTCTCCACGAACGGAACCAACTTAAGAACCAACACGAGCGGCACCGACTTCAAGAACTTCGCCATCATCAGCTATGAAGACAAAACTTTCCTCTGGAGCGAGGAAGACAGCAAGTGGGTGAAGAAAGACGGAGCATTTACGGAAAATGTTGCCGACATTGCTGAGAGCAGCCAGTTGGTATTGACTGCCGAGGGTGTGCGCAACGGCGTGAAGCCGCTCTTCTTCGGAGGTCTCGGCAATTTTGGTATCAATACGAATGCAGGAGGCCATGTCGCAGCGAATGACTGGACGACACGCGACGACGGCAACGAGTTCGTCGTCAAGGAAAATGGCGACTTCGACCCGACGAATGCAGTTACTGCACTTGACAACTACTTCCATCCGTCGTACACGATTAACTACATCGTGAAAGACGAGAATGGCGAAACACTCTTCACCGTAAACGATGTGCCTGCAAGCGAAGGACAGACCATCACGACGCTGCCCGAGGCTTATCAGCGCAGTTTGTTCTACAGCTACAACGAGGTTAATGTAACCATCGAAGACGCTGTAACGACGATTGAGTTCACGGCAACGCCGAAGGACGATGCTCCGTTCCAGTTCACGGCAGACGCGAGTGCTCCCGTGTGGTATAACCTGACGATTCGTCCCGACAACCTCAAAAGTTATCTGACATACGTAGAGGATGGTACGCCCAACGTGACGCTTCCGACAACGCTTGCAGAGGATGAAACCACACAGTGGGCATTCATCGGAAGTCCGTATGATGGATTCCAGATTGTGAACAAGGCCGCAGGCACCGATCTCGTGCTTGGTTCTGCAAGTGCAGCAGACGATGGCAACAGCGGTGGCAACACCTATGCTACGCTTGGAACAGGTCAGAAATACGAAGTTTGGACGATTACTGCCAGCGACAAAGCCACCAACGGCTTCTTCATGAACAATGCACTTGGTCAATATCTCAACCGTCGCAGCACTGACAACTTGGCTTACTGGACGGGCGGACACGACATCGGTTCTACCTTCGTTGCCACGAAGATTCTCGCCGACGACGAGAAGTACAACGAACTGATTGCACTGCTCGAATCCTATGAACTGGGCGACAATCTGCACCAGTATTCCGTTGATGGCTACACGACAGAACAAGCAAGCGAAACCATTGCCAACTTGAAGTCTGAAGGCTACACCGCCGACAATATGGCAGCTGCTCAGGCTTTGGCAGACGCTATGACGCTGAATATGCCGCAGGCTAACACGTTCCTCCGCATCAAGAGTGCGCACGACACTTATCTGAGTGGTGTGGCAAGCACGGATCCGGCAAATCGCATGACTCTGACGGATGAGGCAGATGCC
>JAFYJH010000014.1 GCA_017538195.1 Prevotella sp.
CCATGCCGTAGAAAGCAATCTCGGCGGTGTTCGGAATGAAGGAAAACACGGTGTTCTTCGTGTCGCCGTCGATGGCCTTGAGCACGGGCTGCGTGAGTTGTTCGCCGAGTCGTTTGCGCTCGTTATAAATGTCGCGGTCGTTGCCCCGACTGAAATAGATTCGCTCGAAAGAGCAGGCCGAATTGCCTTTCTGCGGCAAAATCCGCTCGATGCTGCACTCGCCGTTGCGCTTCACAATCAGCGCAGTGCCGGGTTCGAGTTCCTTGACATCGTCGCACTCCAAATCGAAAGTTGTCTGAAGCACAGGCCGCTCACTGGCGACAACCGCCACCTCGTCGTTCATATAGTAGAACGCAGGCCGGATGCCCCATGGGTCGCGCATCGAGAACATCTCGCCCGAGCCAGTCATACCGCAAACAACGTAGCCGCCGTCGTAGTCGGCCATCGTCGTTTTCAGCACGTTGCTCATCTTCACATGGTCTTCGATGTAGCGCGTGATGTCGGTATTTTCGAGTTCCATCGCCTGCGCAGCAATGAAATTGCGCTCCACCTCACGGTCGAGCCTGTGCCCCATCAGTTCGAGCATGATGTAGGAGTCGCTATACATTCGCGGACACTGTCCCTGACGAGTGAGTTTCTCGAAAATCTCGTCGATGTTCGTCATGTTGAAATTACCGCACAGACAAAGATTCTTCGCCTTCCAGTTGTTGCGCCGCAAGAACGGATGCACATAGGAAAGACCGCTCTTGCCCGACGTGGAATAGCGCAGATGACCCATATACAATTCGCCGCGGAACTGGCTTGTGTCCTTGCCGAAAATCTGGCCGATGGCATCTTTTCCCTCGGCTCGCTCGCGGAACATATACTCGCGACCGGGCTCGGTGTAAGTTTCACGCAGGCGATTCCTGCGCCTTCCTGACCGCGATTGTGCTCCTTCTCCATCATCAGATAGAGTTTGTTCAGGCCGTATCGCCACGTTCCGTACTTCTGTTCGTAATACTCAATGGGTTTCAGCAGGCGAACCATCGCCACGCCACATTCGTGTTTCAACTGCTCCATCCGATTCAAGTCCGTTTTCTATAAAGTTTCTGATTGTAAAATAAAATTTTTCTATAAAGTGTCTGATTATAAAATAAAAAAAGAAGAATGAGCGGTTTTCGGTCGTCATTCTTCTTTTCTGTTTTGCGTCTTAGTCTCTTAAAATACTAACCAACAGCGTCGCCATCGAGGTAATAATTCCGATGAAGGAGAACCACATACTCGTCGATTGGCCGAGCACAGCGTTCTTCTGCTTAATGCGGTTGGGCTCGACATAGATGATGTCGTTCTGCTGCAAATAGTAATAAGGCGAGTTGAAGATGTTCGCGTCGTTGATGTTCAGGCGCACGTGATGCTTCTGACCAGTGGCATCCTGACGAATCAGCAGAATGTTGTCGCGCTTACCGTAGATTCCGAGGTCGCCGCACTGTGCAATACATTCGACAATGCTCATCTGCTCCGTCGTCACGGGAACGACCTTCGTGCCAATTTCACCAATCACAACCACGCGGAAACTCTGGAGACGACACGTCACAATCGGATTTTCGCTCTCCGACAAGTCCATCTTCACCTTATCCTGAAGGAGTTTTTCGCACTCTCTCATCGTCAGTCCACCAACGTGAACACGACCAATGCGCGGGAAGTTGATGGTTCCGTCATTATCAACAAGGTAGCCAATCATCGAACCGCCAGCACCTGAGATATTTCCCGATGTGCTCATTGCATTGCTCATCGTTAGGTTGAAATGGCTGACAGCCTTCGGATCGCTCACACCGCTCACCGTGATTAGGAGCTGGTCCTTCGGCATGATACGCGCGTCGTAGAGTCCCTTCGACGCTGCCAAACTAATCTCGTCAATGTTTTGGAAATAAGTAACTTTCCTACTTCCCGTACAACTGCCCATCAGCAGAATCATTGTCATGGCGACAATGGAAATCGATAGTTTTTTCATATTTTTACACGATTTTTAATGAATTCCGCTGCAAAATTACGAAAATATTTAGAACAAAAAAAGAAAATCATAAAAAAATGATAAAGTTCATGGAAAAATGGCATTATTTTCACCAAAAAGTAGTATCTTTGCAAACAATAATGAAGATGATGCAAAACAAAGTTCTCCTTCTCTACACCGGCGGAACGATTGGAATGGGGAAAAATCCCCGGACAAACGCCTTGGAACCGCTCGACTTCAGCAATTTCGTGGCAAATATGCCTGAAATGAAGCAAATCGGGACGGAGATTGATGTCTATCAGTTTGACAAGCCGATTGACTCGAGCGACATGCGGCCCGACGCGTGGGCGAGGCTCGTGCGAATCATTGATTCGCGCTACGAGCAATACGACGGATTTGTCATCCTGCACGGCACCGACACGATGGCTTACACGGCTTCCGCGCTGTCATTCATGCTCGAAAACCTGACGAAACCCGTCGTTCTCACGGGGTCGCAACTGCCCATCGGACAACTTCGCACCGACGGAAAGGAAAACCTCGTCACGAGCATCGAAATCGCCTCGGCCTACAAGTCCGACGGCACGCCCATCGTGCCCGAAGTCTGCATCTATTTCAGCGGAAAACTGCTGCGCGGCAACCGCTCGACGAAGCAGAATGCCGACGGATTCAACGCCTTCGACTCGTTCAACTATCCGCATCTCTGCGATGCCGGCGTGAACATCACGTTCCATCCGCACCACATTCTGAAACCCGACTTCAACAAGCCGATGACGCCGCACTACAAAATGGATTCGCGCGTGATGGTGCTGTCGCTGTTCCCCGGAATTGAGGAAAATTTCGTCCGCCACACGCTCAACGCCGACGGACTCCGCGCCGTTGTGATGCGGAGTTTCGGAAGCGGCAACGCACCGCAGCAGCCGTGGCTCATCGAGACGCTGAAAAAGGCGACCGAGCGAGGAATCATCATTGTCAATATCAGCCAGTGCGTTGAGGGATTCGTCGCGATGGAACGCTATGACACAGGCTTCCAACTGAAGGATGCGGGCGTTGTCAGCGGACGCGACGGCACGGTCGAGGCCGCCGTCACGAAACTGATGCACCTGTTGGCTCGCTACGACGACACGCAACTCATCCATCAACTGATGAGCCAGTCGATCGCAGGCGAAATCACTGTCTGAAAATCCCCATTTGACGGGCTTTCAAGCCTCAAGAATGTCGATATATATTCAAAAAATAAATCAAAATCAATAAAAAACTAAAACAAAATGAAAAAATTAAAAGGAACAAAAACCGAACGCAACCTGATGGATGCATTCGCTGGCGAGTCGATGGCTCGCAACAAGTACACGTATTTCGCTTCGAAGGCCAAGAAGGAAGGCTATCAGCAGATTGCAGCCCTCTTCGAGGAGACTGCCCAGAACGAGAAAGAGCACGCCAAACTGTGGTTCAAACTGCTCGAAGGCGGTTCTGTCAAATCGACCATCGACAACCTGAAGGCCGCTGCCGCAGGCGAAAACTACGAGTGGACCGACATGTACGACCGCATGGCGAAGGAAGCCGACGAAGAAGGTTTCCCCGAAATTGCTGCGAAGATGCGCGGCGTGGCTGCCATCGAAAAGGAGCACGAGGAGCGCTACCTGCGCCTCTTGCAGAACATCGAGGAAGGAATCGTCTTCTCACGCGACGGCGAAACCATCTGGAAATGCCGCAACTGCGGACACATCGTCATCGGCAAGAAAGCGCCGGAGATTTGCCCTGTTTGCGACCATCCGCAGGCATTCTTCGAGTTGAAAGCAGAGAATTATTAAAGATTTTCGAGCCTGAAAGCCGAAATTCAACGATTTTCGAGCGAAAACGAAGCGACTATCGAGATAACTCTTTGAGAATCTCGCTCATTTTTTGGACTGTGCTTACGCGCGTGGGAACAAGCGGTAGGCGCAGTTCATTTTCTATGAAGCCCATTTCGTGGAGCAGGGCTTTCACGCCGGCAGGATTGCCATCGACGAAAAGCAGGCTGTAAAGTTCGGTGAAGCGATGGTGGATTTTCCGCGCAGGCTCGTATTCGCCGTTGAATTCGTAGCGAATCATCCGCGAAAATTCCTTCGGCAGCGCGTTTCCAATGACCGAAATCACACCGGCTGCACCGCTCGCAATCATCGGGAAGGTCAGCGCGTCGTCGCCACTGATGACATCGAAGCCGTCGGGCTTGTTCTTGATGATTTCATCGACTTGCTCAAGCCACCTTCCGGCCTCTTTCACGGCCACAATATTCGGGCAATCCTTCGCCAATCTGATGGTCGTTTCCGCTTTCAGATTCACGCCCGTCCGCCCCGGCACGTTGTAGAGCACGACCGGCAGCGGCGAAGCCTCGGCGATGGCGCGATAATGCTGATAAAGACCTTCCTGCGAGGGTTTGTTGTAGTATGGACAGACGCTCAGAATGCCGTCGATGCCTTGCCAATCGCCCGTTTTCAACTCTTCGACAACGGCAGCCGTGCAGTTGCCGCCGCAACCCATCAAAATCGGAACGCGACCGCCGATTTTCTCAACGACAAAACGCTTGATTTGCTGTTTTTCCTCTTTCGTCAGACACGGCGATTCGCTCGTCGTTCCCAGAATACAAAGGAAGTCCATACCGTTTTCAAGTTGATACTCGATGAGCCGACCCATCGCGTCGAAATCGATGCTTCCGTCGGCGTGGAAAGGCGTGACGAGGGCAATGCCCAGTCCTCTAAAAATGTTTGCTGCCATACTTGTGATTGATTTTATGCTGCAAAGGTACAAAAAATATCGGAATTTGAGCAAAATCCCGACATTTATTTCAATATTTCACATCGACAAGGAAAAGCGCGTGGGCAGGCATACTCTCGCCGGCGGCACTGCGGCTGTGAGTCGAAACGATTTTCTGAAATTCGGCGAGCGTGATGCGACCGCGACCCACTTCAACGAGTGTTCCGACGACGGCGCGAACCATGTTCCGCAAAAAACGATTGGCCGTGATTTCAAAACGCCACGAATCGTCGGAAAGTTGATGCCAACGGGCTTCGGTGAGCGTGCAGAGCGTGGTTTTCACGTCGGCTCCGGCCTTGCAAAACGAAGCAAAATCGCGTTGCGTCAGCAGCCATTCGGCGGCCTCGTTCATCGCGTCGAAGTCGAGCGGATAGTGCATTTCGCACGAATAATTGCTCAGAAAAGGATCCCTTCGCGTGTGTATATAATAGTGGTACGTGCGCGAGGTGGCGCTGAATCGGGCGTGTTTGTCGTCCTCGACCGGCTCAACGCGCTGCACGGCGATGTCGCGTGGCAGCAGACGATTCAAACGATAGACAAGTTGCTGACAATCAAGCAGTTGTCCGCCCATCAAATCGGAAGTCGGAAGCTTGTTTTCGTCCAATTCATAGTCGAAATGCACCACCATTTTCCTTGCGTGGACGCCGGCATCGGTCCGGCCTGCACCGACCGTTTCCACAGGTTGGCGGAGCAACGTCGCCAACGCCTGACGCAACCGCTCCTCCACCGACATTCCATTCGGCTGAATCTGCCAACCGTGATAGTTTGTGCCGTCGTAGGAAAGCGTGATGAAATATCGCTGTGCGCCGCCCATTTTTACTTGCGCGATTCGGGACGTTGATGCGAGTGCTTGCGCTCACCCGCCTTTTTGTTGGCATCAGGCTTCTTGCGGTCGCCGGGCTTCACCGTCCGCTGAAAAGTGTTGCGGTGAAACCTTTCCTCGGCCTTGATTGCCTTGAGAACCTTGCTGGCAGGCAGCACTTTCAGGAATTTCGCGTGGTAATTCTTCTGGATTCCCTTGATTTCAAGATCGTTCTTGTCCATTTTCTCGATGGCTTCGCGGCATTTCTTGTCGTCGTTGCCGTCCGTGCTGCGAAGTTTGCGCATCTCGTCGAAATACACGCGCTGCTTGCTGCGCATCTCGCGGTAGAGCGGCAGAAACGCCGTCGCTTCCTGTTGCGTGAGGCCAGCCTCTTTCGTGATGAACTGCTCAAGTTCAGCTTCAAACTTGGCAGGGTCGAATTTCTGCCTTTTCTCATTCTGTACGGGATTCTGGGCGGTCACCGAAAGCATTCCGGCGAGCATCAGAATTGTTAAAATCATTTTTTTCATCATCATAAATCCTTTCTTTTTTAATAGACGCCATCGTCCATTGCGCAAGCATAATAAATGTCGCTGACATCCATCATCGCGTAATCGACCATGTCGTCAAATTCATCATCATTCGTGGAATATTGCGCCTGCATGATCGCAGCCGAACCCGACAGCGACTCGTCCGACGAATCCTTCCACAACTTGCCGACACTGAACAGCACGGCACAAAAACAAGCCGCAACAGCCACGCCAACGGCCACTTTCCAGTGCTTGCGCAGTTGCATTTTCACCACTTTCGCTCTTTCGTTGGGCAGTTGCGCCATCATGTTTTCGGCAAAATGCTCAAAATAGCCTTCCGGCACGCGAAACGGCTGCTTTTTGCCGAATTTTTCCTGTATAAGAATCTCTTCGTTCATAAAATTTTGCTTTTTTGTTAATAAGACGAAAACGGCTCGAAAAAGTTTAATCGTCATTTGTTTTTTAAGTATTAAAACGTTGAATTTTTACTAAAATTTCAAAAATATTGACGGAAATCGCCATTATTGATATGATTTTTTTTGTCTATTTTGGGAAAAAAGTTAATTTTGCAGGCAGTTTAAAACAGAAAACGTATGAAGAAATATTTGATCCCACTCATTCTGCTCTGCCTCGCCTTGATTGGCGGGCTCGTTTGGCTGTATTTGGACTTGGACAAGCAGAAGCAGAAAAACCTCGATATGCAGGAACTGGCCGAACTCGACAAGCAGGAAATGGAGAACGAATACGAGCAGTTTGCGATGCAATATAGCGAGATGAAAACGCAAATCAACAACG
>JAFYJH010000082.1 GCA_017538195.1 Prevotella sp.
CCTACTTCCTCTTCTTCTTTGTGGGCTGGGCCTTCTATCGCCGCAAGCCGGCTTTCGTGGGCACAGGATTCTTCTTCGGACTCTGCATCTTCATGATTTTCACCTTCCGCTTCTTCATCGAATACACGAAGGCCGACCAAGTCGATTTCGAGGCAGGAATGCCCTTCAACATGGGACAACTGCTCTCCGTGCCCTTCATCATCATCGGTGTCGCCAGTATGATTGGCGGAAAATGGATGGGAAAGCGATTGCAATAACCTTTTTCAAATCAAAAAAACGACTGATCAAGCAATGAAAACCAACGGGAAACAGGCACAAGCCGCACTGCGCGAGGCAATCGAGGCGGCTTTTGGCAGAAAAATGGAGAAAGCAAGCAATTTCGACCGTCTGGCCGAGTTTGTTTTCGAGAAAACACACCAGAAAGTCAGTTCCACGACGCTGAAGCGGCTGTGGGGCTACGTGCGAGATGGCATCGAGCCCCGAGAAAGCACGCTCGACATTCTGGCGCAATGCGTCGGCGATGCCAACTGGAATGAGTTTTGCAAAAAACTGAATCTGACGGAAGAAACGGAAGAATTAAAAAATGTTAATGGTGGGGGCAAAAATAAAACTCGCCATCCGTTGCGTCGTAACCTGCTCTATCTCATTCCCCTCGTCTTAGTGGCTGCTGCGGCCATTTATTGGCTCACCGCCCACCGCGCATCCTCCGAGCCAAAGGCCGACAAGGCCCACATTCTGCGCATCGGACAGAAATTCGCCACCTACGACGACTATCTCCAACTCTTCGGCGTCACCGACTGCGAAATGCCCTATTCGGTGGCCGTTCCCCACCACACCAACATCATCCTCTTCGGCGGCGAATACCACCATCCCAAGTGGGGCAACGAAGGCGATTCGGCCAAGCTCCTGCCCACGTTCACCTACAGCTATCGCAACCCCGACGTGTCGCCCGAAGTCGTTGCCCGCCGCAATGCCGACCACTACCAGTTGCAGCGCGAGAGCAACCGCCTTGCCATCACGTTTATGAAGAATCTCGTTGATAGCAATTTCGTGTTCATCGGAGTCTATCGCATGGCACTCGCCCATTCCGACACGACGAAAATCACGTGGGAGCGCGTCGCCGAGGAGGTCGATATCACCCACCTCGAATATCTCGAACACCTCCGCAATTGACAGCGAAATTTCTGGAAAAATGTGAGAAAACAGCGAAAAATCATTGGAAAAATGTGAGAAAATCGCGAAATTTCTTTGGAAAAATGTGAGAAATTACTATCTTTGCACCTGAAAATCAATATTTTAGCTTATGCTTAAACGAAAAATCGAAAATTTCCTGTTGAAATGGAAGTCGGACAACGACAGAAAACCGTTGATTGTGAAGGGTGCAAGACAGATTGGAAAAACATTCTCCATCAATGCTTTCGCACGGTCGAACTATCAGAATGTGGTGGTCATCAACTTCATTCTCGAAAAGAAATACCAACGGATTTTCAACGACGGCTACGATGTGGACAGCATCGTCAAAAACATTTCGTTCTTCAATCCGTCGTTCAAGTTCGTGCCCGGGCAAACGCTGATTTTCTTCGACGAGATTCAGGCTTGTCCCAACTGTGCCACCTCGTTGAAATCGTTCCAGACAGACGGTCGATTCGATGTCATCTGCTCTGGTTCGCTGATGGGCATCAACTATCAGGAAATTGAGTCGAACAGCGTGGGATATAAGGAAGACTACGAGATGCATTCGCTCGATTTCGAGGAATTTTTGTGGGCAAAGGGCTACTCGGAAGAAACCATCGAAGAACTGCTTGAAAAAATGAAAGGCGCCAGACCCTTGTCGAGCGTCGAAATGAACGTGCTTTCCGGCCTGTTCTGCGACTATATGATGCTCGGAGGAATGCCGGCAGTTGTCAATAGCTATGTCACGAAAGGCAATTTCAGCGGTACGCTGAAGATGCAGCGGCAGTTGTTGGCCGACTACGAGGAAGACATCACCAAATATGCCCAAGGACTCGACAAAGGCCGCATCAAAAACATTTACAACCACATCGGCGTGTTTCTGGCCCAAGAAAACAAGAAATTCCAGATTTCGAAGGTTTCCCACGGAGCCAGAACGAGAGAATATGCCGGAACGGTCGAGTGGCTGGCCGACGCAGGCATCGTCAATGTCTGCTATTGCCTTGAACAGCCTTCCTTGCCCCTCAAAGGCAATTACAATCCACGGGCGTTCAAACTCTATTACAGAGATACGGGCCTGCTCATTGCCTCGCTCGACGAAGAGGCGCAACAGGACTTGCGTGCCAACAAGAACTTCGGCACTTACAAGGGTGCCATCTACGAAAACATCATAGCCGATATGCTCGTCAAACAAGGCTACGGACTCTATTATTATAAAAATGAGAAATCGACCCTCGAAATGGACTTTTTCGTGCGCGATGCCGATTCGTTGGTGCCGGTGGAAGTGAAAGCCAAGGACGGAGCCACAGCCTCGCTCAACAATCTCATCAAGTCGGATTCCTATCCCGATGTGAAATACGGCATCAAATTCTGCCATAAAAACATCGGGTTCAACGGGCAGTTTTTCACCTTTCCCTACTTCCTTGCATTTCTGCTTCGCCGATTTTTGAAAAATCGGTCGGAAAGTTGATTTTTTGCCGATTTCATCGGGATTTTTGCATTTCTGCTTCGCCGATTTTTTTGGGATTTTCGTCATTTGGACTGAATTTGGACTGGATTTGGACTGAATTTGGACTGAAATTTTCTTGGTTTTTCCGAGAAAATCATGTTATTTTGCACGCGAAATCAAAAAAATCAGCCCGCAATGGAGTTGTTTTCGGAAAAAAGATGTATCTTTGCGGCGACATAAGCATCGCTGCGCGAGGACATCGACAACGGCGTTCCGACTGGAAAACCTGGAAAGTTTACCAAACGTGATAAGGAACGAAGTTTGAGAGCCATTCCTCCTATAGCGCCATTCGCGGAACTTGCCCAAAAGGGCAGCCTGTCGTGGCGCACGAACCTATAGGTGTGGGCTGATTTCACTCTTTCATTATCACAGGTATTCCAGGACCTTCCAGTTGAGAGACTGACTGAAAGGCCCACGCTTTTGCGTGGGTTGGAGAATGAAAAAGAAGCGTTATGTTAGCATACAGTTCCACGCTTCAAACAATAATAAAAGTTCTCTGTGGAGCTGAGAGAACAGGAGGATGTAATAAATGTTAGAGTCAAAATTAAAGTCATTTAAGAAAAATACATTAGAGCATTTGGGGTATTACGTTTATGCTTTGATGGATCCAGATGGTTCTATCTTTTACATAGGTAAAGGAAAGGGCAATAGAATTTTTTCACATATAAAAGAATTTCAAAAAGCAAAAAATTTAAGTAGCGATGATGCTTTAAGTAAAAAACTTCAACATATAAAAGATATAGTTGATAGTGGCAAACAAGTAAAGCACTATATCATTCGACATGGGCTAACAAATGAACATGCGCTGATAGTAGAATCAGTGCTAATAGACCTTTTTCGACAACAGAAAGAACTAAAACTCAATAATGTTGAAAGCCTTGATAATAAAATCAGTGGTTTCCAGAGTCAAGGTATACATTCGATAGATGAAATAAACATCATGTATGAAAAGCCTGAAGCTCAAATTCTGCCTAATGAGAAAATTTTGGCTATAAACATTTCTTTAGATTCGCACGACATCAAAAAAATATACAACAGAGTAAGGGGAACTTGGGTACTTGATCCCAATCGTGCGAATAAAGCAGATTATATTGTGGCCTGTCATAATGGATTTATTATAGGTGTTTTTAAACTCAATAAGAAAAAAGGTTGGTATCTATCCAAAGATCCGGGGCGTTATTGTTTTGATGGTGAGATTGTTATTGACGAAATCGTAAATAACAGACTTCTTCATCGTTCTCTTAATCGCACACAAGGAAGTCAAAATCCTATTTGGTATGTTAATAACTGGAAGTAAATCTTTAAAAAAAAATAAGCTTATGAAGAAATTATTTACAATCCTCAGCCTGTTATGCCTCACGATGGTGGCGCAGGCGCAGAGTGTGACGACATGGGACACCGCAGGCGATCCTGTGACATTCAGTGACTTTATGGCTGCCGTCGGAACGGGCAAGAAGTACGCATTCCGTATGCCGGCAAGTTCTAAGCGTGGATGGTGTAACTTCACCTCTATGGCTGCCGTAGAAGCCACCAACCTCACCATCGACGACCTGTTCTCGATGGAAGTTTCCACTACCGACAACACCGCCTACAAGTTGAAGCGTTTCAAGGACGGAAAGTATCTGAGCGGAGACGACTATTCCACTTCGTGGGTTGACGAGGGAGCGGCCACAGACCTCTATCTCAACAACCGCACACCATCGGCTTACAACGACCCCGAGGAACAGTATTATCCTATCGATAAAATGGCAGACTACTCCATCAGCGTGGACAACGCTGCTGGCAACCATTTCAACAATGGTAACTTTGGTTTCAAACCCGGCACTGGCGGTTGGAGTGCCTATTTCGCCTTTGGCCCGCTCTACGTGATTACGGTGAAGTGTGTCGATGAGCATGGCGACGAGGTGGGCGAACCCCTCTATTTTTTCGGTCTCGACGGTGCAACTTTCTCAGTCACAGCTCCTAAATTTTTAAAGTATAACTGTGCAGAGCCAGAAGCAACCATAACGGTGAACGGCGCAGACGAGGAGCACACTTTTGTATATACGCATACAGAAACTTTCGACTACACGCTTTCCGTCATCAACGCCCCAGAAGGTACTAAACTGAAAATTTTTGGACAGGAGGTTGACATTACTGCAACAGAATATAGTTCTGTTACCCCTGTGACGTCCGACAACGTGGAAGTGATTTTTCCAGATGGAAACGGATCTGTACCCTTGATTTATGTCGAGGGAGTGCTTATTACGGTGAAATGTTACCCTGCGACGGCAATTTTGAACGAAGTAAACTTTCCTGATGCGAATTTTCGTGCGGCATTGGTATCAGAATTAGGAATTAACGAGGGTGATGTCATCACCGATGAAATGGTTGCTGCCACGACTTCACTCAACGTTGTCGGCAGATCCATTACCGACCTCACGGGCATCGAGCATTTCACCGCGCTGACAAGCTTGGATTGCTACAGGAACCTCCTGACCTCGCTTGATGTGTCAAAGAACACCGCGCTGACAAGGTTGCAGTGCTACGGCAACCAACTGACCTCGCTTGATGTTTCGAAGAACACCGCGCTGACAGAGTTGAACTGCTACAGCAACCTCCTAACCTCGCTCGATGTGTCGAAGAACACCGCGCTGACAACATTGTACTGCCGCAACAACCAACTGACCTCGCTTGACGTGTCAAAAAATACCGCGCTGACAACGTTGTTTTGTCTCAGCAACCTCTTGACCTCGCTCAATGTGTCGGGTTGCACCGCGCTGACAACGTTATACAGCTACGGTAACCAACTGACTTCACTTGATGTGTCGGGCTGCACCGCTCTGCGGAACTTTGGTTGCGATAATAATAAACTGACTTCATTAGATGTGTCGCAAAACACGGCACTTATAGAATTTTGGTGCAAAAATAACCGCCTAACCTCGCTCGATTTATCAAACCTAACCCAAAATATGCGCTTATATATCAGTATGCAGCAACTGACGGCAGAACCCGTTACACTGCCTGATGGTCGCATCGGAATCGACATCGGAGCAGACGAGATAGACTGGTCGCGAGTGACCGAATTGAAAGGCGATGGTACAGACATTACGCCTGTTGTGGATGGAAAATATCTTATCATAGCCGAAAGCGGAGCCAATTACCCGCTCAGCGTGACGTATAAGTACGACACAAGGTATCCGATTAGAGAAACGATGATGGAGGTCCAAATCGCCGTTGGATTCTTTTCAGTCATTCTTCTTAATGAGGAGAACTTTCCCGATGCAAATTTCCGCGCAGCATTGGCGGAGAAATTCAACATTGTTGAGGGCGCCGAACTTCATCGGGTTCATCTTCTCACGACTGAACTTGATGTGAATGGACAGAATAAAGCCGAAAACAAAAAAATCGCCGACCTCACAGGTATTGAACATTTCACAGTGTTGGAAACCTTGTCTGCCTACGACAACCAACTGACCTCGCTCGATGTGTCGAAAAACACCGCGCTGACAGAGTTGAGGTGCAACTACAACCAACTGACCTCGCTTGATGTGTCGCAGAACACCGCACTGAAAGAGTTGTACTGCTACTTCAACCAACTGACCTCGCTCGATGTTTCGGGTTGCATCGCGCTGACAACGTTGTACTGCCGCGGTAACCAACTGACCTCGCTCGACTTGTCGAATCAGTTGAATAACTTGTCTTCAAGACAAGTCAGCACCCAATATCGGACTGCGAAGGCCGTGAAATTGGCCGACGGTCGCATTGGAATCGACCTCGGAGTTTCGGGCATTGATGCAGCGCGGTTTGTCAATCTCGAAAGAGACTATGTCGGGATGGATGCTGTCGTGAGTGGAAACTATCTCATCATTGCCGACAACGTGAACAAATGCCCGAATTGGGTGACATATGAATTTGACACGAATTATCCTGTTGAAACTCTGTTGATGTATGTGGTAATTGACATTGACAAGAGTGATCTGGCACTGCTCGTCTTGCTCGACAACGACGAGGGCGAGGCATACAACAATTCGCTTCGCATTGCCGATCATGTTGGTGAAATGACGTATGTCGTCATCGATGGCCGCAAACTCCAGATCAATGGCAACTGGAACACGGTGTGTCTGCCGTTTGGAATGAGTGCCGACGACCTCAACGGATGGACGGTCAAGGAACTGGTTGGTTCGACTTATACCGCCGCAACCAAGACGCTGACGCTCGACTTCGCAAATGCAACGGAAATGGTGGCAGGCAAGCCATATCTCATCCGTAAGACAGAATCTGCGGGCGAAACGATGGATTTTGAATTCGACAACAGGACTATCAGCGACGCACCTGCGGTTGTTGTTGAAACGGAATGTGTCGATTTCGTCGGCCTCTATTCCACATTCGACATCGCCCAGAAAGACCGCACGTTGCTCTTTATGGGTGGTGACAGCAAACTCTATTATCCGAGTGATGCGATGAAGATTGGTGCGTTCCGCGGCTATTTCCGCCTGAAGAACGGCTTGACGGCAGGCGACGTGACGAATGGCGCGAAGGAAATCGTGTTGAACTTCGGCGGTGGCGAAGTTACTGGTGTTTCTTCCATTGAACATGGAACATTGGATATGGAACATTGGTACACAATTGACGGTCGGAAGTTGAACGGCAAGCCTACGACGAAAGGAATTTATGTCGTGAATGGTAAAAAAGTAGTTATTAAATAAATGTAAAACATCTCCTTCTGCCTCTCCCTTCTGGGGGAGGCAGGGAGGAGGCTAAAATTAAATATGATGAAAATGATTTATTTGTTACCCGAAATTCGGGTGCGTAGCCTTGAGATGGGGCGGCTTCTCGACAGCGGCAGCATCACAGGCATCAACGACGGCGGTTCTGGCGACGATGGTCCCGGCTACGGCGGTGGCGGCTCAGGACCAGCCTACGCACCAAACAGAACAGATGAGTTTATTCCAAATGAATTTCAAAGTGTCTGGAGTGACTGAACCGCGTTGGTTTAATCTGGCAAACGGAGAGGTGCGGTGCCTCTCCGTTTTTTTTGTTTTTGTATTATTAAAAGAAAGCACAAGTTTTCTTGATGAATTGCGCAGTATGAAAGATAAAAATTGGATAAGGAG
>JAFYJH010000083.1 GCA_017538195.1 Prevotella sp.
AACCATTAAAAAATGAAGTAAGAAACAGACAGTGACATCGTGAATTAGGGATTTGGCCGAGCACAGCGGAGCCTGCCCACAGGGAGAATTGACAACAAAAACTATTAACTCAAAGGTCGTTCTTCCGTTCGCAACTTATTAAAAATTAGAGCTTTCGGCTCTTGTTCTCGCTATCTTGAATACCGCCAATATTCACACATGAGAGCAAGCAGTTTGGAAAGTTCGCGTCCGCAAGGGTGCGAATTGTTCTTGCTTGTTTATGTGTGCGGTCACTTGGCGGTAACCGAAGATAGCAGTAGGTATTGAACGGTTCCGCCTTTTTCAATTTCAAATTTTATGAAACAAAACAATTTTAATTCAATGATGAAAACGGCAAAGGTCGCTGCCGTGTTATTCCTTTCGATGCTTCCTTTGGGAGCCATCAGTATGGGACTTGTCGCTTGTAACAACGACGATGAAAATGAAAATTCAGAAGTAATTGACAAATCGCCTGCACAAGCAGTTGATCTCGGACTGCCAAGTGGAACGCTTTGGGCATCGTGCAACGTTGGTGCGACGAAACCTGAGGAGTATGGCGATTACTTCGCATGGGGAGAAACAATCGGCTATAAAAACGGAAAAACAAATTTCAGTTGGGATACCTACAAATGGTGTAAAGGAGCCGAAGACAAACTGACGAAATATAATTACAGCAGTAGCTACGGAACAGTTGACAACAAGATGGAACTCGCCCTTGAAGACGATGCTGCTTATGTGAACTGGGGTAGTAACTGGCGAACACCGAGCGTTGACCAAATGAAAGAATTGATTAACAATTGCAATTGGGAATGGACAACACAGAATGGAGTTTATGGAAGAAAAGCTGTGAGCAAAAAGAACGGAAACTTTATATTCTTCCCCGCTGCAGGTGCCCGTTACGCCACGTTGTTTGGTTTTGGGAACTCAGACGGTTACTATTGGTCGCGGACGCTCTACACGAGCCATCCAGACGATGCCTACTACTTGAATTTCGATTCTAGTTCCGTGAACTGGAGTTATATCACTTCTCGTTTTCATGGTCTAAGTGTCCGCCCTGTGCGCCGTTAGAACTTAACCGGCTTGACAGAGTGCATCGTAAAAAGTCTTGAAAAGGCGAAAAGACCACAGGCAGGGGTAAGTGCGGGTTTCGCTTCGCTCACCCCTGCCTGTAATCTTGCATCCCTTCGGGATTTAATGCCTACGGCATTTGGCTTAACTTCAATTGTAAAGAGTAATGTCTGCTAACTCCCTTTAACTCCGTGAGCGCAGCGAACTAACTCCTAAGCGAAGCGATAACTCCTAAAAAAAGTCGAATCCTTGAAAGATTCGACTTTTTTCGTACAACTTACAGAAAAATTAAGCCTTTTTCGCTGTTGTTTTCTTGGCAGCAGGTTTCTTTTCGGCAGCTTTTTCCTCAGTTTTCTTGGCAGTTGCCTTTTTTGCAGGCTCTTTCTTTGCCGTTTCTTTCTTGGCTGTTTCCTTCTTAGCCGCAGGTTTCTTTTCCTCAGCCTTCGTCGTTGCTTTCTTAGCCGCAGGCTTCTTTTCGGGTTCTGCCTTTGCTTCGGCCTTCTTCGCCGTAGCCTTTGTTTCAGCCTTTTTGGTCGCAGGTTTCTTTTCAGCAACCTTCTCTTCGACTACAGGCTCCACAACGACCTTTTCCTCAACCACTTCCGGTGCAACAACGGGCTGTTCCACGACCTCAGCCTCCACGACGGGCTCTTCCACAGGTTTCGCTACCGTCTTGCGGATGGAACGCTTGCGCTTTGGCTTCTCTTCGCCGCTCGCGAGGAGTTTCACACCGGCCAGTTCGGGGTCGATCATGATGCGACCGCAATACTCGCAGACGATGATTTTCTTGTGCATTTTGATGTCAAGCTGACGCTGTGGCGGAATCTTGTTGAAGCAACCGCCGCAGGCATCGCGCTGCACATAGACAATGCCCAGACCGTTGCGGGCATTCTTGCGAATGCGCTTGAAACTGCCCAGCAGGCGCGGCTCGATTTTCAGTTCCAGTTCAGAGGCTTTTTCCTTCAGTTTTTCCTCTTCCTCGCGCGTTTCCTGCATGATTTCGTTCAGTTCGCTCTTCTTCTCCTTGAGGGCGGACTGGCGGTCTTTCTTCAGTTCCTGAGCGTGTTCCAAATCCTTGGAACGCTCCTCGATTCTGGTGACGGCCTCCTTGATTTTCTTCTCGCAAAGTTCGATTTCCAACGTCTGGAACTCGATTTCCTTGTTCAGCACGTCGTACTCGCGGTTGTTTTTCACCTCGTTGAGTTGCGCCTGATAGCGATCGACACTGGCCTGCGCGTCGATAATCTCGCCCTTCTTCATCGTCACGGCTGACTGGAAATCCCTGATTTCGGTTTGGATTTTCTCGATTCGCGTGTTCAAACCGGCGATTTCGTCTTCCAAGTCCTGCACTTCGAGCGGCAGTTCACCGCGCAAAGCACGCTTGTCGTCGATGCTCGAAAGCGTCATCTGCAACTGATACAGCGCTTTCAATTTCTCCTCTACTGAGAGGTCTGTAGGATCTTTTTTTGCCATAGTTTTTTAAATTTACAATTTAACGATTTACGATTTATTTTACAATGTTTGATTTCAAGATTCAGAGATAGAGAATGGGATTGGTGCAGGTTTCTGCGATCATCACAGGCAATTCGGGATATTCTCGGGCGATGATGTCGCGGAAAATCTCCGTCGTAAACTGTTCGCTTTCGTAGTGGCCGACGACGCAAATCTGAATCGCCTGTTCATGGCCGAAAAACTCGTGATAGCCCATTTCGCCCGTCACGAAAGCGTCGGCCTTCGCACGAATCGCGTCGCCGAGCATAAACGAGCCCGAACCGCCGCAAAGTGCGACTCGACGAATTTTCCTATTCAACAACTCGTTGGCTCTCAACGATTTAACATCAAAACTTCGCTTCAGCAGGTCGATAAAATCCTCTGCCGACATCGGCTCTGGCAACTCGCCCACTACTCCACTCCACTTGCCATCGACCACCGGACCTTGCAGCGATTCCAGCCGCTCCAAGCCGATTTTCTCAGCCATTTTGAAGTTCACGCCGCCTTCAGCATTGTCCAGATTCGTGTGCGCCGCAACAATCGCCACATCGTTCTTAATCGCCTTCATCACGGCACGTTCCACGTAGTTTTCGCCGCCGATGTGCGCCAACTTGCGGAAAATGAGCGGATGGTGAGCCACAATCAAGTTGCAGCCCTTGCCGACAGCCTCATCGACAACAGCCTCCGTCACGTCTAAACACAACAATACCCCTGAAATCTCCGCCTCTGTCAATCCAACTTGCAAGCCAGCATTGTCGTAGCTCTCCTGCAAGGGCAGAGGCGCGAACCGTTCAAGGGCATCCATCACTTGTCTGATCTTGATTTTCTTTTCAATCATAGAACGAAAGTATCACGCCAATATTTTAACGATGCAAAGGTACGAAGAAAAGTTGATTCTACAAAAAAAACGACGAAAAATTTGCATTTATGCCTCAGATTCCAACTTCGGATATTTCCTGAACCAACCGTCCCAGCGCAGGCGCATCACGCCGAAAAAGGCTTCACCGAAGATGCCGCCCGACATTTTCGAGGTGCCTTCGCGCCGATTGATGAAAATGACGGGAACTTCCTTGATTTTCGCGCCGATTTTGTGGGCGGTGAACTTCATTTCAATCTGGAAACCGTAGCCTTTGAAGCGGATTTTGTCGAGTTCCATCGTTTCGAGCACGCGACGCTTGTAGCACTTGAAGCCGGCGGTGGTGTCGTGGACTTTGAAGCCGGTGATGAAGCGCACGTATTTCGAGGCGAAATACGACATCAACACGCGACCGATGGGCCAATTCACCACGTTCACGCCGCTGACATAGCGCGAACCGATGGCGAGGTCGTAGCCTTCGTCGTGGCAGGCGGCGTAGAGGCGCGGCAGGTCGGCTGGGTCGTGGGAAAAGTCGGCATCCATCTCGAAAATGTAGTCGTAGTCGCGTTCCAACGCCCAGCGGAATCCTGCGATGTAGGCCGTTCCGAGGCCGAGTTTCCCGGAACGCTCGACGAGGAAAAGGCGGTCGGAAAATTCCGTTTCCATCAGCCGTTTCACGATTTGCGCCGTGCCGTCGGGCGACCCGTCGTCGATGACGAGAATATTGAAACTGTGGTCTGTCGCCGGAGTCGGATTCAACGGCGAGGGATGCGCGTCAGAATGGCCGAGGGCGAGCACCGCACGAATGATTTTCTCGATGTTCTCCTTCTCGTTGTAGGTCGGGATGATGACGATGCTGTCGCTCATATCAATCGGTTGAAATGGTCGTTACTTCCGGCTTGTTGTCGGGGTCGGATTTCTTCGGTTCAGCCTTCACCTCGTGACCGGCTCCGACGGGCTCGTCAGCAAAGGCGGCCTCGGGCAGCGGATCGGTGATAACGGGCACTTCCGACTTCTTTCCAGTGGACTGTTTCGGCTTCTCTTCCTCCTCTTTCTGCTCGTCGGGCACAGCCGTACTCTTCTCCAAATCCACGATGTTTCGGTTCTCGGTGTTCAGCCGGAAAAGTTTGTCAAGTTTGTCTTCGCGGACGGTGAGCATGATGTATTTTTCGTCTTGCGAAAGGCTCGCGTTGATGACAGAACCGTTCGTAATGCCCGGAACAGACATCTCTTCCAACAGCTTGCTCTTGCCGTTGAAACAGTAGAGAACGCCGCTGTTCAGATAGTAGAGGTCGGCGCGGTGGTCGTCGGGAAAACGGGCAACGATGGTGCTACCCTTCGGCAACATTGCCGTCAGACTGTCGAAAGCCTCGCCGACGGGCAGATTTCGTCCATTTTCAAACTTTTTCGGGCTGTGACAAAAGGCCACGAGTCCCACCACGAGCATCACCGCCACGACAGCGACAATCCATCGATGTTCCTTCATTTTGTGCATCATTTCAGACGCCTCTTTTTTCAAATCTTTCTTCATCATCGTATTTTTTATTTTGATTTTGTCGGCGAAATTACGATTTTTTTGCGACTTTTCAAAATAATTGCCGAAAAATCTACTCAGAAAGCCATTTTTTATGGTATTCCAAAGAAATTCATGCCGATTTTTAAACAAATTCTACGATGATTTTTGGCATTTTTCCTCCGCAGCCATCTCGAAAGCCTCGTTCTCCAAAGTCGGATAAGGTTTCCGAAGCGAACAATCTTGCTTAGTATTCTTTCTCGTCAATCAATTTTTCTATTTCCTTGTCAAAATCCGACAGAAACGACTTGTCCTGTACGCTGCGGTATTCGAAGCAGTTGTTTCCATTTTGGAAATAACTGAATCCTCAGCCAACTCTCCTTTTTCAAAGATGTTTTTCAGATGCTTGCTGATCGCAGGAACACCAACATCAAACAAAGTAGCCATAGCCTTTTGCGTCAGCCACAACATTTCGTCGCGAAAGAAAACCTCCACGCCATTGGCTTGGCTTTGCAATCGGCGATATTATTGACGGCGAAACAATGCTTGAGAAATTTATTCGTCAATTCCGCGTCTGTGAAGATATCGAACTTCGTTTCGTCCAGAAATTCTATTTCAAAAACGAGCCGCAAATCATTTTCACTTACTACTTGATTTTGCTCAATAATTCCTCCGCAGATATATCGTTCATTTTAGTGAATGCAAACCATGCTTTTCCAAGATCTTTCAACGATGCGCCGATATGATAGACAACATTGTCAATAATCATAAACCTATCATGCGACAAATTAAACGGCTCAACTATAATTGGAGCAAACTGGGCATTGTGTTTTTGTATGTCTAACGTTAATTTTTTGCTAATATTCTTTGTATAGATAGTTGCACTCACACCATTATCCCTTTTGTCAAGCAAGGTCAGGACCCGATCGTCAATATAATTGTCTATCAGTACAACACGAGTCCTTGCTGAACGGATTAGATCCGCTGCAAAGGTATGAGCCACAAAGATTTCACCATCATAGAAAATGCCTTCTACTGGTGGCAACGATGTGCGAACAAAGAAATCTATCTTTTGTTCATGCGCAGCCAAAATGGCACTTTGTTCATCAATCTTATGTTCTATGTTTGCCAGCCGTTGATTGAATACATAACCACGCAACAGATACTCTTTCAGCACACGGTTTGCCCATTGGCGGAATTGCACACCTCGCTGTGACTTTACCCGATAACCAACCGAGATAATAACATCCAAATTATAGTATTTTATCTGGCGTATTATCTTGCGATTACCCTCAATTTGAACTGTTGCATTTTTTGCAACTGTTGCCTCTCTTTGGAGTTCATTCTCCTTGTAAACATCTCGGATATGGCGGGAAATAACAGACTTGTCCCTGTCAAACAGTTGAGCCATTTGATTCAAAGTAAGCCATACTGTTTCGTCCTGCAAATGGACTTCCAATTGAATGGTTTCATCCTGCCGATATAATACGATTTCGTCTTTCATATTTTTTTATGCTACATCTAAATATGGATATAAATGCCTTTCTGTTAATTCTTTATACTCTTCTGAAGTTGGAATCCTTTTGTGCTCTCCCCAAAAAGAATTCATGTCGCGCTGCAAATCTTTCGAGAATTCAAATCCAAAATCTTTTTCCCAACGTAATCCCATATACGACAAACTGACAGGGAACTTTATGAATGTTGTTTTAAAACAATCGTCTATTCCTACATATACATGCATCAAATCGGGATTTTTGGTGTCTTGACTTAAGTCTTCAAGCCATGTCTGGGGTGTATCCATCTTGATTTGTATTTTAATATCCGATCAATAGAATTCCTTTTAACGGAAGTTGCAAACGATTGGAAATATACAAAGTTTCCAAAAAAGTTTTAACTTCTTTGTAGTCATGGCTTACACATTCACGGCCAGACAGGTTGAAATGGTACTCGTTCAAAACAGCAATTACCAGATACTCCACTTCAAACATCATGCAGGCTTGAAATATATCTTTCAAAAACTGGTTGTTCCGAACTGCCCGACCTGCTTCTATCTCAATAACAATATTTCGCCCTTTGCTTATCGCATCAGCATAGAAAGACTTGTCCACAGTATTATTCTCGCCGAACAAAACCGGCACATCGATTTTTTCTTCTCTTCCTTTACCACGTTCGACTTCATAGCCATGTTCCTCTAAATAAGGACGGATAAGGGCTAACACATCATTCGACACTCGATGTGCACCGTCTTCCAAAATGGATTCAATTTTCTTAAAACAGTCTATTACTGTCTGAATCTCGGGCGTAACCCCATGTGAACGAGGAAAAAATTGGTAGTTAATCATCTTATATAGTATTTACAATCCACCCTGCAAAGTTACAAATATTTTTCGGAAAACGATAGTTTTACATTAATTTTTTATTTTTCCGCTCACTTTATCGTAGATTGGAGCGAAAAA
>JAFYJH010000084.1 GCA_017538195.1 Prevotella sp.
CAATTATCAATTATCAATTATCAATTGGAATGATTGACACCCACGCACACTTGGACGGTGAGGAATTTCGCGACGACCTTCCCGAAACCCTCCAACGCGCTCGCGAGGCTGGCGTAGAGAAGATTTTCGTGCCCGCCATCGACTTTGCCTCGTCGCGGCAGATTCTCGAACTCTGCCGCCAATATCCCCATCGCCTCTATCCGATGGTTGGCCTGCATCCCGAGGAAGTCCGAGCCGACTGGCGCGAACAACTCGCCGAAATAAATACCCTTATCCACCCATCACCCATCACCCATCACCCATCACCCATCTTGGCCATCGGCGAAATCGGCCTCGATTTCTATTGGACTCGCGAGTTCGAGCAAGAGCAACTTGCCGCCTTCGAGGAACAAGTGCGTTGGTCTGTCGAGACGCGCCTGCCGCTGATGATTCACTGTCGCAAGGCGCAAAACGAGATGGTGAAAATCCTGCGGAAATACGAAAACGACCTGCCCGGCGGCGTGTTCCACTGCTTCACCGGCAACCCAATCGAAGCCCGCGAACTCCTCACTTTCGAGCGTTTCGTGCTCGGCATTGGCGGCGTTCTCACGTTCAAGAAAAGCCACCTGCCCGACGACCTGCCTGCCGCCGTTCCCCTCGACCGCATCGTCCTCGAAACCGACTGCCCTTACATGGCGCCCGTGCCCCATCGCGGCAAGCGCAACGAACCCGCTTTCGTCGCCCACGTCCTCCATTGTCTCGCCGAAGCCTACGGCGTTACGCCAGAAGATGTAGAACGACAGACCAACGACAATGTCCGCCGAGTTTTTTATACGTAATTTTCAAATAATTTTTATGATGAAAAGCAAAAATTCACTTGCTTTCTTTAGGAAGCAATTTCAAGTGCCCCAAAGGGTCAAGTTGCAATGGTGCATTTTGGTCGAAAGTCCTTCTTTTCCCACAAAAGAGTATTTGGGAGTTCTCGTAGTTTGAACCAACAAAGCTATCCACGTTCCACAGCGTCGGTTTGTGCAAGTCGATGGACAAGACCAGCCCAAGGCATATCCGGCAAAAAAGACCGCAAATCAAAAGAATCTTGTCTTTTGTTCGGAAGACGGCAGTAAAAAATTGAGCATACCGAAACATTATATCTCGGATATCTACTTTCGGTCAGTTTATTCTCAAAAGCTGATAGACCAGTTCTTGATTTGAGCAGCAAAAGCACCAATTCTCCGCTTTTTTTATTAAAGTTTTAAAAATTATTGATGTTTGTGTTGGTTATTTGAAGGAAAAATGCTACCTTTGCAGCCGCTTTCAGCCCAAGTACGATTTGGAGAGGTGCTCGAGTGGTTGAAGAGGCACGCCTGGAAAGCGTGTAACCGGCAAAACCGGTTCGCAGGTTCGAATCCTGTTCTCTCCGCAGAAGATTCCCAAATGAAAAAACCGCTTTCTCAAACGAGGAAGCGGCTTTCTTTTAAGTTCAAAGTTCCCGATTAGAGCGGAATCTTGTAACCAACGGTGAACTGGAACACGCTGTTTTTGCTGTTCACTCCAGAGATGTCCACAATCTTGGTCAAACCAAGGTTGTAGCGAGCATCGATCACGAAGTCGGAAAACTCGTAGGAAATACCGAGAGGAATTGAAAGGTCAATGCTGTTGAAGTGCTCAATGTCAGTTTCTGCCGAATTTCCATTGTATTCAGCCTTCGCTTTGTGTACAACATTTAATCCAGGCTGAATACCTGCCTTAAGAGCGAAACCGGGAGCAACATAAAAATTAGCAAGGATGGGAATGTTAATATAATCGGCATTTAATTTTACAGTAACGCCATCTTCCTTCTCCTTGGCACCCTGCATCGAGTAGAATGCTCCCACACTAATTGCAAACGGATTAGAAATCCGATAAGCCAAGTCTGCACCAGCCACGAGGCCAAACTTCATGCTTGCGTCTTCAGCATCTGTAATGTTTGCAAGGTTGATACCCACTTTCGGAGTAACCGACCATTGTGCACTTGCCGTCAGACTTGCTACCATCATAACGGCCAAAATCATGATTTTCTTCATAGTTTTTACTTTTTTAGTGAATAATGTTGATTAAAACGCTGCAAATATACGACTAATTACGATAACTTCCAAGAAAATATCCTAAAAAATGGGAAAAATCGCCTCGAAGCGTCGATTATTTCGATAAAAATCGATAACTTTGTACCCGAACTAACAAAAACGACTGAAAAAATGAACAAACTGATGATTGGATTGCTGCTCGTCATCGCCGTTGTGGCGGTGTGGGCACTGGGCGGACAAGGCAGTTCCGCGTACAAAACCGTGAATGTCGAAGAGTTTGAGCAGTTGATGAAGCGCGACAGCGTGCAGTTGCTCGACGTGCGGACGCAGGCCGAATACGACGAGGGACACCTCGAAAACGCCCTGCTCATCGACGTGAACGGAGGCTCGTTTCTCGCCGATGCCCAAGCGCAACTCCAGAAGGACAAGACGGTGGCGGTCTATTGCCGCAGCGGTCGTCGCAGTGCCTCTGCCGCCGAGAAACTGGGGAAAGACGGCTTCGATGTCGTGAACCTCGACGGCGGCATCACGGCGTGGATTGAGGCCGGAAAAGACACGGTGAAATAATATATAATAAGGTGTAAAAACGATTTTTTCATGGCTGAAAAACGAATCGGAATGACTTTCGACGCGGTCATGCGCGACCTGCGGGCTCGGAAGTTTGCGCCCATCTACTTGCTGATGGGCGAGGAGCCTTATTACATCGACCGAATTGCCGACTACATCGCCGAAAACGTGCTCAACGAAACGGAGCGCGACTTCAATCAGACGGTCGTTTTCGGCTCTGACACGACGGCTGCGCAGGTGGCCGACATGGCGCGTCGCTTCCCGATGATGGCCGAGCATCAGGTGGTTATCGTCAAGGAGGCGCAGAACCTGAAAAACCTCGAACCAATCACGGCTTACGCCGAAAAACAGCCGACAAGCACGACCGTTCTGGTGTTGTGCCACAAAAATGGCGTGCTCGACCGCCGCAAAAAGGTAAACAGCAGCCTGATTGCCCACGTCGAGAAAAACGGCGTGTTGTTCGAGAGCAAGAAGATGGACGAGCGCAGCCTGCCGACCTTCATCATCGACTATCTGAAGGGAAAAAAAGCCGCAATCGACCACAAAGCCTCGCAGATGATTGCCGACCACATCGGTGCGGACCTGAGCCGCCTGACTTCCGAGCTCGACAAGGTGCTGATTTCGCTGCCGGAGGACGCGCGGACGGTCACGCCGGAGATTGTGGAGCGCGAAATCGGGGTGAGCAAGGATTTCAATGCTTTTGAGTTGAAGGCAGCCATTGTGAACCGAAATGTGTTCAAGGCCAACCAGATTATGAAATATTTTGACAAAAATCCGAAAGCGGGGTCGGTTTATTCGTTCCTGCCGTTGCTGTTCAATTATTTCCAAAATCTGATGCTGGCCTACTACGCGCCGAACCGAAACAACGAAAATTCCGTGGCGCAACATCTGGGTCTGAAATCGGGTTGGGCGGCACGCGATTATGTGACTGGCTTGAGAAATTATTCCGGCATGAAAACGATGCAGATTATTTCCAAACTGAGAGAAATCGATGCGAAAAGCAAGGGCATCGAAAACCCAAATACGGATGCCGGAGAGTTGATGAAGGAACTCATTTTTTTCATTCTGCACTGATTTTTCTCCATCCAAAGCTGCATTTTTTCCGTTTTTCGCCGAAAATCGCCATTTTTCGTTCTATTTTCTCTAAAATTAGTGCTTTTCAGAGGCACTTTTTTTTGCGAAAAACCTCGATAGAATCGGGCTTCTCGCCACTTTTTACCCCCTCTCAGATTCGCAAATTTTCGCAAAATTGGGTGATTTCCCACAATTTTTAAAAATAGGCCGATTTTTTCGCTTTTTGAGCGACCAGAATTTAGAGTTTTGCTTTATTAACATTTAGTTTTGTGCAGTTTACTCTTTTGAATTGTTTTGAAAGCCGAATAATATTGATTTTAAAATCGGAGAGGTTGTCACTTTATCGTTGTTTATAACGCTAAACATTTTGGTTTGCATTTCCAAATTTTATATTCTTGTTTTAGACTGCATAATTATAAAGTTTCGATTATTGAAATGTAATTAATTGAAAATGAATAAATTATATTGTTTTTGTTTAAGTTGTTTCTACTCTTTCGTTGAAGTTTTTGCCTTTTAGATTGCATATCGCATAGAAAAACACGATTTTTCGCTAAATAACTAAATCATAGTCAGTTATTTGCGTTTTCGTCATTCAATTTAATCTTAAAAGCCGAATTTCTACAGGAATTTAGATTTGTATTTTCAAATCGATGTTTTGAATTTTGTAATTTAAAGTTGTGAAAATTCAGAAATCAAAAGCAATATTTTTATTTTAAAAATTTTCTCTACATTTGTTGCGTATTCCAATTTTTTGTTTTACCTTTGTAAAATCTTTGTAAAATCGCCTTTTTCGGGCAAAAAATCGACTAAACAGAAAAAAACATGAAAGATCGAATCAAAAAAATCATGGAAAGTCAGCACATGACGCAGCAAATTTTTGCGCAATTTATCGAAGTGGCGCCGGCAACGCTCAGTAGCATTTTTAACGACCGGACCAAACCGAGTCTCAAAATTGTCGATGCCATCAAGCAAAAAATCCCTGCCCTATCGACCGACTGGTTGTTGTTCGGTCGCGGTCCGATGTACACCGACGAAATTCCCGCCGAAGAAAATTTTCAGCCACAAGATTCGGGACAAAAATTCTCGGAACCGCAACTCGATTTCGATGCCTCCCCCACTACTTTCCCGAAATCGGAAAACGACCGTCAGGTTGTCAATTTTGCAGCCAAGAATATCGAGCCGTATGTTTTGAAAAATATTGACAAAAAGCCTCGGCAAATCACCGAAATCAGAATTTTCTTCGACGACCAGACATGGGAAACATTTGTTCCGAAGAAATAAATGGGCAAAAGTCACGCTCAAAACCACGTTTGGCACAAAATTTGCATAGCAATTGGCGGACACCGCCCAAAAATCGGGCGAGCCCCTAAATGATAAAGGATAAATGATAATTAAAATATAAATGACTATGCAAAAAGGCAACATCGGGGTTACGACTGAGAACATTTTCCCCGTCATCAAAAAGTTTCTCTACAGCGATCACGAGATTTTCCTGCGCGAGATGGTGTCGAATGCCGTCGATGCGACGCAGAAGATGAAAACGCTCGCCGACAAAGGCGATTTCAAGGGCGAACTGGGCGATTTGACCGTGCGCGTGAGCCTCGACGAAAAGGCGAAAACGCTGACGTTCAGCGACCGAGGAATCGGTATGACGGCGGAGGAAGTCGACAAGTATATCAACCAGATTGCCTTCTCAGGCGTGACCGATTTCCTCGATAAATACAAGGATTCGGCCAATGCCATCATCGGACACTTCGGACTGGGTTTCTACTCGGCGTTTATGGTGTCGGAGAAGGTGGAAATCGTCACGAAAAGCCATCAGGAAGGTGCTCAGGCCGTGCGCTGGTCGTGCGACGGAAGCCCGGAATTCACGATTGAGGACGCTGAGAAGGCGGAGCGCGGAACCGACATCATCCTCCACATCGCCGACGACTGCAAGGAATTCCTCGAAAAACAGCGCATCGAGAGCCTGCTCAACAAATATTGCAAGTTTATGGCCGTGCCCATCGCTTTCGGCAAGAAACAGGAGTGGTCGTCTGAGGAGAAAAAGATGGTCGATACCGCCGAGGACAACGTCATCAACAGCGTGGAACCGCTGTGGACAAAGACGCCTTCGACGCTGAAAGACGAGGACTACAAGTCGTTCTACCGCACGCTCTATCCGATGCAGATGGACGAGCCGCTGTTCTGGATTCACCTGAACGTGGATTATCCCTTCAACCTCACGGGAATCCTTTATTTTCCGCGCATCCAGTCGAATATCGACCTCCAGAAAAACAAGATTCAACTCTACTGCAATCAGGTTTTCGTCACCGACCAAGTCGAGGGAATCGTGCCCGAATTCCTGACGCTGCTGCACGGCGTGATCGACTCGCCCGACATTCCGCTGAACGTGTCGCGAAGCTATCTTCAGAGCGATGCCAACGTGAAGAAAATCTCGACCTACATCACGAAGAAAGTGGCCGACCGACTGAAGTCGATTTTCAGCGAAAACCGCAAGGAATACGAGGAAAAATGGGACGATTTGAAGATTTTCATCAACTACGGAATGCTCACGCAGGAAGATTTCTACGACCGCGCCAAGGACTTCGCGCTGTTGAAGGATGTCGATGGAAAATACTTCACTTTCGACGAATACAAGACGCTCATCAAGGGCGAACAGACCGACAAAGACGGCACGCTGGTCTATCTCTACGCGAATAATAAGGAGGAGGAATACAGCTACATCGAAACGGCGAAACAGCGCGGCTACAGCGTGTTGCTCTTCGACGGACAACTCGATACGCCTGTGGCGCAGATGCTGGAGCAGAAACTCGAAAAGAGCCGTTTTACTCGCGTCGATGGCGACATCATCGACCGCCTCATCGTCAAGGAAGATGCGAAGAAAATCGAGTTGAGCGACGAGCAGACTGACAGTTTGTCACAGGTATTCAAGTCGCAGATGCCGAAAATCGAGAAAACGGAGTTCAATGTCGAGGTGCAGTCGCTTGGCGAGCAGGCGCAGCCCGTCGTCATCACGCAGAGCGAATATATGCGCCGAATGAAGGATATGAGCCGTTTCCAGAGCGGTATGGGTTTCTACGCGCAGATGCCTGATATGTACTCGATGGTGCTCAACGCCGACCACGAATTGGTGAAGAAAGTGCTCGCTGACACGGAAAATGCCACTTCGGAAGCCTTGAAGCCGATTCTTGCCGAATTGAAGGGTCAGGAGGCGCGTCTGGCAGCCATCCGTCAAGCTCAGGACAAGAAAAAATACGACGAACTGACGCAAGAGGACAAGGACCAGAAGGCGGAGGCGGAGAAGGCTGTCAATGAGCAGAAGGACAAGAAAAACGGCGTGTTGGCGGACTATGCCGCCGGAAACAGCGTCGTCCATCAGTTGATTGACCTTGCCCTGCTGCAAAACGGTATGCTGAAAGGTGCTGCGCTCGATGCTTTCTTAAAGCGGTCGGTGGAAATGATTCGATAGTTTCGTGAAGTGTGAAGTGTGGAGTGTGAAGTGAGAAATGAGTAATCATAATTCTTAATTTTTAATTCTAAATTCTTAATTGATAATCGGCGAAGCCGACAATTCAAAAATCAACATTCAAAATTCAAAAGTTGATGGAATCCCAATTCACGAGAACTGAACTTCTGTTGGGTCAGGAGGCGATGAAACGGCTGCGTGCGTCGCGCGTGGTCGTTTTCGGCGTGGGTGGCGTTGGCGGCTACGTCGTTGAGGTGCTGGCGCGGAGTGGAGTTGGGGCGATTGCGATGGTCGATCCCGACCGCGTGAACCTCTCGAACCTCAACCGCCAGATCGTTGCGCTTCATTCCACCGTCGGACGGCTGAAAGTTGATGTGATGGAAGAGCGCATCCGCGACATCAATCCCGATTGCGAAGTGCAGAAATTTCCGCTGTTCTACCTACCCGAAAATGCCGACGAAATCGACCTTTCGGCGTATGACTACGTGGTGGATTGCGTCGATACGGTGAAGGCGAAACTGGAGATTATCCGCCGTTGCCATCGCCTGCAAATTCCCGTGATTTCGAGTATGGGAGCCGCCAACAAACTCGACCCGACGGCCTTCCGCGTCAGCGACATCGCCAAAACCTCGATGGACCCGTTGGCGAAAGTGCTTCGCAAGACGCTACGGAAAGAGGAAATCCGCCATTTCAAGGTGGTGTATAGCGAGGAGAAGACCCCCTCCCAGCCTCCCCCAACTGGGGGAGGAGTTTCCACAATGGAATCAAATGGGCAAAAAGAGCCTCCCTCAACTGGGAGAGAAACCGCCACAACGGAATCGAAGAACCCTCAAAACAATTGCATCAAAGAGCCTCCCCCAGTGGGGGGAGGTTGGAGGGGGCTTCTCCCTTCCTGCGCCTTTGTGCCTGCCGCCTGCGGTCTTGTCGTCGGTGGCGAGGTTGTAAGAAATCTTGCAGGCTTATAAAAACGATTATTTGAACACGATCATATCGGCCAACTGCAAGAAATAGTCGTTCGACCAAATGTCGAGTTCGTGAGGATTGTCGATAAATCCCGTCACATCCTGCTTGACCAGTTCGATGTCAGTTGTCGATAGCTTTTCACGAAGCAGTTGCATAAACGTTTCCTTTTCGACCACCTCGCCGCTAAATTCCCGAATCCGCTCTTGCAGATGCCGGTAGTCTAAGGGAATCTGATGGCGCACATACCACTCAAAATCATACCAGTCGCGTCCCTTGACTCTCCGCTGCCAAGCGCGATAGACAAGCGCGTGCATCTTGCCTGCATACAGATAGGGCAACGTGAAGCAGCGCGTCATAAACGTGTATGGCTGAATCAGCATCTTCTGTTCGGTTTCGAACGCCAACGGCGGATCGGTGTCCAATTCGATTTTCACCTTCACGGTCTTTTTCGTCTGGAACTTGATGTCGTATGCCTCCGTGTTTTCCTTCAAAAAGGCCGACTCCACTCGTCCGAATATCTTTTTCTCTTTCTTCACGATATTGACTTCGTGTCCCGCCAACTTGAATTCTTCAATGATAGAGGGAAAAAAGTCTTCCAAATGAATGTCGTCGCGCTTCTCAACCAAAGAGAAATCCATATCTTCCGAAAAACGCGGCAAGTTGTGGAAAATGCGCAGGCAAGTACCGCCATAAAAGGCTGCGTGTCGGAAAAATCCGCCACGATGCAAGCCTGCAAGGGCAATGCGCTGCATCACCTCCTGTTCCACGTTGGGCGTGGCTGCTCCGACTCGCTCGGCGCGTTGCGCCACCATTTCGTCATATATGCTCATATTTTCTTGATGATTTTAATTAAATTGTTTAATATTTGTTCCTTTCTGCCCGTTTTTGCGCAGGCCTCGATGATGCTGACATCAAAATCCCGCAACGCATCTACATCGAAGCGAATATCCTCCTCCAAATATTGCTCCAGTCTTTTGACAGACTGCGAAGGCAGGTAGGAATCGTAGAGAATCGTGTCGCAAAGCGCCTTTTCGGGACTGGCCATCAGGCAATACACGCCGTTTTCCTCTACGCTTCTGATACCGATGGAAAAATAGTCGGGTTTCACCTGATAATAGGTGAAACGACCGAGGGAATTTTCAAACATCCGAGTTCGTTTGGTGGTGATGGAAGTCATCGAAAACACACGCTCTGGAATCAGACCGTACCACCTCAATGCCCATTGCAGCGACACGTAAGACGGACCGTAGATGTGGTTGGCGCACAGTCGGACATTGATGGGCTTCTGGCTCACCTCGTCGCTGACGACATAAAGGCCGCGCTTCAAGCGGATGAGTTGCCCGTCCTTTTCCAGATTGCGTATTTTCTCACTTGGCGAGGACAGATAATCGAAACAGGCGGCGATGGTGCCAGTTTGTATGGGAACGTTCCCCAATTGTATTAAAGGATTTTCCTTCATAAATTTTGAATTTGGGTGCAAAATTACAAAAAACTGCACAGAAAACAAAGAAAAAGTTTGTTTTCTGTGCGAAATTTTATAGTTTTTCGGCTTTTCCCTCGCAATCGAGTTGTTTTCCGTCGGGATTTTTACTCGTTTTTCTGCTTCGGCACAGCATAAATGACGACACCAATGCTCGCGCACCGGTGCCGTCACCATATCAGATGAATTATCGCTTGGGTTGAAGCCCCACTTCTATCCTTGCATTGAATCTTCCTTTTTCCACTTCTTTATCGGGGGTGATTTCCGCCCATTCTGTTTTGTAGCCCTCAACTTCAACTTTCAAGATGTAGCGGTCGTGAGGCTGAAGCCAACAGGCGTGGCGGTAAATATCGCGACCCATACGAGCCACTATATAATCTTTTGTTTCGATGACGGTTTTTCTGTCTGGTTTCATAAACGTCAGTTTCGCATCTTTGAAGGTTTTACTCGTCGTTTCGTCGATGACATAAACTGCGATAACCGTTAGGCTGTCGTTTTTATTTTCTTGATTTCTCTCCCAAAAAGTTTTTCCCCACGGTATGGCTAATAGCCCAGGATCTTCGCTTGTGGCATGGAAGAAATAGGAGATGCAGTCTTCGTGGGTGACTCCGAACATTTCTGACTGTCCGTCTGGTTTCGTACGGAAGGCATAGTAATAGTGGCAACTATCCGCTCTCGATGCTTTGTTGGTCAAAACGCCATAGGTCGAACCGTTTTCTTTGCCAGCCAGTTCGAGGTGGTCTAATGTGCTATCGAACTCCCATCTGCTTGAGTCGTTGATTTGAACGAATTGCCATAACACTTCATTTCTCTGTTCTGGTGTGGGTGTGCTGATGAAAAAATGGTCTTCATTGTTTTTGTCAAAATGCACGAAGTGCCATTTCATTTGTACGTTTCGATCAACATAAGAGCCTAATCCGTAGAATCCTTTTCTCAGTTTTTTCCAGAGCGACAATTCGTCTTCTTTCCAACTTCTGTTTGTGTTACGCGGATTCGCTGAAATGTCTATGGCCCTGTCTGTCAGAAGTCTCACGATAATTGTATTTCTGTCGTATTTTGCGAAAATGTATGCGGTTGTGTCTTCGCTTTCTGGACGCAGTTTCAGAATCAAGCGTCCACGCAACTCGTTGCCATCGTCGATGCGTTCGCTGTAGGCTTGAAGACTATTTAATGACGACAAACGATTCACTATGTGTGAAGTTACTTTTCGGAGTTTGTCATCGTTTCCTTTCACGGGAGCCGTCACTTCGTTGACAGCGTATGATTGTTGGTGCATTCCTCCATACCTTTTTAGGATATAGGTGGAAAGACTATCTACACAGGCGCGATAACTTGTTTCTGTCCAAGGCATCGAAGCCCGTTCTTTCATCATTTGGTCCACTCTTGGGGTTTGTGCGCTGGTCGTGAGGCATACCATCGAGGCAAATGCAATCACAAAAATTGTTCTTTTCATATTTTTTTTATTTGAAATTTATTCTGATAATAATTGTTGTTCGAACCCATCAATGCAGGCTATTAAATCTGCCATTTCCTCGGCAATATCCACTTCGGTTTTTTCCGTAGGCAATTCTTTCGGACTTGTTTTCGGAGTTTGCCGACGCGAGGGTTTTGATTTCCGAGCCTCCACAGGATGGGAAGGCTTTTCGGTGGGAACTTGCACCTGAATGATTTCTTCTTGCTTCGGAATCGGTTCCACCTTTGCCACAACTGGCTGAGGGAGTTGTGCTTGCTGTTGTCGTTGCGAAAGTTTTGCGACGGTTGCGAAGCCGACGAGCACGACGAGGCAGGCAGTAACGGCAATCCAACGCCGTATGGACCGGTCGCGTTTCCGCTTGCTGACGATGCTGTCGAAGGTTTCGGTTTCGTCTTCCTCCATCCACTTCTTCAAGGGATATTCTTTCTTGGCTAACGAAGAAAGCAGTTTGTCGAATTCTTGTTCCATATTCTGATTCATAGGATTCCTCCTTTCTTTAATTTTTCCATGATTTTGCGACGAGCCACGCTCACCACCTGACTGACAGAACGCGGCAGCAAGCCTGTGACGGCGGAAATCTGCG
>JAFYJH010000085.1 GCA_017538195.1 Prevotella sp.
ACGTTTGTCAATCTGATGACGCGCCGAATCTACAACGTGCTGATTGTGGCGAATCCCTACGACGCTTTCATGCTCGAGGACGACGGGCGCGTGGAGGAGAAAATCTACAACGAGTATATGGAACTCGGACTGCGCTATCCGCCGACGTTTACGCAGGTTTCGACGATTGAGGAGGCGCGCGAGGTGATGCAGACGACGAACATCGACTTGGTAATTACGATGCCGGGCAACGCCGACAACGACGCTTTCTCGGTGGCACGGCAAATCAAGGAGGAGCGTCCCGACGTGCGCTGCGTGGTGCTGACGCCGTTCTCGCACGGCATCACGCGACGGATGTCCGACGAGGACCTCTCGATTTTCGACTATGTGTTCTGCTGGCTTGGCAACACGAACCTGATTCTCTCGATTATCAAGTTGATTGAGGACAGCATGAACCTCGAACACGACATCGAGGAGGCCGGTGTGCAGATGATTTTGCTCGTCGAGGACTCGATCCGCTTCTATTCGAGCATTTTGCCGAACCTCTACCATTATATATTGGTGCAGAGTCAGCGTTTTTCGACCGAGGCGCTGAACCACCATGCCGCCACGCTGCGAATGCGCGGACGACCGAAAGTGGTGCTGGCGCGAAGTTACGAGGAGGCTTGGAACATCTACGAACGCTATTCCGACAACATTCTGGGCGTGATCAGCGACGTGCGCTTCCCGATGAAGAGCCCGGAGGCTTTGTCGCGGTCGGGCGAGGGACTTTCCGGCATTGAAAAAGACGCTGAGGCAGGTCTGAAACTGCTTCGGGCGATTCGTGCCGACAACGAATTTCTGCCGCTCATCATGGAGAGTTCCGAAAGCGAGAATCGTCAGAAAGCCGAGGCCGAAGGTTTTCATTTTGTCGATAAAAACTCGAAGAAGATGAGCCTCGACCTGAAGCGGATCATCGAAGAACACATGGGTTTCGGCGACTTCATTTTCCGCAATCCGCCGGTTTATCTCGACGAGGAACATCTCCAGAAAATCGACGGCGAGGAAATTGCCCGTGTGAAGAATCTGAAGGAGTTGCAGGACAGCGTTTTCCAGATTCCCCACGAGTCGATGCTCTACCATGTGTCGCGCAACCACATCAGCCGATGGCTGGCGGCGAGGGCGATTTTCCCCGTTTCGCAGTTCCTCAAGACGGTCAAGTGGGCGCAGTTGCAGGATGTCGATGCGGCGCGACAGATTATTTTCGACGCGATTGTGCAATATCGCCACATGAAAAATCTCGGAGTCGTGGCTGTGTTCGACCGAGGCCGTTTCGACAAATATGCCCATTTTGCGCGTATCGGCGACGGTTCGCTCGGCGGAAAAGGACGCGGACTGGCCTTTCTCGACAGCATTGTAAAACGGCATCCCGACCTTCACGCTTTTTCCGGCGTGAGCGTGCAGATTCCGAAGACGGTGGTGCTCTGTACCGACATTTTCGACCAGTTCATGGAGAAAAACGACCTCTATCCGATTGCCTTGAGCGACGCGCCCGATGAGGAAATTTTGCAGCATTTCCTTCGTGCCGAGTTGCCCGATTCGTTCACCGACGATTTCTACGCCTTCTTCGAAGCCACTCGTTCACCCATCGCCGTGCGCTCCAGTTCGTTGCTCGAAGACGCTCATTATCAACCATTTGCGGGCGTTTATGCGACTTACATGATTCCTTGGATTGCCGAAAAAGAGCAGATGCTCAACATGCTTGAAGCCGCCATCAAGAGCGTCTATGCCTCGGTTTTTTATCGCGATTCGAAAGCCTATATGACCGCCACGTCGAATGTCATCGACCAAGAGAAAATGGCGGTGATTTTGCAGGAAGTGGCTGGTCAGCAGCACGGCAGCCGCTACTATCCGACCTTCAGCGGCGTGTTGCGCTCGCTCAACTACTATCCCATCGGCAACGAGAAGGCCGAGGAAGGCATTGCCAACCTTGCGCTCGGACTCGGAAAATACATCGTCGATGGCGGTCAGACGCTGCGCGTGTCGCCGTTCCATCCGCAGCAGGTGTTGCAGACGAGCGAGTTGGAATTTGCCCTGCGGCAGACCCAGACCCGTTTCTACGCGCTCGACATGACGCGCACGAGCAGCGATTTCGAGGTCGATGAGGGCTTTAACATCTTGAAACTCAGGGTGAAAGAGGCCGAAACCGACGGTTCGCTGATGGGAATCGCCTCGACCTACGACGCTTCCAGCGAAATTCTGCGCGACAGCCTCGATGGTGACGGTCGGAAGGTCATCACGTTCAACGGCGTGCTGAAACACGGTGTGATGCCGCTGCCCGAACTGCTGCAGATGGCGATGAAACACGGCGTTGAGGCGATGCGCCGACCCGTTGAAATCGAATTTGCCTGCAACCTCGAAGGCGACAAGGCATCGTTCTATCTCTTGCAGATTCGCCCGATTGTCGATTCGAAGCAAGTGCTCGACGAAGACCTCTCGACCATCCCCGACGACCAGTGTCTGATGCGTTCCGACAACTCGCTCGGTCACGGCGCGGTGGAGGATGTCAGCGATGTGATTTATGTGAAGGCGGACGACGATTTTTCGGCAGCCAACAACCAACGGATTGCCGAGGAAATCGAGCGCATCAACCGCCAGTTCCTCGACGAAGGCAAGGGCTACGTGCTCGTCGGGCCTGGGCGTTGGGGTTCGAGCGATCCGTGGCTCGGCGTTCCCGTGCGGTGGGCGAACATCTCGGCGGCACGTGTCATCGCTGAAATCGCCCTGAAAAACTACCGAATCGACCCCTCGCAAGGCACCCATTTCTTCCAAAACCTCACGTCGCTTGGCGTGGGCTACTTCACCATCGAGTGGAACGACGAGGCGCAAAGTCGTTCGTTCTTCCGCCACGACGTGCTCGACCAGATGCCGGCAGTCAGCGAAACGGAATTCGTGCGCCACGTGCGATTCCCACAGCCGCTCCGCATCCTGATGGACGGCAAAAAACAGGAAGGAGTCGTACTCTTGGTTTGAAAAAGAAACTTTGAGCGTAGGAATATCTTAAAATCGTAAGTTTTTTAGTCGATAATATAACGAAATTTATTAAAATCTATTAAAAAGTAGAATAATTTTGTAAATAAAATATAAATATCGACGAAAAATAAAGAAAAAATTTGGAGCGTGTTGCGAAATTGACTACTTTTGCAACGTGTTTTTCATAGTATTAGATTTAAGGTTAACAAAGGAGGGCGCAGCGGCGCCCATTTTTTTTTGCTGAAAATTGGAAAAAGTCGATTTTTGGGGCAGACAAATTAAATTTTTTCCGATTTTTGTTGCGGGTTTAAGAAATTTTGTGTAATTTTGCAGTATCTAAGTCGAAAATTATTCATTTTTAATCATTTATTTACTAACTAAATTTAAAAAACATTATGAAAAAGTATTTAGCAGAAATGGTTGGTACGATGGTACTCGTGCTAATGGGCTGCGGTGTTGCCGTCAGCTTGAATTGTAGTTCGAACTGCGCAGAAGTAATGAATGCTGGAACCGTTGTCGGTACAGCACTGGCTTTTGGCTTGGCAGTGGTGGCGATGGCTTACACCATCGGTGGAATCAGTGGATGCCATATCAATCCAGCAATCACGTTGGGTGCGTTTCTCGCGGGTCGCATGAATGGTAAGGACACTGGAATGTATATGCTGTTCCAAGTTATCGGTGCATTCATTGGTTCTGCTCTTTTGTGGGTGCTGACGCAAAATGCAGGTCTCACAGGAACTGGTGCCAATGACTTGCAGGAGGGCGTAAATGTCGTTGGAGGACTTTTGGCTGAAATTATCTTTACCTGTGTGTTCGTTCTTGTGGTTTTGGGAGCTACTTCCAAAACGAATGGGGCTACGAATAATTTCGCAGGTTTGGCTATTGGCTTGTCGCTGGTTCTTGTTCACTTGGTTTGCATTCGTTATACAGGAACTTCTGTCAATCCGGCTCGCTCAATTGCTCCGGCGATTTTCAACGGAGGAACTGCATTGACAAATCTCTGGATTTTCATCGTAGGTCCGTTTATTGGTTCGGCAATTGCTGCCTTGATTTGGAAGGTGATCGAACCCGCAGAACAATAAACGATAAAAAAGGGGCGAAACTCTTGCGGTTTCGCTCCTTTTTTTGTAATTTTGCAGCCCGAAAACAATTGTTTTTTTAAAAAGGTAAAAAAGATTATGGTAAGTTACAAAGAACTGGGACTTGTGAACACCCGTGAAATGTTCGCACGCGCCGTCAAGGGCGGCTATGCCATTCCGGCATTCAATTTCAACAACATGGAGCAGTTGCAGGCCATCATCAAGGCTTCGAGCGACTTGAAAAGCCCCGTCATCTTGCAGGTGTCGAAGGGTGCTCGCAACTATGCCAACCAGACGCTGCTGCGCTATATGGCGCAGGGTGCTGTGGAGTATGCGAAGGAACTCGGCTGCGCTCATCCCGAAATCAGCCTGCACCTCGACCACGGCGACAGTTTCGAGGTTTGCAAGAGCTGTGTCGATACGGGCTTCTCAAGCGTGATGATCGACGGTTCGTCGCTGCCCTACGAGGAAAATGTTGCCCTGACGAAGAAGGTTGTGGAGTATGCCCACCAGTACGATGTTACGGTCGAGGGCGAACTTGGCGTTCTGGCCGGTGTCGAGGACGAAGTTGTGGCCGAGGAAAGCCACTACACGAAGCCCGAAGAGGTGATTGATTTCGTGAGCCGCACGGGTGTCGATTCTCTGGCGATTTCGATTGGTACGTCGCACGGAGCTTATAAGTTCAAGCCCGAACAGTGCACTCGCGACCCGAAAACCGGCAAACTCGTTCCGCCGCCGTTGGCTTTCGACGTGCTGAAGGCCATCGAGGAGAAACTGCCCGGATTCCCCATCGTGCTCCACGGTTCAAGTTCTGTTCCGCAGGAGTATGTCGATATCATCAACGAGAACGGTGGCAAGTTGCCCGATGCCGTCGGCATTCCCGAAGAGCAGCTCCGCGAAGCCTCCAAGTCGGCCGTCTGCAAAATCAACATCGACTCCGACTCGCGTCTGGCCTTCACCGCTGCCGTGCGCAAGGTGTTTGCCGAAAAGCCGGGCGAGTTCGACCCGCGCAAATACTGCGGTCCTGCCCGCGACCTGATGATTGAGCTTTACAGCCACAAAATCAAGGAAGTGCTCGGTAGCGACAACAAACTCGCACAACTCGATTAAGCGGTCGGTTTCGACAGCAATAGAAAAGTGCCTTAAGCGTCACAAAACGCTTGGGGCACTTTTTTTGTTTTTCTACGTTTTTGGGAAAGAAACCGTGTAAGTTGTAGATAAATGTAGAAAAATTTAATTCGTTGAAAATCAATGGATAAGATTGTATCGTGTAGATAAAAGTAGATTTTTTTACTCGTTTTTTGTAAAATTGGTTCGATTTTTTTGCGGAATTTTGCACCCGATTCGATTAAAAAATTATTAACTAATTAAACAAAGTAAAGAAAATGAAACGTATTTTTACGATTGCAGCAGTGTTGCTTTTCTGCTGCACAGCACGCTTGAGTGCGGACGAAGTTGGTTACTGGAGGGCTGGCTTTGCAAACTTCCAAGTAGGCGATTTTTGTTACAAATTCACATGGGACAATAACAATTGGAATAGCACTTCCAACCCGCCCCAATTAACTGGAAATGTCGTACTGACGGGCTATACAGGCTCGGCGACGGATGTCAGCGTACCGGCATCGGTGACATATCTGGGAACAACGTATCCCGTCGTGGCCATAGGATCTAAGGCCACAATGGAAAAAATACAAAGTGATGAATTTGCTTTAGCCCGCACAAGTATTAAAAACCTGACACTTCCTGCTTCTGTCATAAGTTTGGACGAAACATACCGCCAAGAAGGCTCGGATTCGTATCCGGATGGAACGTTTACCCGATGCTATGAATTGGAAACGATCACAGTTGATCCTGACAATCCAAAGTTTTCTTCTTCAAACGATGGCATACTCTTTAATAAGGACAAAACCACGTTGTGGGCTTATCCCGTGAATAAATCCTACGTGTATTATAAAGTTCCCAATACGGTCATCAGTATTTACAGATATGCTTTTCATTCTTGTAAAAAACTGATTACCGCCGATTTGTCTAATAACACTGTCGAGGAGATTGGACATGCAGCCTTTGCACATTCAATTGTGTTGAGCGTTTTCAAGATGAGTACCCACATCAAATATATTCGTACAGAGGCTTTTGAAAATTGCAGTGATCTGCCAGAAATCAATCTCTATTATAATGGCACTAATGGCACTAATAGTGAAGGCTATGGACTGGTAACTGTTGGGGATTACGCTTTTGCCGGTAGTGGCATAAAAAGGTTGTTGAGTTATGGGCTGCCTGAGACGCTGACTTATTTGGGCGTTGGTACGTTTTACAATTGTCATAAGTTGGAAGGCTGCGAATTGACGGAAAAAAACGGTATCGTGATTCCTGATAACATCACAAAGATTCCCAACTACTTGTTCCATCATGCCTGCAAGGTGGAAACCATTGTAATACCTGAGCAGACGACAGAAATTGGAAAATTGGCATTCTGTGCCTGCCTAAAGTTAAAAGACTTTGAGCCTCAGCTGAGTAGTCCCTACATCCAGAAAATCGGTCGCGGTGCGTTTAGTGCCACAACATTGAAAAATGCTCTTCTTGGCGAGTCTGTGACAGAGGTTGGCGACTATGCTTTCGGCTGCAACAAGGATTTAACGGAATTCACCATTCCCGAGAACTGCATCCTCGGCAAAGGCGTGCTCACCAACACGCCCAATCTCACGAAAATCAACAACTACAACACAAACCGCTATACGTTTGAAAAAAGCGACGAACTGACGCTGGGCGTGCTCTACGGCAACAGCACCAGCCGTCCGGGAACGAAAAACGAACTGGTCTATTTCATTCCCAAGAACGAAATCGGCGCGAGCAACAAGGCGATGGTCAAGCAATGGGTCGTGCCCACCTCGGTGGAGAGAATCTGCAACGGCAGCATGACCTTCCACCGCATTGAGAGCCTGATTTTGCCGTCGAATCTGACAACTATCGAGGATTATGCTTTTTCACGGTTCATCCATTGGAGTTGGGCCAATGGTTATCCCCCGTCAAACCAACCTTATGTCGATCCCATCAGCCTTAGTTGGGAAGAGTCGAATTATTGGAAATGGACATTGGCCGAACTGACTATTCCTGCAATGGTAAACACCCTTGACATGAATGCATTTTTTTCATTGAGTAAGGGAGATGGTGAGACATATGGTGGTGTCTATGAGTTGCAGAAAACATCATATTTCTCGAATCTCTACTTCATGACGATGGCGGGTAGCATGTTTGAAACTACCATGGGTGGTTTCGTTTATGACCAAGAATATAATGATGAAGACAAAATCTTGTCTAAGCACAGTGTGAGGTTAATCGTTCAACCTGATTATAACTGGCCCTCTTTGCAAAAAAGTGGTGCAGGAGCTTGCGAGGGAGTATTAGATCAAACAACGATTTATACGACAAAGTATTATTATAATTATGAAGGCACTACCTACAAATTCCTAATAAGGATGTTGAACAGCCCAAGGAGACATCAGCTGGTGGACTATAAAATACCGTTCTTCAACCGCAATCTCAATTCGGAATACAAGAGCCCTGGACAATATTTGACGATGTGTCGCGACTTCGACTTGGATTTCTCCGGGGAAGGCGAATCAAATTATCCAGTTTACGCTTATATCGCAACGGAATGTACAGACAAGTCTGAAGGCTACAAAATGCAGAAAGTAATGTATGTTCCGGCGCGTACGGGGAATCGCGACCAGTATCACGGCGTTATTGTGAGACTGGGTAACTATCAGGACGATGGTACGGAACCATATTATAAAATGGGAGAAAATATGTATAGTAGCCCATTTGGATATAAGGAATTTAAAACGGATTACGATCCGAATGAGTACGGCAGATGGAAATTCAGCGGGGATGTTAACCCTTCTGTGAACCGCCTTGTCGGCGTGGTTGCCAACAGCCATGTGCAGGCGGAAGAAGACGGTCTGACAAACTGGGGCTTGTCGAACGGCGAGTGGCGGAGAATCGTGAATACGGGTCGGCTCACGCCCTACAACCGCGCCTATCTGCAACCGACAGCGGCGGAAACGGCAATCATGACAGGCCACGACGGACAAAATGCGAAGGTGGGCATGTTCTTCATCGATGGGTTTGATGATGAAACGACGGCGATAGACAGCCCCGACTCCACTTCAAATGAAGAGGAAACGGATGCCTGGTATCAACTTGATGGTCGTCGGATCGAGGGAAAGCCGACAGCAAAAGGTATTTACATTCATAACGGCAGAAAGGAGGTAATCAAATGAAAAAGTTTTATATCAAGCCCGATTCATTCGTGGTGAAACTGAATGTTAACGAAAACATTGTACAGACTATTATTCCGAACGCGTCGAAATATGTGGATTCTGGCGACATCGAAGCCAAAGAGTACAACATTGATAAAGAAGAATGGTTCTCTAACGGAGTTGTAGATTATACGGAAAAATGGTTTAATGATTAGTTGTAGTTTTCATCAAGTTTTTTAAAGTTTTCTGAGGGGCATCCCAGCCGTGAGGTCGGGATGCTTTTGTTTTTTTCTCTTAGTCTTTCAGCAACCAGTCTATTGCTGAATAGATTTGGATTTTCCTTCCCCCGACTTCGACGGTTTCGGACGGGGCAAATGTAATCAGGGTGAGGTTGTCGCAATCGAGGGCGGCGGCGGCTTTTATCAGTGCGGAAGTCTCGCGGTCGAATGTTTTCGGTTTTTCGATGTCGTAGGCGACTTGAATCAGTTCTTTCGGTTTGTTTCGGTTGCAAACAACGAAGTCCACCTCTTTTTGTCGGGCATCGGGCCTGTAGTAATATACATCGAGAAATTCCTTGGAACAACGGCGCAGCAGTTCGATATAGACTACGTTTTCCAATCGCCATCCGATGTTTTCGCCTGCCATGGAATGGTTGCGGTTGTTCTCTAATCCCGTGTCTATCGTGTAGGCTTTTTCGCCGAGAATCCGTTCCTTGCTTTTGTAGGAATGTTTGGGCAGAAGTTGTATGAGAAAGGCTTGCTGAAGGTAATCTACATATTTCTTGATGGTTTTGTCCGACACGTTGAGCGTGGCTGCCAGTTCTTCGTAATTGACAATCTGACAAGCGTTGTTAATCAGATGGTTGGCCATTTTCCGAAGAGCGTCGATGTTTCTGATTTTGAAACGGCGTTGTATATCTTTCTGCAAGATGGCATCTGTCAAACTTTGCACATAGCCTCGCTTGTTGCGCAAAGACTGGATTTCCGGGAATCCGCCGTCGTTGATGTAGTCCATAAATGCCCGTTTACGCTCTGCATCGGCCTTTGTGGTTATTTTGTCCTTGTCTATTTGATGGTAGTCGCAATATTCAGAGAACGAAAATGGATACAGGCGTATTTCGTTGTATCGTCCTGTCAAGTGTGTGGCGAGTTCGCCGCTGAGCAGTTTGGCGTTGCTGCCAGTGATGAATATGTGTGCATTGGTTCGCAACAGTCGGTTGACGAACAAATACCATCCGTCAACATCCTGAATCTCGTCGAAAAACAGATGGGAAATGTCTGTGCCATAGATTTGGTAGAGGCACGAAAGCAGCGTGTTTAAATCTTTTGTTTCCATACCGGCCAGACGGTCGTCGTCGAGGTTGGCATAGGCATAGCGGATGTTCTGTTCTTTGAGAACTTGATGGCAGAGCGTGGATTTCCCACTGCGGCGCACGCCAATGACAACCTGTGCCAGTTTGCTGTCAAACTCAAACAACGATTCCTCTTTGCGGCTAATCCATTGCCGAGGCTTGTAGCTTTCGACTTCTTCTTTCTGCTCAAGAAGCACTTGAAGTATTGTTTTCTCGTCTATCATAACAAACGCATTTTTTGTTTGCAAAGGTAATCATTTTTTTGATAAACTCCGATAATTTGCAGAAAAAATGCGTCTGAATTCCGATAATTTGCAGAAAATTGATGTCTGAATTCCGATAATTTGCAGAAAATTTTCTATTTTTCAATCGCGATTTCCTTGATGCTTTCAAGTCCGCCCGTGATGGGATTGAGGACGATTTTCGAGGTTTGTTTTTTGCCGAAAAGGGCTCCGCTGAGGTTCTCGGTGGTGCCGAACTGCGGGGCTTGGAAGTCGAACTTTTGGATGGGCGCGTTGCCGTCGTAGAGCGTTGCGGTGGCCTTGACGGGAATGTTCACGTTCAGGCCGATGTCGTCCTTGTCTTTCTTGGCGTTGGGCTTCTCCTCGTCGGATTTTGCAGGCGCGTCGGCTGCGATGCTAATATAATAAGGTGTACCCGAAAGGTCGTCGGCATCGACCAGACCGAAGTGGCGCGAGAAGCGGAAGATCAGTTGCCGCTCGACGGGTTCGGTGGGCACGAATTCGAGCGTCAGTTCGGTGGTGTCGCGGACGGTGACGCCCTCGAAAACCTGCCGCAGCGCGCGTTCCTGCGTGTCGAGTCCGTTCATCATAATTTGCAGTTGCTGGCCGTCTTTCGGCATAAATTCTGCCTGTCCGCGTTGCAGTTGGTTGCGGCTGTCGCGGATGTCGTAGATTTCCTGTGCGATGAGTTGCGCCATTTTCGCCGTGCTGCCTGCGGTGAGGATGTCCTCGTTCATATAGTCCTTCGGATTCAGCGGTTTCGGCTTCGGCGCAGCCACGAATTTCGCAGGCAGTTCGACGCTTTTCCCCTCGGCGTTGATGGCGAGCAGGATGCCGTTGTCGGTGCGCGCCACCTCGCTGATGCTGTATCGCTTGTCGAGCGTGAGCGTGTAGCGTTTCGCCGTGTCGGGCAGGGCGAAAGTGGCGATTTTCGTGTTGATGAGGCGATAGGTCGTGCTCGGCTCCAACTGCACATCGTTTTTCTTCATATAGCGTTGCGCATAGCCCGCAAATTCGCCGGGTTGATAGCTTGTTTTTTCAACGAGAAGCGTCAGCCGCAGAGCCGTTTTCGGCAGATAGTAACTGGTGCCTTCGACGGTTTGGGCGGAAGCGACTGATGTGGCGCAAACAAGGGCAGCAACGATGATTCGATGGATATTTTTCATTGTTTTATGTTTTTTTTCGATTGAATATTTTTTTGCGATTCCCCTCTCTACTTGGAGAGGGGTTAGGGGTGAGGCTTTTTAATTGTTAATTTGAAAAAACGCCTTCGGCAGATAGTTGATCAAGTCGCTGGCGATGAGGCTTTCCTGTCCGATGTCGCGAACGGCGAGGTCGCCTGCGAGTCCGTGCAGATACATTCCGATCATACAGGCATCTTTCTGGTCGTAGCCACGCGCCAACAAGCCCGTGATGATGCCTGCGAGCACGTCGCCGCAGCCTGCCGTCGCCATTCCTGCGTTGCCCGTCGGATTGATGAAAACGTGGCCGTCGGGCAGGCAGAGCGCGGAAAAATGACCCTTCAAAATGATGTAGGCATTAAGCCTTTCCGCCATGTCGCGAGCCTTCGCCAAGCGGTCGTAGCAGCCGTTGCTGGCGTTGCCTGAAAGGCGGTCGAACTCGGTGGGATGGGGCGTCATGATAATGCCTTTCGGCAGTTGCTGCATCCAAGCGCGGTGGTTGGCGAGGATGTTCAGCGCGTCGGCGTCGAGCACGATGGGACATTGCGAGCGGCGAATCTGCGCGATGAGTGCGATGGCCGTATGCTCTTGCGTTCCGATGCCCGGTCCGATGCCGATGGCGTCGTAGGGTTGTGCGTCGATGGCCTCGGAAAAATGGGTGTCTTCGTGGTCGATTTGCAGAACGGCCTCCGGCACGGCGATTTGCATGATGGAATAGTTGCGCTTCGGCGTGCGCACGGTCACTTTTCCGGCACCCGTGCGCAGACAGGCTTTCGTGGCGAGAATGGCCGCGCCCGTCATTCCGTAACTGCCTGCCACGATGAGCGCGTGACCCATCTGGCCCTTGTGGGCGAAATCGCTTCGCGGACGCAGACGCGGACGGATGTCCTGCTCCTCGATGAGCGTGAATTGTGCGTCGGTTCGGGCGATGAATTCCTGCGAAAGACGAATGTCGAGCACGCGCACTTCGCCGAGATAGGGCTGGTTGTCCGCCAAGAGCATCGCCAGTTTCAGGTTGCCGAAAGTCAGCGTCAGGTCGGCGCGGATGATGTTTGCGTGGACGTTGTAGGTGTTGTCCTCGGTCATCAGTCCCGACGGAATGTCGATGCTCACGACCTTGCTCGGCGACTGGTTGATGTATTTCGCCAACGACGCAAAACCACCCGACAGCGGTTTGTTCAGACCCGAACCGAACAGTCCGTCGATGACGAGCGTGTCGGTGTCGAGTTTCGGCGGGTCGAAATCGAGCGTCACCTCCGTGAAATTCTTGACCCGATGGCCGTCGCTCAGCCGCTTTTTGTTGATGCTGCACTCGTCCGACAGTTGGTCGTGGATGTTGAACAAATAGACCGACACCGTGTAGCCCTGCTCGCCGAGCATCCGCGCCACAGCCAGTGCGTCGCCGCCGTTGTTGCCCGGTCCGGCGAACACGACGATGTTCATCCGCGTGTCCCATCGCTCCGTAATGACGCGCGTCACGGCCTTCGCTGCCCGCTCCATCAAGTCGATCGAGCGAATCGGCTCGTGCTCAATCGTATAGGTGTCAAGCTCCCGAATCTGAGCCCCTGTAAAAATTTTCATATCATCATCAAAAATAATTCCTATCGTGCAAAGGTACGAAAAAATGAGCGAAAAAACAAAAAGAAAAATATTTTTTTTGTACTTTCAATATTTTTTGCTACTTTTGTAGGGTGAAATTTTAAGATGGATAAAATGATAACGAAACAAGCATTAGGAAGCCTGCTCTTTGGAATGGCAGATATACTTCGCGATAAGGTGGAGGACTATAAGTCTTACATCCTTTCCCTGTTGTTCTTCAAACGACTCTCTGATAACTATCTGTGGGAAATAGAATACGGAAAAGAGCAATTTAAGGGCGATTTTAGTCGTGAGCCGTCCGCCAAAGAGTTGGAAGTAATCGCTAAGAAGATGCACGACTTTATCATCCCTGACGGTTGTTTTTGGGAAGACGTGCGGAAGGCTCCCATTGACAAGAAGAACGAGACACTTGACAAGGCTGTCGGAGCCATTGCTGACCAGAATATAGATAAAAACGGAAAGTATATATTAAAAGGAATTATTAATACCGTCCGTTGGAATGAGCCTGCGCCTGACGGCTCCGGTGGGAAGAAACTCGACCCGGAGGTGCTTACCAATCTGATTAGTTATTTAGGAGCCGTCGATTTAAGTAATAAGAACGTTACCGTTGATGTGCTTGGCGATGCCTACGAATACTTGATTAAACGTTTTGCCGATGAAAACAAAGGTGGCACGATGGCAGGTCAGTTCTACACGCCTCAGGAAGTGGTTGATATTATAGTCCGTTACCTGAAACCACAGCGAGGCGAAACCATTTACGACCCAACTTGTGGATCTGGCGGTTTTCTGCTCAATGCTGCCAAATATGCGAAAGCAAACTACCACGATCAAAAGAGGGTACGTCTGTTTGGGCAGGAATTGGTCTGGAACACATGGGCTATTTGTAACATCAATATGATTCTGCATGGCTTGGATGCCCGCATTGAGCAGGGTGATACCATACGCGATCCGAAGTTCAAAGAAGAAGACAACCCTTTGCTGCTCCGTACTTTCGACAAAGTGATGGCCAATTTCCCGTTCTCTTTGGAGAACTGGGCACAGAATGGCGAGCCCAAGAAAGACAAGAAAGGAAAGGCCGTCAACAAAAAAGACGGAACGCCTCAACTGGAATACAAAAAGGAGTTTATCGATTCCTACAACCGTCTTGTCTATGGCATACCACCCTATAGCAATGGCGACTTTGCTTTCTTGCAACACATCATTGCCTCTTTGGACGACAAGGGAAAGGCTGGCGTGGTTTGTCCGCAGGGCGTCTTGTTTAGAGGACAACCAGAGAAGACCGAAGAGGAATACGGCCAGAACCGCAAGGCTGACGTGGAATATCTGATTCGTCGTGGGTTCTTGCAGGGTATCGGTTTCGAGCAGCACATCAACATCATTGATGCGATCGTCGTGTTACCCAGCAATCTGTTCTATGGTACAACCATCCCAGGTGCTATTATCTTCTTCGACAAGAACAAACCTGTAGAACGGAAGAACAAGGTGCTGATGGTTTATGCCGCCAAGAAGGGTTGGTATCGTGAAGATGCCAATATGAGTGTATTGGAACCTCAGGACGTGCTTCGTATCTCTACGATGTTGGAAAGTTGGGGAGATATTGAGAAGGCTAAAGCATGGATTGCCGACAGGAAACTGCAACTGAACAGCCAAATTCAGATAGACCTTGAATATGAAGTTTCTGAAATTGAAAAAGACTTGGCAGAGGACATTGCCACTAAGACCGACAAACTGAATAAGGCCAAACAGACCATTCAAGACAAGGAAGAAAAAGACAAGAAACCCACGAAGGGAGAATTGAAGTCTTTGGAAACCAGTCAAAACGCCTTAGACAAGCTCCTTGCAGACAAAACAGCAAAGATAAATGCTGCCAAAGAGAAGGCAACGAAGCAACGTCTGGCGATTGCCGATGTAGAGACAGAACTTTTGCAGATGTTCGCCGACCCAGAACTGCGTAAGCGTTATTTTGCCATTGTCGATATGGATGACATCGAGGAAAACGAGTTTAACCTCAACATTCCCCGATATGTGGATACCTTCGAGCCAGAAGAGCAAATTGACTTGCAGCAGGCTATCATAGATTTCCAAGAGGCCATGCAGGCAGAATCAGAGGCGATGCAGTCGCTGAATGACCTGTTAAACACATTAAAAACAAACAATCATGATTGATATAAAGGATTTACAGCAACAACCCGAAGGACAACTTTTCGATCGTAAGAGTTTTCGGATAGATGCCAAGGCACTTGGTGTCATACTCGTTGCTTTTGCCAATGCCGATGGTGGCGATGTGGTGATAGGCATTGAGGATGACGGTCGTATTACAGGCATCAACGGGAACGATGACCATCTGAACGAGTTGCTGCGTGCTCCGTTCGACTTCTGTGTTCCTTCTGTAAATGTCGAAGTACATTTCGTCGATTGCACAGATGTAAACGGACTTCCTAACCGAGTGTTGGTGATGCAAATTGCCCCCAGTATGAAGGTACATGCCAATCAGGCTGATGATGCTTTCTATCGGGTGGGCGACAAATCGAAGAAACTGAACTTCGAGATGCGTATGCAGTTATTTTATGCCAAGGGTGGACGCTATTATGAGGATGAACCCGTCTATGGTGCAACGATTGATGACATCGACCTCGATTTCGTAACGCAGTATTGCCAGAAGATTGGCTATACCAAAGATGCTGCCACCTATTTGCGTACTAATAAAGGCTATATCACCACAGTAAACGGAGTGGAGAAGGTTTCTGGGGCAGCCATCCTGTTGTTTGGTAAAGATCCGCAGAAGTTCTTCCAGCGTGCCCGAATCCGAATTGTCCGTTATCTGGGGGATGAGGAACGCTTTGGCCGTGAGATGAATGTAGTGAAAGATGTGATGTTCGAGGGGCGCATCTTGGAGATGACACAAAAGGCAATTGATTTTGTAGATACTCAGATTAAGGAATATACTTTTTTAGGCGAGGATGCCCGTTTTGTCACCATTCCCCAATATCCGTCTTTCTGCTGGACAGAATTGATTGTGAATGCCGTTGCCCACCGCGACTATAGCATTTTAGGCACAGATATTATGGTAAAGATATTCGACCATCATTATGTGGTGGAAAGTCCGGGCATATTGCCGGGCATGGTGCGCATCGACAATATCCGGCAGATGCACTTCTCGCGCAATCCGAAAATCGTTCAGTTTATGCAGCAGTACAAGTTGGTGAAGGAGTTCGGCGAGGGTGTTGACCGTATGTTCCGTGAAATGGCTGAGGCTGGCAATCCTGCCCCAGAATACAAACAAGTGGAGTTTATGGTGAAGGTACGGCTTAACTCTGCATTGAGAGAAGAAACTGTAGAGAAAACTGTGGAGAAAGGTACGTTGGAAAGTACGTTGAAAACTACCCAGAAAAATGACCAGAAAAGAGAAAAGTGGCCAGAAAAGTGGCCAGAAAAGTGGCCAGAAAAAG
>JAFYJH010000086.1 GCA_017538195.1 Prevotella sp.
AGCAAAACGACAGGAACGGCAACGGCGGTCATTGGTGAGCCGATAATCGTCCAACTTACCGTGTTTTCGGGCTTTTCGTCGGGCAAAATGCCTTGCACGAGGATGGCCGAGGCCGTGGAATAGCGCGTGATGTAGTCGCTGACGGGGAACATTTGCACATCGTTTTCGGTCGCAGGCATGAAATCTTCCATTTTCCACTTCGTCAGACCGTGCGTGAAATAGCGCGGAATCGACGTAATCAGGCGCGTGGCGTCGAATTTTCCTTCGCCGACGGCCTCGTTCATATAGTCGGTGATGGCGCAGAACCGCTCGACGCCTTGATCCAATTTGTGGTTGCCCGTCGTGCCGAAATTCGTGCGCATCAGATAGCCGTCGGGGGCAACCGTCGGGTCGTCCACATCGAATTTCACATATTTATAATGGCCCGTCTCGAAATAGGCGCAACAGCCGTGCGCGTCGAGTACGCCGAAGTTGGAATTGACATTCATCGGCTTGGCAATCGTGTCGAGCAGCGTCTGGAAATCCTCGACCGAGGCGCACAAACCCAAAGCCTTGCGAATCAAAATGCCGTCGCCGTCGGTGTCGCCCTCGTCGCCGTTGAGGTTGAAGGCTGCCGTGTTGATGATGGCAAAACCAGCCTCGTTATGGCCGCCCCAGACATTTTCGGGCAGCGTGTCGGCGGTGTTCACCAACCCGACAAAGCGGAAACGCTGTCCTTGAAGAACGAGCATCCGATTTTCGAGCGTTCCCGTGTCGCGATTTTTGAAGATGATCGGGCGACCGTCTTTCGTGGCCTTTCCCGACACGATGACGGACGTGCAAGCCGTTGTTTTCTGGGCTGTCAGACATACGATAGAGAGCAGAATTGCAAATACTTTTTTCATACAAATTATTAGGTTTTATTCGGTTTTCAGTCCCATTTCTTGGGCTTTTTCCATCAAAAGCTGCATCAGCGGTTCGCGCTCGTTGGGCACGCGGTTGTCGAGCACGGCATCCTTGAGCGTTTGTTTGAGTTCGCCGACCTCGCGAGAGGGTTTCAACTGGAACATTTCCATGATTTCGTTGCCGTCGATGACGGGTTGCAGCAGGCGTTTGTAGTCGCGCACCTGCAAATCGGCGAGTTTTTCGCGCACGATTTGGAAATTCTGTAGGAAACGCTGCTTTCGCTGCGAATTTTTCGAGGTAATGTCGGCCTCGCAGAGCGTCATCAGGTCGTCGATGTCGTCGCCGGCATCGTTCAACAAGCGGCGCACGGCGGAATCGGTCACTTGGTCCTCGGCGATGACGATGGGGCGCATGTGCAAATCAACGAGTTTCTGCACGTATTTCATCTTCGCGTCCATCGGCAGTTTCAGCCGTCGGAAAATCTGCGGTACCATCTTCGCGCCCACGTAGTTATGGTTGTGGAAAGTCCAGCCTGTCGAAGGTTCCCAACGGCGCGTTTTCATCTTGCCGATGTCGTGGAGCAAGGCGGCCCAGCGGAGCCACAAAGCCCCCTCCAACCTCCCCCCACTGGGGGAGGCTTTAACAACATTTTCCAGAACTTCCATCGTATGATAATAATTGTTCTTATGGGCGCGTCCGGCGACCGTCTGAACATCGTCGAGAGCCGTCAGTTCGGGCAGAATCAGTTGCAAAAGTCCAGAGCGATAGAGGTAGTCGAAACCCGTGCTCGGATGCGGCGACAAGATGATTTTGTTGAGTTCGTCCTGAATGCGCTCGCCGCTGATGATTTTCAGTCGGTCGGCGTTGCGCTCAAGGGCTTCGAAAGTCTCGTCCTCGATGAAAAATCCTAATTGCGTAGCGAAACGCACACAGCGCAGCATCCGCAAGGGGTCGTCGCTGAAGGTGATGTCGGGGTCGAGCGGCGTGCGGACGATGCCGTCTTCGAGGTCGTAGAGGCCGTCAAACGGATCGACGAGTTCGCCGAAACGCCCTTTGTTCAGGCAAATCGCCATCGCATTGATGGTGAAGTCGCGGCGGTTTTGGTCGTCCTCCAACGTGCCGTCCTCGACAATCGGTTTTCGCGAGTCGCGGTTGTAACTTTCACGGCGAGCACCGACGAATTCCACCTCGAAGAAAGCCCCCTCCAACCTCCCCCCACCGGGGGAGGCATTTTCTTCTGACAAAGCCTCTTTGATGGCGGCTAATACGGCTTCTGGCGCTTGCAAAACTTCTTCGTTTGTAAAACGGAGTTCACGATAGCCTATTTTATTTAATGCTTCTGTTTTATTCCTGTCATATTCTTGTTGTTCGGGAGTAAAATGGTATCCGCCATCAATTTCGATGGCCAGTTGATGCTTGATATTCACAAAATCAACTATATATTCACCTATGACATGCTGTCTGCGGAATTTCTCTCCGACATTCTTTTCGCGCAACAATTCCCACATAGCCGATTCCGCTTCTGTAGGTTTTTTTCTGTGTTCCGCCGCATTTTTCTTCAGAATGTCATAGTTCATCGGTGATGCAGTTTGATAATGTTCCACCACGGTAGCCTCCCCCAGTGGGGGGAGGTTGGAGGGGGCTTTTACTTGCGCCGTCCCGAAATTCTTGAAAACACTCAGATGCGCCTTCCGACCGAGTTTTTCCTTCAGTCGTTTCGCCACCTCGATGCCGCTTCCCACAACCACCACATCAATGTCTTTCGAGGGCCGTTCAAGGAAAATATCGCGCACATAACCGCCCACGACATAACATTCCACGCCGAGTTCGTCGGCGCAGTCACCAATCAAGTGAAAAATCGGCTTATCGAGCAGCTCAGAAAGTTCTTTGTCGCTGTAAAGTTTCATCGTTTTCTAATTTTCGAGCGCAAAGTTACGAAAAGTCGAGAGAAGAACAAAACAAACTTTTGTTTTTTCTTCCGAGACGGAGTAACTTCGCCA